>NZ_JAMYPA010000035.1:0-43159 GCF_040320105.1 Mesorhizobium sp. M0778 | reverse complement strand
ATAACACACCGCCTCCCCCGTGGGGTTTTGGTCGTCTTCCCCCTAATTCCCCTTCTAATTTGGGTTGTAAAGGGGGGTGTGGGGGTATTCTCCCGATGTGATTGCCCTTCAACCACCGAGCGGCCAGACATGACCACCATCACAGCAATCACCGCCACCCCGGCACGCGCATACAAACTGGTCGGCGCCGGCCGCCGGCAGTTGATCGGCCTGCTCTATGTCGCGCCGGCCGTTGCCCTGGTCGTGGTCTTCTTCATCGTGCCGCTTTGCATGACCGCCTGGATGTCGCTGCACAACTGGCCATTGATGGGCGCGCACAGCTTTGTCGGGCTCGACAATTACTGGGCGATCCTGCGCGACACCCGCTTCTGGAACGCGCTGCGGTTCACCGGCTACTACACGGTGGTGGTGACGATCGCGATCTTCGCCGTCGCCTTTCCGCTGGCGCTGTTCATCGAAAGGCCGCGGCAGCTGACCGGCTTCTACCGCACGTCCTTCTTCATGCCGGCGGTCATCGGTTTTGCCTCGGCGAGCCTTTTGTGGTCATGGCTGCTCAACGTCGATTCCGGCCTGTTCAGCCCGGCCGCTTTCGAGCTTGGCCTGACCGAAAAGAAATTCAATCTGCTGGCGACCTTCCAGCCGGCCTTCTGGTCGATCATCGCCATGGTGGTGTGGAAGGTGGCGGGCTTCACCATGATCATCCTGATGACCGGCCTGCAGTCGATCCCGCCGGATCTGCAGGAGGCGGCGATGATCGACGGGGCAGGGCCATTCGCGCGGTTTCGCGCCATCACCCTGCCGCTGATGCGCCGCACGCTGGCGCTGGCGCTGATCCTGTCGGTGGCCGGCTCGATCCTTGCCTTCGACCAGTTCTACATCATCCTGCGCGGCGGCCCGCGCAACCAGACGCTGACCGCCGTCTACTGGATCTTCAACCAGTCCTTCGTGTCGTTCAAGCTCGGCTACGGCGCGGCGCTTTCGATGGTCCTGCTGGTCATCCTGGTGGCGCTCAGCCTCATCCAGCTGCGGCTGCTGCGCCAGCCAGAGGGGGTCGACTGATGGCGCAGGCCCGCAGCCGCAAACGCCGGATAGGTATGCAGTTCGCAGAGCATGCGACCGGCATCATCGCATCCATTCTGTTCCTGGCACCGATCGCCTGGACGGTGCTTTCGGCCTTCAAGCCGGCGCAGGAGGCGCGCCAGCCGCCGCTGCCGCCCTGGCCGACGACGGGCTTTTCGCTAGAGAATTACGCCACGCTCAACACCTTCGGCGATGGCCTCTGGCTGCCGGCGCAAAACAGCATCTATGTCTCGGTCATGACGGTGGTGCTGTCGGTGATCGTCAGCGTGCTCGCCGGCTACGGTTTCTCGCGCTTCCGCTTTCCGCTGAAGAACCTGCTCTTCGTCGTCATCCTGTCGACGATCATGATCCCGTTCCAGTCGATCCTGACGCCGATCTTCCTGGTGCTGACAAAAATCGGCCTGCACAACACGCTGACCGGGCTGGTCTGCGTCTACGTCACGCTGCAGCTGCCGTTCTCAATCTTCATGATGCGCAACGCCTTCGACGCGGTGCCGCGCGAGATCGAGGAGGCCGCGCGCATGGACGGCGCCAACAATGTCACCATGCTGCTTAGGGTCATGCTGCCGCTGGTCTGGCCGGGCATCGTCACCATCGCGCTGTTTGCCTTCCTTGGCGCCTGGAACGAGTTTCTGGCGGCCCTCGTGCTGATGACCGACCAGTCCAAATTCACGCTGCCGATCATGATGACCGCACTGCAGTCCGGCCGCTTCGGCGCCATCGACTGGGGCGCCGTGCAGGCCGGCGTCACCGTGATGATGGTGCCGTGCCTGGTGCTCTTCCTGCTGCTGCAGCGCTTCTACATCCGCGGCCTGATGGCAGGGGCCGTCAAGTGACCAATCGAACCGAACCGGAGTAAATTGATGACCGCATCGCCATCCGCCAGTCAGGGCGCCAAGCCAAAACTCGCCTTCCGTCCGCTGCCGGTGCCGCAGGTCGACGTGCGCGGCTTCTGGGGCGACCGCGTCGATGCCGTCGCGAGCAAAACCGCCGGCATCCTCTACGATCGCTGCGTCGAGGCGCGCATGCTCGAGCAGATCGATCCGGACCGGCCGTCGCCCGGCGTCGTCATTCCATTCCATTCACCGTCGCCGGACGAGGCAGCCACCGCCGGCAACGAATTCACCGGATCGACGGTGACGACCCAGATGTTCTGGGACTCCGACTGGGGCAAGACCATCGAGACCGCCGCCTATTCGCTCTACCGCCGCCGCAACGAGGAGCTGGAGAAGAAGATCGACGCCGTCATCGACATGTATGGCAAGCTGCAGCAGCCCGACGGCTATCTGTCGAGCTGGTACCAGCGCATCCAGCCGGGCCTGCGCTGGACCAATCTGCGCGATTGCCACGAGCTCTATTGCGCCGGCCACCTGATCGAAGGCGCGGTCGCCTATTACCAGGCCACAGGCAAACGCAAGCTGCTCGATATCATGTGCCGCTACGCCGACCATATCGCAGAAACATTCGGTCCCGAGCCCGGCAAGAAGAAGGGCTATTGCGGCCACGAGGAGATCGAGCTGGCGCTGGTCAAGCTGGCGCGGGTGACGGGCGAGCGCAAATACATGGAGCTTGCCAAATACTTCATCGATCAGCGCGGCCAGCAGCCGCATTATTTCGACGAGGAGGCGCGCGCCCGCGGCGCCGACCCGAAGGCCTATCACTTCAAGACCTACGAATACAACCAGTCGCACAAGCCCGTTCGCGAGCAGGACAAGGTCGTCGGCCATGCGGTGCGGGCGATGTACCTCTATTCGGGCATGGCCGACATCGCCACCGAATATGGCGACGACACGCTGCGGGTGGCGCTCGACCGGCTGTGGGACGATCTCATGACCAAGAACCTTTACGTGACTGGCGGTCTCGGGCCATCGTCGCACAACGAGGGTTTTACCGCCGATTACGACCTGCCCAACGACACCGCCTATGCCGAGACCTGTGCTTCGGTCGGCCTGGTGTTCTGGGCAAGCCGCATGCTCGGCATGGGCCCAAATGCGCGCTACGCCGACATCATGGAGCGGGCGCTCTACAACGGCTCGATCTCGGGCCTGTCGCTCGACGGCTCGCTGTTCTTCTACGAAAATCCGCTCGAAAGCCGCGGCGCCCACCACCGCTGGAAATGGCACCGCTGCCCGTGCTGCCCGCCCAATGTCGGGCGCATGGTCGCCTCGATCGGCAGCTATTTCTATGGCCTGTCGGACACAGCACTTGCCGTCCACCTCTATGGAAACGGCACGGCTCGTTTCGATATCGCCGGGGCGCAGATAGAGCTCACCCAGACCAGCAATTATCCCTGGGACGGCGCGGTCTCGATCTCCGTCGAACCGGAAGCGCCGACCGAGTTCACCTTGCACCTGCGGCTGCCGGCCTGGTGCCGCAAGGCAACGCTCAAGGTCAACGGCGCCGATATCGATCTGGATGCTGTCACCAGTGACGGCTATGCCGCGATCCGCCGCGAATGGCGCAAGGGCGACCGCGTCGAGCTCGATCTCGAAATGGCCGTCGACCGCCTCTACGCCAACCCGCAGGTGCGGCAGGATATCGGCCGCGTCGCACTGGCGCGCGGACCGCTGATCTATTGCATCGAAGAGACCGACAATTCCAGCCAGCTGCACCGCATCGCTCTACCGCGAACGGCCGACATCGAGACACACAAGCAGCCGAACCTTTTGGGCGGCGTCGTCACGCTTTCCGCGATTGCCAAAAAGGAGACTTTCGAAAACTGGGAAGAGGGGCTCTACCGCACCGAACCGCCGGCGGTCGAGGAAGCGAAAGTCACCGCCGTGCCGTACTTCGCCTGGGACAACCGCGATCCCGGCGAGATGCTGGTCTGGCTCAGGGACGAATAAAGCCCGACGGCGGCGCCCGGCCGATCTCCTCGGCCACAAGTTCCTGCAGCTGCCAGAGATTGCGGTCGCGGATGCCGCAGGCGTCGAGATGGCGAATGGTCTCGAACAGATATTCGGCGCCCGAACCCCAATGGCCGACGGCCGTGGCCAGGGTCGCCGCTATCGCTCGCTTTTCGAGCTTGCCGGCATAGCGCGGATTGGCGGGATCGACAACGAAACCAAGCGCTTGGCCCATGCCGTCGCCCGTCCTGACCTGCAGCCAGCGCGGCACGTTGACGGCCGGCAGGATGGTCATCTCGCGGCGCAGCAGCGCTTCGAGATTGGCCGCCACTGGCTCGGCGATCTCGAACACCATCCCCTGGCATTGGCCGCCGCGGTCGAGCGCCATCATCAGGCCGGGCTGCTCCACCGTGCCCCTGAAGCGCTGCACCGTAAAACAGAACGAACGGTGCCAGCCCGTCGCTACGGCCCGTTCGCCACCCCTGACCTCGCCGGCCGGCTTCCATAGCAGCGAACCATAGGCGAACAGCTTCACCGGCCCGGCCGGCGCGCCGGCCAGCACCTCGTCGCGAATGCGCGCGTAATCGACATCGGTCATGTAGACCATGCCCGGCGTCGGCCCGGCGTCCTCGACCGCCCGCAAGGTGCGGGCGACCAGCGCCTCGGTCAGCGCCATCGGTGACTTGCGCGGCGCCGACTGACGCCGCGATGCGGCGGAAATGACCTTGCTCATCCTCACACTCTCAGCTTTGCCGCCATGTTGCCGAAGGCTGGAGGATTCTCAAGGGCCGAGTACGCGGGCGCGGCATCAGGGTTCAAAACTGTCGTGTACAACAGCTTGACGGAATCGCACAAAATACGCGGCGGACTTTTGCGCGTCGAATTCCAGCCACGGCACCGCATCGCTCTGCCGCGAACGGCTGAGATCGAGGCACACAAGCAGCGAACCGTCTGGGCGGCGGCGTCACGCTTTCGGCGATTGCCAAAAGGAGACTTTCGAAAACTGGAAAGGGGCTCTACCGCACCGAACCGCCGGCGGTCGAGGAAGTGAAAGTCGGCGCCGTGCCGCATTTCGCCTGGCACAACCGCGACCCCGGCGAGATGCTGGTCTGGCTCAGAAGCGCCGGATAGCGGTATCGCCAATTTGAGCCGCGTGAACGCCTTGAATTCGCCGGGGCGCGCGTCATCTAGCTTTGAGTGGCGCCTGCCATTTGAACGGGTGGAGGCAGATTTTGGCGCTCGAAGCTGTCGCGCGTCCGAACGCCGGTGGCCGCTTTGTTGCGGTAGCCGTCGTCGCGGTGCCGTTGGCTTTCGTCGTCAGTGGGCTGGCCATTCGCTATGCCGCATTTGCTTCGGTTTCGGCAGAACCCGGCTTCGCGGCCTATGCCCAGGCGCTCTGCCGCTGGGATTGCGCGTGGTATGTCGGCATTTCCGAACACGGCTATGAGCGCTTTCCCATTCCAGGCCAGAGCAATGTCGGACGCTGGGGCTTTTTCCCGCTCTATCCGATGCTGGTGGCGGCAATCCGGTCTGTTTTCCGCTTTCCGACGATACTCGTCGCGTCGATCACATCGATTGCGTGCAGCTATGCCGCCTGTCTGGTGGCGTGGCCACTGCTCGAGAAGAACATGCGCGCTTATGTTCTGTATTGCGCCTTCCTGCTCAGCGGCCCGTTCTCCTATCACTTCACGACTTTCCTGACCGAACCTCTTTTCGTACTCCTGACTTCGTGCGTTTTTCTGGCGTTCAAACGCTCCAGCTATCTGGCTGCGGGACTGTCATCGGCTCTCCTGTCGGCAACCAGGCTCGTCGGGGTGCTCGTTGTATTCGCGACCGTCATTCAGATGTTCACGGATTACCGCGCAAAGGGCGGATCGACGCTGTCGTTCCCGCGTTGGCTGCTTGGCCGACCGGATCTGCTGGTCGCCATCTTCATCTCGCCAGCCGGCCTATTCGCCTACATCCTGTTTCTCTATCTGACCGTCGGCGACGGCTTTGCCTTCCTGCACGTGCAGCGCGCGTTTGGACGGGTGCCGGGCAATCCGCTCGCCTTTATATGGGACGGGTTTTCGGCCGTTCCGACAACTGGATGGCTGCCCACGGCGCCGCAATGGAGCGCGCTCGCCGCACTCATCGGACTGGCGCTATCGGCGGTTCTGGCGGTTCGCAGGCAATATGGCGCCGCGTTGTTCTGCGCCTGCTGCATCATCCTGCCGCTGATCACGAACCTGGCCTCGATGGTCAGATACGTCGTTGGGCTTGCACCTCTGACAATATTGCTGGCCATGCTGTCGTCGGCGTCGAAGCTGACTTTTCTTGCGGCTCTGGCTCTCTTCCTGGGCGCCTGTTATTTCATGACCGTGGCATGGATCGGAGGCTATCTTGCCCTGGTCTGACATTTCGGGCCGGTATCTGCGCGGGGCCAGGCTTGCCAGCTACGCGCTGGCGGCGGTTCTGGCGGGAACGGAAATCGTCATTCTTGCGCTTGCTCTCAATCCGAATGTCAACGCCGATTATCGCGCCTATTACATTGACCGGACGACGACCTGCCTCAATCGCGATGCGGTCGGCAGCTATACCCTAGGCGAGACGGTGTCGTTCCGGTCCGACGGAGCCAAAAAGGCAGCCGGCATGAGGGTCTGCGGCTGGTCGGGACCCGTTGCCGACGGCACCCATTCCCTAGGCGAGACCTCGCGGCTTCGGCTGAAGATACCGCCGCTCCACGACAGTGTGACGGCCACGCTGCAAATGGCCGCCGCCATTCGCCCGCCGCAGGTCACGCAGCGGATTATTATTTCGGTGAATGGCGTTCGGGTGCATGCGGTGACGCTGTCCGGCAAAGAGCCGCGAACGGTCTCGTTCGTCATTCCAACGGCGGCCCTCGCCGAGGCCAGGATACTCGATGTCGCCTTCGACTACCTCGACGGCATTCCGCCAAGTTCGGCCGCCAGCAACATCTACAAGCGCGCCATCAAATTGTTGTCGTTCCGGCTCGATCCTGTTGAGCCGGGTTAGGGCGGGCGATCACGTTGCTGGCCGGGTCTTCGCTGCGCAAAAACCCACCGGTCGAGCATGAGAAGATTGACCGCTGGAACAAGCAAGCATGTAACCAGAATGGCGATGATCGGCGGCAGGCCGAGTTTGGCCGTCAAAACCGCCGGCGCCGCGTAGGCAACGGCGAAGCCTGTCGCCGTCAGCAAGAAAAAACGCGGAGCTTCCGATCGATGCGATCCGCTCGACGCGAAAGTCACGAACTTATGCGCGAGATAAGAAAACAGGGCGGCTGCGGTGTAAGCCGCGAGCGAGGCACCGACCGGCGAGAGGCCGAACCGTTGCCATTTTACCAAAGCGGTGGCCATCACTGCATAAAGGATCGTTGCGGCGATGCCGACCGACCCGAAGCGCGCCAGCACCCTCAGCCCGGCGTCGCCGGTTGAACGGCGCTCAGACACGCGCACTACACGCATACTGCGCTCCAAGCGGCAAAGGCGCGAATACCCGCTCGACCCTTCTGGCCAAGGGCCTTGCCGATGGCAGCAGCAGGAAATGCTCGGAGCGGATGTCCCGGAAGCCTGTTTCCTGAAAAACGGACCTCGCTTTGGCGGCGTTGAGCAGAACCGCGTCGTGATCGAACGGACACCGGAACACAGCAAGGCGCGTCAGTGGATTGTAAGGATTGTGCTCGATAATGCAGGCGACGCCGCCCGGCCGTACGACGCGCCGCATTTCCAGGAAGAAATCGAGCCAGGAGGAGGGCGGAACGTGATGGACGACGCAACTGGCGAAAGCCAGATCGAACGTGCCGTCCTCGTAAGGCAGCCCTTGAGTGCTGCAGGTCCTGTAGGCCACACGCGGATTGTGTTGGCTGGCGTGCAAAATCGATTCTTGCGAGACATCGCAACCATCGACGCTGTCGAAAGCACCGTCGAGGTAGGGGTGGAGCGAACCGACGCCGCAGCCGACATCCAGCGCCCTTACAGCCGACCCACCCTGCCGAAGCTTTCGCTCGAAGACCAGACGCCGCAGCAGATCCGCCTTGGCGACAAGGAAGAAGTCGTGGCTGAGTCCGGAAAACCGGATGGACCCTTCGACCGCCTCGCCATAGTTGGATTTATAGCTGTCGAAGAGTTCGGCCATTGGCGGGGACTCCACTCCTGGGTTTGTGAAACGATCGGCGGCGCTCACCGGAGGCGGCACGCATCGACTCGTCGAAGCCGGTGAGCCGATCGATGACATAAAGCGGGCGGCGTTTCACCTCGGCGTGGATGCTGCCGACGTAGAGTCCGACCACGCCGGTCATGAAAAGGTTGATCCCGCACAGGAGCGACACGATCACCACCGTGGATGTCCACCCGGCAATGATCCCGGTTTCAAAAAACCAGGCAAAGATGGCGTAGGCGCCAAAGACCCCCGCAAGCGCGGAAATGACCAACCCGCCCCAGAGCGCCAGGCGCAACGGCTTCTCGGAGAAACTGACGATGCCGTGAACCGCAAGGTGCAGCATCTTCCAGAACGGGTATTTGGTCTGGCCCAGGGTTCGTGCGTGGCGCTCAAATGGCACGGCCGTCTGCTTGAACCCCATCCAGCCGAACATGCCCCTGACGAAGCGGTCATGTTCGGGCATACGCTTGAAGGTTTCCAGCGCCTTGCGGCCGACCAGGCGGAAGTCGCCGACGTCGCGCGGAATATCGACCGACGTCATTTTCTCCAGCAGGCGATAGAAAAGACTTGCCGTAAAGCGCTTGAACCAGGATTCGCCCTCGCGCTTGACCCGGCGGGCGTAGACGATCTCGAAACCTTCCTTCCACTTAGCCACCAGATCGAGAACGACTTCCGGCGGATCCTGCAGGTCCGCATCCATGACGATGACGGCATCGCCCGCAGCGGCGTCCATGCCGGCGGTAATCGCCACCTGGTGGCCGAAATTGCGGGACAATTCGATCAGCCGAAAGCGCGGCTCGGCGGCGACCACCTTTTGAAGGTATTCGACGCTTCCATCGCGGCTTCCGTCATCGACGAAGATGGCCTCCGTTTCGCCGTCCAGCCGGCCGATAAGCGAACTGATCCGCTCGATCAGCCGAGGCAGCACCTGTTCTTCATTGTATACGGGCAGGACCAGCGAGTAGCGCGGCGGTGACCTGTTCACCGTTATTCCCGGGCCTTGGACCACAGACTCTCGCATGCGGTTGAAAATGGAACGCAAGCTACAAAGTTCCAAAGGCAATTAAGAAACTGCTAATTTATCTAGTTCTTAAGGGGATACCGGTCCTCGAGGAGGACTGAAGGGTGTCGTGGTGACGTCGGACGTCCGCATCGAAGCGTGAAATTGTCGGTAGGCTGCCGGCGCGATCGGCCTGGCGAGAAGCAGTCGCTGAGGCATAACCCGTTGACCGCATTGCCTGCTCCCGGACTTGCCTGTTGAAGCAGCGCTACGGGTGACCTGAGCGGGCAGGCCGACCGATTCGACGCATGTCAGACATGGCTCATGGAACATGGTCGCCGAGCCCGGCCGAGTATCGCGCTTGTAGGCCGCTGAGCGTCCTGTGCGGCAACCTATCGTACCGGCCGGGCCTTAGCTGGCCCGGCCGGTACGATACAACACTTGCCGGCCTGACGAGGGCCGCCGTCAAGCAGCCGGCCGGATGTTTTGGTTCACCCGGAAGAGGTTGTTCGGGTCGTATTTCTTCTTCAGCGAGGCCAGGCGCTCGTAGTTATCGCCATAAGCCGCCTTGAGCCTTCCCTCACCCTCGTCATCCATCATGAAGTTCAGGTAGGCGCCACCCAGATCGAACGGATGCACGGCCTCCCAGTAGGCCTTGGTCCAGCGCGTCACCGGCCCCGCTTTCTGTGGGTCCGGATCGATCCCGGCGATGACCATCGACCAGGTCGCATCACGGTAATTCCAGGGTGTCTCGTCTTTGCCGACGCGATGGACAGCGCCGTCGATCGGATAGAGGTGCATGAGCGATAGCTCGCTCGGCGTCTTCGCCGCCTGCTCGAGATGGGCGTCGATCGCCTCGTCGGACAGCGTCTTGACGAAATCGCCCCGCCAGTACCACTGCATCCCCTTCGGGTAGAGCCCATCGAACATGCTCTGCACCGCGGGATAGGGCATCATTCCCATCCAGTTGAACCAGGGCGCGGGCAGCGCATCGAGTAGCGGAGCAAGCGCCTCTCTGCCCTTTTCCTCCGGGCCGTTGTAGCAACACATCAGCAGACACATCCGCTTTCCCCAAAACTCTTCCGGGAACGGTGCGCTCGACAGGATCGTCTTGAGCCCGAGGAAGATCCCGAGTTCCTCGGGCGCGCGCGGCAGGAACTCGCGATAATGCTGCATGATGGTGCGGGCCTGGCGCTGATCCCATGCGATCGGCCCCGCAAAGACCATGCTGACCTGGTGGAGCTTGAACACAAAGCTGGTGACGACGCCGAAATTGCCGCCGCCGCCGCGAAGCGCCCAGAACAGGCTAGGGTTCCGCTCCTTGCTGGCGGTGACGAAGCTTCCGTCGGCAAGCACGACATCGGCCTCGACCAGATTGTCGATGGTCAGGCCATATTTGCGCGTCAGATAGCCATGGCCGCCGCTCAGCGTCAGTCCGGCGACCCCGGTGGTCGAGATGATGCCCGCCGGTACGGCCAGGCCAAAGGCATGGGTTGCGTGGTCGAGGTCGCCCTGAGTGCAGCCCGGGCCTACCCGCGCCGTACGGGCGTCCGGATCGACGCGCACGCCGTTCATCGCCGACAGGTCGATCACCAGACCGTCGTCGCAGCTCCCCAATCCTGGTCCGTTATGGCCGCCGCCACGCACTGCAACCAGCAAATTGTTGTCGCGGCCGAAATTCACCGCTGTGATCACGTCGGCCACGTCCACACAGCGGGCGATGATCAGCGGCCGCTTGTCGATCATGCCGTTGTAGAGCTTGCGGGCCTCATCATAGCGGGCGTCGCCGGTCCGGATGACTTCGCCCCGCAGGCTTGCTGCGAATTTGGTGATGTCTTCATCGTGCATGACATTCCTCCCTGTTATTGGACCTGTCGGCCGGTCGATGAAACGCTAATCCCGTCCGCTGTTCCCGCAAATGTCACATCGTCCATTTCTGTTGCCCGATCGTTCAGAGTAGGATTAGACCGGATGGGTAGTTGCTCGGGCGGCTGTATTGCCGGATAGTTCGAGATGCCTGGCCGAAAAACTCGTTGTCAAAGGGAGTAGCCGATCGTTTCCGGAGGTGTAGTGCATGGATGTCCTTTCCGATGTGCTCCGAGCCGTTCGCCTCACCGGTGCGATCTATTTCGACGTCGACGCCAGCTCTCCCTGGGTCGGCGAGTCGCCGGGCACGGCCGACATTGCCGCCGCCATCATGCCGGAGGCAGAGCACATCATTTCTTTTCATGCCGTGATGTCGGGCTCGTGCTGGGCCGCGCTGGCAGACGATTCGGTGCCCCCGGTGCTCGTGAACGCCGGTGATGTGGTTGTCTTCCCCGGTGGTGTTCCGAATGTCTTGAGCTCTTCTCTCGGGGCGCGAGGCGAACCCAATATGGCGATGTATTATCGGCCGATAGACGAGAGCCTGCCGTTCGCGGTGATCCATGGTGGCGGCGGAGACGAGCGGACCCGGTTCATTTGCGGATATCTTGGCTGCGATGCACGTCCCTTTAATCCTCTCCTCGCCGCATTGCCGGCCATCCTGTGTGCCCGCAAGCCCGCCGATGCAAGCAGCTGGGTTATCGACCTGTTTCGACTGGCGCTGGCGGAAGGTGGCAGTGGGCGGGCGGGCGGTGAAACGATCCTCGCCAAGCTGAGCGAGCTGATGTTTGTCGAGATCATCCGCCGCCATCTCGAGACCCTCCCCGGCGATTCGCGCGGCTGGCTGTCAGGCCTGCGGGATCCACATGTCGGCGAGGCGCTCCGGCTCATCCACGCTCGCCCCAGGGAGGAATGGACATTGGACCGGCTCGCCCGCGAAGTAGGGCTCTCGCGCACGGCGTTTGCGAGCCGCTTTACCCACTATGTCGAGGTCTCGCCGATGCACTATCTTGCTCGCTGGCGTCTGCAACTGGCGGGACGTTTGCTCGAACGGCCCGAAATGAGCATCGCGCAAGCGGGTGCCGAGGTCGGCTACGAGTCGGAAGCCGCGTTCAATCGCGCCTTCAAAAAGTTCGTCGGCATTCCACCTGGCACCTGGCGAAAGGGACGGTCGGCGTTGCTCGAGGCCCAGAGATTGCCCGCTGGCGTCGTGCAATAGGAAAGAACTGGCGGAGCGTTGACGCTTCGGTCTGCGTGCCGCGTCCCAATGCTCGAAAGCCCCTGGCGCAAGGCGCTGGACGATGACCGGCCGCCTTGAACTTTCGGCGTGGCGTTTCAGGCTTCGCGCCTCAATCCTTCGCGCGCTCGACATACGCGCCATCCGCCGTCATCACCACCACGCGGGTGCCGGCGCTGATGTGTGGTGGCACCAGGGTACGCACGCCGTTGGACAGCGTTGCCGGCTTGTAGGACGAGGACGCGGTCTGGCCCTTGGTCACCGGCTCGGTCTCGACCACCTCGAAAGTGGCGCGCTGCGGCAGCACCAGCGAGATGGCGATGCTGTTGTATTGCGAGATCTGCACCGGCATGCCTTCCACCAGATAAGGCGCCATGTCGCCGACCACGCTCTCCGGCACCGCCACCTGGTCGTAGCTCTCCGGGTTCATGAAATGAAAGCCTTCGCCGTCCTGGTAGAGGAAAGTGTGCTCGCGCTCCTCGACATAGGCGCGCTCGACCTGCTCGGTGGTGCGGTAACGCTCGGAAACTTTAACCCCGTCGGAGATACGCCGCATGTCGAGCTGGGTGACCGGCGTACCCTTGCCAGGATGAATGTTTTCGGCAAAGAGGATCACATAAAGCTTGCCGTCCTTTTCGACGACGTTGCCTTTGCGTAAGGAGCTGGCGATGACCTTCACGGGTTTCCATCCTGATAAAATTTGTTGGCGCAAATCGGCTGGAGAGGCCGTTGGGTGCGGCCTAGCGCATCTTGGCCGCAATCGCCAGCCCTCTGTGCAATTCGCCTGAAGCCGATGACCGCCGCTTCGCCATGGTGGACGCCGCATGTCCATGCCGACCGCCGGCCGCGGCTGATCCTGCGCAACGCCATTGCCGTCGGCATGCGCGACTGGTTCGCCCGCCGTGACTTCGTGGAGGTGGAGACATCGGCCCTGCAGATCTCGCCCGGCAATGAAGCGCATCTGTCGGCCTTTGCCACCGAGGCGATCGGGCCGGACGGGCAGCGCCAGCCGCTCTACCTCCACACTTCGCCGGAATTCGCCTGCAAGAAGCTGCTTGCCGCCGGCGAGGAGCGCATCTTCAGCCTCGCTGCTGTGTGGCGCAACCGTGAGCGCGGCCCCTTGCACCATCCGGAGTTCACCATGCTCGAATGGTACCGCGTCGGCGAGACCTATGAGAGCCTGATGCGCGATTGCGCCGAGCTCGTCGCGCTGGCGGCCGAACGGGCGGGCGCAAAGCGTTTTAGCTTCCGCGGCCGCGAGGTCGACCCGTTCGCCGAGCCGGAACGGTTGAGCATCGCCGAAGCCTTCATGCGGCATGCCGGCATCGATCTGCTGGCGACGATTGCAGCCGATGGCACCACCGACCGCGCGGGATTGCATGCCGCCCTGGTCCAGGCCGGATTGCGGACCGCGCCCGACGACAATTGGGCCGACCTGTTCAGCCGGGTGATGGTCGAAAAAATCGAACCGGTGCTGGGGCAGGGGCGCGCCACCATTCTTTTCGGATATCCGATCTCGGAGGCGGCATTGGCCAGGCCGAGCGCCGACGATCCGCGCACCGCCGAGCGTTTCGAGCTATATTGCTGCGGCGTCGAGCTCGCCAACGCCTTTGGCGAGTTGACCGATCCGGCCGAGCAGCGCCAGCGCTTTGCCGCCGAAATGGACGAAAAGCAGCGTGTCTATGGCGAACGCTACCCGATCGACGAGGATTTCCTCGCCGCGCTCGCGATCATGCCGCAAGCGAGCGGCGCGGCGCTCGGCTTCGACCGGCTGGTGATGCTCGCCACCGGCGCGCTCAGGATCGACGACGTGATCTGGACGCCGGTGGCCGCTTCCTGAGGGATTGTCGATCTCGCCGTTGCCGCTCACCCGCCTGACACCGCTTTGCGCCTTCTCCCATTGCAGAAGCCGCACCGGGACAATAGATGGTGCAGCAGCGGCTGCCCTTCAGCCGGCCGGAAATAACAGGATTATGCGCATGACCGATACGCTCGACGCAGCGAAACTGACCGATCGCGTCGCGGCCCTGGTCGAGGCTGCCAAACGGGCCGGGGCCGATGCCGCCGATGCGGTTGCCGTGCGCGGCCGCTCGACCGGTGTGTCGGTGCGGCTTGGCAAGGTCGAAGGCACAGAGGCGTCCGAGAGCGAGGACGTCTCGTTGCGCGTCTTCGTCGGCAGACGCGTGGCGAGCGTTTCGGCAACGGCGGCATCCGACCCCAATATGCTGGCTGAGCGCGCCGTCGCCATGGCCAAAGTGTCGCCCGAAGATCCCTATCAGGGTCTCGCCGATCCGGCCTTGCTGGTCAAAAAGCCGCGCGATCTCGATCTGTTCGACGCCACCGAGGTATCGGCGGACCAGTTGAAGGAAGCAGCCCTTGCCGCCGAGGCGGCGGCGCTTGCCGTCAAGGGCGTCACCAATTCGGCCGGCAGCGGCGCCAGCGCCGGGCTCGGCGGCCTTGTGCTCGCCACTTCGCATGGGTTTGTCGGCCATTATGTCGCGTCGCGCTTTTCGCGCTCGACCAGCGTGATCGCCGGCGAGGGCACCGGCATGGAGCGCGATTACGAATTCTCCTCGCGCCAGCATTTTTCCGATCTCGACGCGCCGGAAGACATCGGCCGCAAGGCCGGTGAGCGCGCCGTACGCCGCATTGGCGCGCGCAAGGCGGCGACCGGGCCGGTCGACGTGGTGTTCGATCCGCGCGTCGCGCGCGGCATTGCCGGCCATCTCGCCGGTGCCATCAATGGCGCCGCGGTGGCGCGCAAGACCAGCTTTCTGCGCGACATGATGGGCAAGAAGGTGGCTTCGGCCGCAATCACCGTCACCGACGAGCCGCTCCGGCGCCGCGGCCAGGCCTCGCGCCCCTTCGACGGCGAAGGCGTCGAGGGCGAGAAATTGTTCATGGTCGACAAGGGCGTGCTCAACCACTGGTTCCTGTCGACCTCGGCGGCGCGGGAACTCGGCCTCGTCACCAATGGGCGCGGCTCGCGCAGCGGCTCGTCGGTCACGCCATCGTCGACCAATCTCGCCATCGAGCCGGGGGAAAGCACGCCGGAAGAGCTGATCAAGTCGCTCAAGACCGGCTTCTACGTCACCGAAGTGTTCGGCCAAGGCGTCGACATGGTGACGGGCGAATATAGCCGCGGCGCTTCAGGGTTCTGGATCGAAAACGGTGAACTGGCCTATCCCGTTGCCGAGGTGACCATCGCCTCCAATTTGAAGACGATGTTCCTCAACATGGTTCCGGCGAGCGATCTCGACCGCAATTTCGGCACTGCCGCACCCACGCTTTTGATCGAAGGAATGACCCTTGCCGGAGCTTGACCCGGCCGTCTCGGCCGGCGCTACTGAAGACCTGGAGCTGTTGCGCGACGCTGCCCGCGAGGCGGGGCTCATCGCCATGCAGTACTTCAACAACAATCCGCAGGTGTGGATGAAGGGCGGCACCTCGCCGGTCAGCGAAGCCGATCACGCCGCCGACAAATATCTGCGCGAGACCTTGCTGGCGGCCCGGCCGGACTATGGCTGGTTGTCGGAGGAAACCGTCGACGACCCGGTAAGGCTTGTCGCGCGCCGCACCTTCGTCGTCGATCCGATCGACGGCACGCGCGGCTTCCTCGAAGGCCTGCCCACATGGTGCGTCAGCGTCGCGGTGGTCGAGAACGGCCGCACGCTTGCCGGCGTGCTCGACTGCCCGGCGAAGGGCGAAATCTATTGGGCGCTGCCGGGCGAGGGCGCATTCCTGAATGGCAAGCGCATCGGCGTGCGTCCGCCGTCGGAAACGGCCGAAATCGCCGGACCGAAGGCGATGATCGACCTGATGTCGGCGAAATGGCACAAACGGCTGAAGCGCGTGCCCTATATTCCTTCGCTCGCCTACAGGTTGGCGATGATCGCCGGCGGCCAGCTCGATGCCACCTTCGTCAAGGCCAACGCGCATGACTGGGACATCGCCGCGGCCGACCTCATCCTGCGCGAGGCAGGCGGCGCCGTGCTCGATCGGCACGGCCGCGCGCCGCTCTATGCCGGCGAAGTGATCCGCCACGGCGCGCTTGCCGCCGGCAGCGGCGAACTCCTCGCTGTGCTCGCCGGCGTCATCGCCGGGCTGGACAATTGACCATCATCAATAGTTCCAAAGTCGGCGGCTTTGGTCTAGACCTGTCCCAAACTCACGATATGTGAAGGATCGACATGGCCGCTGAAGACGGAAAGAAACAGCTTTTGCACCTGGTGTTCGGCGGCGAACTCAAGAAGCTGGGCGGCACCGAATTCCGCGACCTCGACGCGCTCGACGTAGTCGGCATCTATCCCGACTATCAATCGGCGCACGCCGTCTGGAAGGCCAAGGCGCAAGCCAGCGTCGACAATGCCCATATGCGTTATTTCGTCGTTCACCTGCACCGCCTGCTCGACCCCGAAAACAAGGCTGCCGGTTGACATCGATGAACCATGAAACGGTCAAGCGATCAGCCCCGCGGTCGGCGGTCAGACGTCGCAAGCCGAAGACGTTCTGGCGCAAGATCCGCGAACCGCTGGCGCAGTCGCGATTCGTCAAGAATGCGCTTGCCGCGCTGTTTGCGTATTTCGTCCGCCTTGTCCGCCTGACCAACCGCATGGTCGACGGATCGGCGAAGTTTTCCGGCGGCGCCTATGCGCAGCTCGAGCCCGGCATCATCGCGCTCTGGCACGGCCAGCATCTGCTGACGCCGGCCTACTATCCCAAGGGACGGCCGCTGGTTGCCATGGTGTCGCGCAGCGCCGATGCCGAGCTCAACGCGCTGATGGTCGAGAAATTCGGCATCGAGGCCGTGCGCGGCTCTGGCGGGCGCGAAAGCGCAAGGCATCTCGACAAGGGCGGCGCCAAGGCGCTCATCGCCCTTAAAAAGTCGCTCGCCACCGGCAAGAATGTCGCCATGATTGCTGATATTCCCCACGGCACGCCGCGCGATGCGGGGCTCGGTGTCGTTCTGCTGGCGCGGCTGTCCGGGCGGCCGATCCTGCCTGCCGCGATAGCCACCAGCCGCCGCAAGGTGATCGAGGGCAGCTGGGACAAGACAACGATCAACCTGCCCTTCGGCCGCTCATCGATCGTCGTCGGCACGCCTGTCTTCGTGCCGGCCAACGCCGACGCCGCTGAAATGGAACGCAAGCGCCAGGAGGTCACGGCCTCGCTCAATGCCGCGACCGCCGACGCCTATCGCCTTGTGGACGGTTCGAAATGAGTATGCGCTGGGCGCGCGCCTTCCTGACGGCATACCGCTTCGCCGGGGCCGCCGCCTATCCGCTGGTCGGACCATATGTCGCCTGGCGCACATCCAGAGGCAAGGAGGATCGCATTCGCCGGCGCGAGCGCTACGGCGTCGCCGGACGCGAGCGCCCCGAAGGCCCGGTGATCTGGATCCATGCAGCCAGCGTCGGCGAGACCATCGCCGTCGTGCCGCTGGTCGAGAGCATTCTCGACTACGGCGTCAACATCGTGCTGACGACGGGCACCGTCACCTCGGCGCAGGTCGCCGAAGAACGGCTGGGCGGCCGCATCATCCACCAATATGTGCCGCTCGACCTCAAGCCGGCGGTCAGCCGCTTCCTCGATCATTGGCAACCGGACCTGGCGATCATCGCCGAATCGGAGATCTGGCCGATGACCATCCTGGAACTCGGCGCCCGCCGCGTGCCGCAGGTTCTGGTCAATGGCAGGCTGTCCGACCGCTCCTTCAAATCCTGGAAGAAGCGCGCCAACATCGCCGAAGCATTGTTCGAAAATCTCGCCCATGTCGTCGCCCAGTCGGATCTCGATGGCGAGCGCTTCCTTTCGCTCGGCGCCCGGCCGGTCACCGTGTCCGGCAATCTCAAGGTCGACACCGCGCCGCCGCCGGCCGACGAACGGGCACTGGCGGCGCTGAAACGCCAGATCGGCGCTCGCCCGACCTGGGCGGCGATTTCGACCCATGACGGCGAAGAGGCGGTCGCGGCCGAAGTTCACGCCATGCTGCACAAGCGGCACCACGGGCTTTTGACGATCATCGTGCCGCGCCATCCCGAACGCGCCGGGCAGCTGGCCGCCCAGATTTCCGGCATGGGCCTGAAGCTGGCGCAGCGCAGCAAGGGCGACAGGATCACCGCCGATACCGATATTCTGCTCGGCGACACGATCGGCGAGATGGGGCTTTATCTGAGGCTGACGGAAATTGCCTTTGTCGGCCGTTCGCTGACTTCCGAGGGCGGCCAGAACCCGCTGGAACCGGCCATGCTGGAGACAGCGGTGCTTGCCGGCCGCAACGTCCAGAATTTTCGCGAGGCCTATCAGCGCCTGCTCGACAGTGGCGGCGCCAAGCTGGTGCGCGACCGCGATATGCTGGCCGGCGCCGTGAATTTCCTTTTGACCAACGAGGTGGCTCGTCACGAAATGATGGCGGCGGGTGCGGCGACGGTCGACGAGATGCGCGGTGCGCTGGCGCACACGCTCAGGTCGCTCGAGCCCTATATCCAGCCGCTGGTTGTCAAGTCGCGCCTGAAGGGCGCGAACGGGCGCTGACGTGACCTCGGAAGCGCCGCCCTTCTGGTGGGAAGAGCCGGACTGGCGGGTCATGGCGCTGTCACCGCTTTCCGCCATCTATGCGCTTATCGCCGGTCGCCGCATGCGGCACGCGCCGCGCGAAAAAGTCGAGGCGCCGGTGCTCTGCATCGGCAACTTCACGGTCGGCGGCACCGGCAAGACGCCAGTGGCGATCGCATTGGCCGAGCAGGCCCGGCGCATGCAGCTCAATCCGGGTTTCCTGTCGCGCGGCCATGGCGGCTCCTTCGCGCAGCCACATATCGTCGATCCGCACCATGACGCCGCCAAGCATGTCGGCGACGAGCCGCTGCTTCTGGCCGAACATGCGCCGGTCGCGGTGACGCCGAACCGGGCCGCCGGCGCCAGGCTTCTGCTGGAGAAGCTCGGCTGCGATTTCCTGATCATGGATGACGGTTTTCAGAGCGCGCGCATCCACATCGATTATGCGCTGGTCGTCGTCGACGCGCGCCATGGCATCGGCAATGGCCGCGTCATCCCCGGCGGACCGCTGCGGGCGAACATCGTCGACCAGATGGTCTTCACCAGCGCCTTGCTGAAGATGGGCGAGGGCACCGCGGCCGACACGGTCGTGCGTCAGGCAGCGCGCGCCGGCAGGCCGATCTTCGAGGCGCACACCGCCCCGAGCAGCACGGTGATGCTGGCCGGCAGGCGGTTCCTGGCGTTCGCCGGCATCGGCCATCCCGACAAGTTTTTCGACACCGTAGCCGAGGCCGGCGGCGAGCTTGCGCTGACCCGACCGTTTCCTGACCATCATTTCTACAGCGCGGACGAGCTTGCCGAATTGGCGGCGACGGCACGTAAAGCCGGGCTTGGCCTCATTACCACTGCCAAGGATGCTGCCCGCCTGCGTCACGGCGCAGCGCCGCCGGAATTCCTCGACCGGCTCGATGTGCTGGAGATCGACACCGTCTTCGAGCTCGACCATGTGCCGCAACGCATCATCGACGAAACGCTGGATGCCTGGCGGCAGCGCAGGCTCAAAGGCTGACCGGCAGCTTGAGACCGAGGCGATCTGGGGACCGGAATTTGCATCTTTTCGCCGGCCGAGCGTATTTTGTTCTTGCTTTGTGCCGGCAGCTATGCTATTAATTTCCATATGGTGATGATTCGCCAACGACCCGCCCTCGAGCCCCGAGGCGGGTTTTTTATTTCAAGATAACCTCTAAGGTTTCGGTGTTGCCGGCCTGACGCCGCGGCAGAGCGGGCGCGCAGGATCGCAACGGGCGGCTTCCATTTGCGCTGGACTACCGTCGGCGGCGCAGTTCCGGATGCGCTTCGATCTCGCGGCGCAATGATGCAGCGGCATTCAGATAGGGTTCCTGCCTGGCGACACTCCAATATTTGAGCTCGTCGAGCGGGATGCTCTCGCCGGTCACCGCACAGCGAACGAAGGCGCCGGGGCTAGTCACCTGGAAATCGCCGTCGAGATAGCGGATGCGGGCTTCCTTGCCGCCGGGGCCTTCGAAACGGTTCATCATGGGGTGGTGCCGAAATTCATGACGATGTCATCGCCACAAATTGCGGCGAGGTCAAGCTTGGTTGGCTTTGCCTGCCTCTGTTTCTGGTGACACTTGCTCGAACAAGCCGGCAAAGCGGATGCCAATGCATGTCGCGCAAAAGTGTGCAGCGGTTTTGCGATAACGACATGCATAAACACAAGAACCTGAAGCGCGTCGCATGAGGCCGGTCGAACGCGACGCGCTTCAGGCATCTCATTCTTCGGCGATGATAAACTCTTCGATCCTCTCCGCTGGCAGCCCGGCCTGGACTGCGATGCGACGAGCAAGTTCGGCTGCCGCGGCGCGCGGCCGCCCCAGCGGCCGGTCGAGCCAGTAGGATATCGGGCTGAGGGCACGGCGCTCGTCTACGGCGACGATGCGGCCCGATTTCAATTGGTCCACCGTCAATGGCGGACGCGCCAGCGCAATGCCGAGCCCGTGCGCGGCGGCGTCGAGCACGAGGTTGTAATCCTCGAAACGGCGGTCGTGCGGCCGCGGCCGATAGTCCATCTCCTGCGCCGCAAACCAGGCGCGCCACGCCGAAGCGTCGGAATCGTTGATCACCGGAAATTCGAGCAGCCGGGCCGGATCGCCGCGGCCGATCTCCCTGGCCAATTCCGGCGAGGCGACCGGGAACACATATTCTTCGAAAAGCTGCACCGAGATCCGGCCCGGAATGCGGCCGCGCCCGCAGCGGATCGACAGGTCGATGCCCTCGTCGGCAAGATCGCCCTGGCGGATGTCGACGTCGAGCACGATGCGCAGCTTGGACGGGTGGTTCTCCAGCGCCGCCATGCGCGGCATCAACCACAGCCCGCTGACCGAGGGGATCGAGGTCAGCCGCACCACCGCCGTGCCGCGCGGCTCGACCCAGCGATCCGAATTGCTGGCGATCAGGGCGAAGGCTTCGGTGGTGCGCAGATGCAGGCGATTGCCCTCGACGGTCAGCGAGACGCCGCGCGCGCCGCGATCGAAGACTTTCAGCCCGAGCCAGTTCTCGAGCTTGGCGATCTGCCTGCTGACGGCGCCATGGGTGATGTTGAGCTTCTCGGCCGCCGCCGAAAAGCTGCCTGCCCGCGCCGCGGCATCGAAGGCGCGCAGGGTTTCAAGCGGCAGCATCGAGTCTGAGCTGTGATCCATAGTCACAGGTGATACTCGATTTGTTCGTTTGTCAATCGACGCGCAATAGCGTTTCTCTACTTCATGGCATTGGATCGCGAGGACACCGAGATGAGCGTCTATACCGGCACGTTGAATACGACACAGCGTATGGATGCCACAGCTGCCATCGCGGTGGCGCTGACGGTGGTCGGCTGGGCTTCGGCCTTTCCGGCGATCCGCGCCGGCCTTGCCGCCTTCGGGCCGCTGGAACTCGGCGCGCTGCGCTTTGCCATCGCCGCGGTTCCGGCGGCGATCTTTCTCGCGGTCAAGCGGCCGGCTCTGCCCAGGCTCGACGAACTCTGGCGCTTTGTCTTCGGTGGTGCCGTCTTCGTCGCGCTCTACACGGTGATGCTCAATTTCGGCGAGCTGACCGTTTCGGCCGGTGCGGCCGGCTTCATCATCAATGTCAGCCCGATCTTCACCGCCATCATGGCCATGGCGCTGCTCGGCGAACGCTTCTCAGGCTTGGCCTGGGCCGGCACATTCCTGTCCTTCGCCGGTATCGGCATCATCGCCATGGGCGAGGGGCAAGGCTTGCATTTCAACAATGGTGCGCTGCTTGTCCTCGGCTCGGCGCTGTGCTCGGCCGTCAACACCATCGTTCAGAAGCCGCTGTTTGGTCGCCACCACCCGCTGACCATCTCGGCCTCGAACATGGTGCTTGGCGCGCTCTGCCTGTCGCCATTCCTGCCGAGCGGTCTGGCGCAGGCGGCTGTCGCCGATACCGCCGGGCTCGGCGCCGTCATCTTTCTCGGCATCGTGCCCAGCCTCATCGCCTACGCTGCCTGGGCAACAGCACTTTCCCGACTGCCCGCGGCGCGTGCCTCGAACTTCCTCTATCTGGTGTCGCCGGTGGCGACGCTGATCGGCTTCTTCTGGCTTGGCGAGGTGCCGACGCTGTTCGGCATCCTCGGCGGCGCACTGGCGCTCGCCGGCGTTATCGTGGTGAATTTGAAGAGATGATTCAGATAATTGAAGCTTTTTCCCGACTCAAACCATGAGCCGTTACTGACGACCATTGCGATGCAGACATGAGCCAGGCCGGCGTCTATGTTGATTGCGTTTGCGAAGCATGGCGAGGGGTCGACATGGGAATGCAGTTTATCTCCGCAATTTTTTTCTTGTTGCTGTTCAGCCAAAATGCCGTCGCGGGTTGGTATCAGATCGAAAACTACGAAGGTTTCATTGGGCCTAACCCAGTCCATCTGTCGCTGCAGAGGAATGACAGTTTCGGCAGCGGGATTACGGTCGAGGGGAGCTATTTCTACGACGCGAAGCAAAGCCCGATAGCAGTGTACGGCAAGATCAACGGCACCAGCGTATCCCTTTGCGAGATTGCGGACGACAAGGAATTCGACCGGGTGCTGGTCATGGGTTCGAAAACGCCCGTCGACACCAGTGGATGCCCATTTTCTCTCGACATTGGTGAAAGCGGCGCAACAGGAACCTGGAGCAAGGGTGCGGACAAACATCCCGTCACGCTCAAGAAAGTTGCGAGCCTGGACGATACCGGCGACGGGAAGATTGACGGAACCGTTGAGATCCCGTTCTGGGCGCAGACCGACACCGACAGGTTTTCAGGCATCTACGCGAAAACCGAAGCCGGAATTTGCATGCGAAAATTGCAAGTCATCGGCAAGCGAAGCAAGAAAGTCTATCAAGAGATCGAGTTCGATGACGACAATTGCGACGCGGGAATGCTGATGACGCCAATCTACATGAATGTTCAAAAACAGACGGAAAAAATCGCCGAGATCATTTCAGTAAACTTTCGTGGCGGCGGCGCTGGCTATACAATGGACTATGTTTTCTCTCTTAAAACTAAGAAATATCATCAATTGGCGAATTGAGCGGGTGCCTCGCTTGGCGTTGCCCAGGTAATGCTTACCGTCGCCCGAACAGCCTCTCGATATCCGCCAGCTTGAGTTCGATGTAGGTCGGGCGGCCGTGGTTGCAGGTGCCGGAGCCGGGCGTCGCCTCCATCTGGCGCAGCAGAGCGTTCATCTCTTCCGGTTTGAGCAGGCGGCCGGAACGTACCGAGCCGTGGCAGGCCATGGTCGCGGCTATCCTGTCCAGCCGCTCCTTCAGCGGGCCGACCGTGTCATTGTCGGCGATCTCGTCGGCGAGGTCGCGCACCAGCTGCTGGACGTTGGTCTCGCCGAGCATCGACGGCGTCTCGCGCACCGCAACGGCGCCTGGGCCGAAGCGCTCGATGCCGAGGCCGAAGCGGGCCAGCGTCTCGGAGTGCATGGCAAGCCGCTCGGCGTCTTCCTCCGGCAGGTCGACAATCTCGGGCAGCAGCAGCATCTGCGACGGCACCGCGCGTGAGTGGAGGGCGTTCTTCAAGGCCTCGTAAACCAGTCGCTCATGCGCCGCATGCTGGTCGACGATGACAAGCGAATCCCTGGTCTGGGCGACGATATAGTTCTCATGCACTTGCGCGCGCGCCGCGCCCAATGCCGTGCCGAGCAGCGTCTCTGCCGCCTGATCCTGTCCGGCGCGCGCGTCGGCACTGTGCAGTGGGCCGGCGTCGAAGGCCGCCTGCTCGTCCTCGCCGAAGCCGCCATTTGCAGAGCCCATATCGAGCGGCCGCTGCGGCGAACGGGCAGGGTCGAAACCCGCAAAGCCCGACGCCCGATAGGCGGCCTCGTAACTGCGGTGACCGTTGGCCGGGCCGCCATGCGCATAGGATGCCGCGCCCGGCCGGAACGCTGCCATCATGCCGGCGGCACCGGTGGTGGCGGCGCGGATCCCGGCATGGGCCAGTGCTTCGCGGATGGCGCCGACGATCAGGCCGCGCACCAGCCCCGGATCGCGGAAGCGCACGTCGGCCTTGGCCGGATGGACGTTGACGTCGACGATCGCCGGATCGAGCGTCAGGAACAGCACGGTGACGGCATGGCGGTCGCGCGGCAGCACGTCGGCGAAGGCGCCGCGAATGGCGCCGGCGATCAATTTGTCACGCACCGGGCGGCCGTTGACATAGGCATATTGCTGCAGGGCGTTGGCGCGGGTGAAGGAGGGCACCGAGACATGGCCGGCGAGGTGCACGCCGTCCCGCACCGCGTCGATGGCGATCGCATTGTCGGGAAAGTCGGCGCCCATCACCTGTGCCACCCGGCGCAGCCGGCCTTCCGGGCTGTCCTCGGTCGCCGGCAGCTCCAGCGTCGAGCGGTCCGGGCCGGCCAGCGTGAAGCGCACGGCGGGAAAGGCGATGGCGATGCGCTTGACCACGTCGCCGATGGCCGAGCCTTCGGCGCGCTCACCCTTCATGAATTTGAGCCGCGCCGGCGTGGCGAAGAACAGGTCGCGCACCTCGACCGTGGTGCCGCGATTGGCCGCCGCCGGCCTGACGGCGGAGACGCGGCCGCCGGCGATGCCGATCTCGGCGGCGTTTTCACTGGACGCTGTGCGCGAGCGGATCGACAGCCGCGCCACCGAGCCGATCGACGGCAAGGCCTCGCCGCGAAAGCCGAGCGAGCGGATGTCGTGAATATTGTCGGCGAGCTTCGAGGTGCAATGGCGCGCGATCGCCAGCGCCAGTTCCTTTTCCGGAATGCCCGAGCCGTCGTCGCTGACGCGGATCAGGTTCAGCCCGCCACCAGCGGTGACGATCTCGACACGCGTGGCGCCGGCATCGAGCGCGTTCTCGACCAGTTCCTTGACCACGCTTGCCGGACGCTCGATGACTTCGCCGGCGGCGATCTGGTTGATCATCGTTTCGGAAAGCTGGCGAATGGGCATGGCAGCACTATAGGCGGATTCGTGGCCGATGCGGGAGGGGGAGAATAGCGTTGATTGTTGCAAGGCAGGGAGACTGCTCCGTTGCGCTCCGTCCCACCCCCCTCTGGCCTGCCGGCCATCTCCCCCGCAAGGGGGGAGATCGGATGTCGCCTCGGCCTCCGCCAGTCTCCAATGTCTCAAAGGTTGGCGGGACGCATGAACCGCCAATCTCCCCCCTTGCGGGGGAGATGCCGGCAGGCCAGAGGGGGGTGCTGTCCCGCCACGATGTAGAGATAGGAATATTGTTGAAGTGAATGGGCTTGGCCCCCAATTGACTTAGTGGATTTAGTCGGGCGAAGGCCAAAATCTGAAGCGAATGGCCGTTGGAGGCGACATTTGGACGTCATCCTAGATTACTTAATGGTAAACTTCGCTCGATGGATACAGCGTCGAAAGAGTCGTATTGCAAGAGTAATTTTGTTCACTATTTGGACGATTATTTCGATATCGCTAACAGTTGTTCTGGTTTACCTCCTGTATATTCGAAATCTTACCATATAGATTATTGTTCAATCGTCGGGTCGTTCTCGAGGAAATCCACGCAGCTGACCGCGACCGTGCACTTCAAGTCATGAGTTTGGGCAGCGCTGCCGCCAGTGCGTCGACGGCAAGGCGGACTTTCATCGGCAGATGTGGCGTCTGCAGCCACAGCGCATGGGCGTCATAGAGAAACCTCGGCTGTTCCGGCAATAGCGGGACAAGTACGCCCGCCTGAATGCGCTGGCGAACCAGCCAGTATGGCAGCCAGGCGAGCCCCATGCCGGCGGCCGCGGCATCGGCGATGGCATCGAGATCGTCGAGCCGCAATCTGCCAGCGAGCCTGACCTCCGTCGCAGGCTGGCCATTGCGTGGAAACAGCCACGGCTGAACGGCACGCCCGGAACGGCGGTAGATGATCGCGTGATGGCTGCCGAGGTCATCTATCGCCTGCGGCTGGCCGTGCCTGTCGAGATAGGATGGCGACGCGCAGACGACCATGTGCTGGCGCGCGACGCGCCGCGCCATCACCCCGGCCTGGTCCTCCAGATCGCCCGTTCGGATGGCAAGGTCGCAGCCGTCCTCGGCGAGGTCGGCGAGGGCGTCGCTGAACGACAGGTCAAGTTCCAGCGCCGGATATTGCTGCGCAAGCCCGAACAGGATCGGGGCAACGCAGCGCCGGCCGAAATGCACCGGCATGAGGACGCGCAGCTTTCCGCGCGGTTCGGCAAGCTGGTCGGCGGCGAGTGCATCCGCGGCCTCCGCTTCGGCAAGCACCAGCCGGCAGCGTTCATAATAGGCGCGCCCGAAATCCGTCAGGCTTTGGCGGCGCGTGGTCCGGTTGATGAGGCGCACGCCCAGGCGCTCCTCGAGAAACCGGACATGCTTGCCGACCATCGGCCCGGACAGATCAAGAGCCGCCGCCGCGGCCGCGAACGAGCCCAGGTCGACGGCTTTGACGAACACGGCCATGCTGGTAAGGCGATCCATATTCAAAACCCACAGTTTCCACTGATCTACTCAAGCGGCTATTTATCCGCCTGATTGCCGCTGGCATAGCACATTCAGTGCAAATATTTTGGAGTTGTGACCGATGGCGCGTGTCGTTCGTTTTTATGAGCTGGGTGGTCCCGAGGTTCTGCGCATCGAGAATGTCGACATGCCTGCGCCGGGACGAGGCGAGATCCAGATCCGTGTCAAGGCGTTGGGTCTGAACCGGGCCGAGGCGTTGCTGCGTTCAGGCAGATATATCCAAACCGCGCCGTTGCCTTCCGGTCTTGGGCTTGAGGCCGCTGGCCTCGTCGAAACGGTCGGCGAAGGCGTGGACGGGTTTGCGCCGGGCGATGCCGTCAGCATCGTGCCGCCAGTGTCGATGGCCCGCTGGCCTGCCTATGGTGAGATTGCCACATATCCCGCCGAGCTCGTCGTCAAGCATCCACCATCGCTGAGCTGGGAAGAGGCCGCCGCTGCGTGGATGCAATATCTCACCGCCTACGGTGCGCTGATCGACATTGCCAAACTCGGCAGGGAAGACTTTGTCGTTATCACTGCCGCGTCGAGCAGCGTCGGACTGGCGGCGATCCAGATTGCCAACCTGGTTGGCGCGACGCCGATCGCGGTCACACGGACATCTGCCAAGAAGCGGGCTTTGCTTGAGTTCGGCGCGGCCCCCGTCATCGCCTCGGCAGAGGAGGATCTGGAAGCCAGGTTGAAGGAAATCGCCGGTCCGGAGCGCATCCGCGTGGTGTTCGACGCGGTCGGCGGGCCGATCTTCGAGCCTCTGACGGCAGCGATGGCACGGGGCGGCATTCTCATCGAATATGGCGGCTTGAGTCTCGACCCGACACCTTTTCCGCTACCTGCAGTGCTGGCCAAGACGCTGACGCTGCGCGGCTATCTCGTCCACGAGATCGTGCGCGATCCGGCCAGGCTGCAGGCCGCCAAGACATTCATCCTTGATGGACTGAAATCGGGTTCGCTGAAGCCCGCAATCGCTAGAACCTTTCCGTTTGATCAGATCGTCGAGGCGCATCGTTATCTCGAGTCGAACGAACAATTCGGCAAGATCGTCGTGACGGTTTGACCGGGCATTGTGGGATAGCCTCACGCTTGCGCCGCCAGCCAGTCCCGCACCTTGCGGGCGTTGTCGCTGAGCTCGCGGTTCCTCGACCAGATGACATGAAAGCCCTTGCCGGTCGTCATTGTGTGGCCGGTGACGCGCACCAGCAGCCCTGATGCCAGCAGCCGCTCGGCGAGATGATCCCAGCCGAGCGCGATGCCTTGCCCTTCCATGACTGCCTGGATCACCAGCGCATAGTCGTTGATGCGCAAGCCACGCCCGGCATCGGCGATGTCGACACCGGCCGAGGCGAACCATTCGTCCCAGCTGGCGGCCTCGCGAAACGGCTCTTCGAGATGAATGAGACGATGCGATGGAAGGTCCTTCACGTTCGCCGGCAGCCCGAACCGGGCCACATAACTAACGCCGGCGACGGGGAATATCACTTCATCGGCCAGCGGCAGCGAATGATAATCCGGCCATTCCTTGGGCTCGCCGCCGCGGACGCCGAGCGGAATGTCTTCGGCGATGATGTCGAGATCGCGGTCCGCGGTCTGGATGCGCAGGTCGATGCCCGGCAGTTCGTCGCGAAACTGCTGCAGGCGCGGCATCATCCAGAACGAGGCGAATGCGGTCGAGGCGGCGAGCGTCACGTGAGCGCCGACGGCGATCTGGCGCAGATCTTCCGCCGACTTGCGGATGTGCGACAGGCCGAGCGAGACGTCGGCGTGAAAGCGATCGCCGGCCTCGGTAAGGCTGACTTGCCGGTGGCGGCGCTGGAAGAGTTTGGCGCCGAGCTGCTCCTCGAGCCCACGGATCGCATAGGAGACGGCAGCCTGCGTCATGCCGAGCTCCCGCCCGGCGGCGGTAAAGCTCGACAGCCGGCCGGCGGCCTCGAAAACGATCAGGCTGCCGGCCGAGGGCAGCAGATGGCGCATGCTTCGCATAAGCTGAGCTTATACAAGAGATCAGGATTTTCCAGCGTCACAGCTGCATTTTGTCTGGCTAGATTGATCGAGACAGGAAGATGGAGCCTCCATGAACGCACCGGCCGTTGAAGTGAGCGAACATACCAATCGTCGCGCGGGTGGCCGCCTCGGGCGCAAGGCGCTGCGGGGAGCTCCCGTAGCGTCATTTCCGACCCTGGTTCGCAAGATTCCGGTGTATCAGATGGTCCCGGACGAGGCGGTGGAGCTCATCCACCAGGAGTCGCTCAGCATCCTCGAAGAGGTGGGATGCGAGTTCCGCGACGACGAGGCTATCGCAATGTGGAAGGCGGCGGGCGCCGATGTCTCCGAGACAAGGGTCCGGATCGACCGCGCCCTGCTGATGGACCTCGTCTCGAAGGTCCCGTCGGAGTTCACGCTCAATGCGAGGAATCCCCAGCGTTCCGTACGTGTGGGTGGAAACAACTCCATCTTCGTGCCGATGTACGGGGCGCCTTATGTGCGCGACCTCGACAACAACAGGCGCTACGGCACACTCGCCGACCTCAACAATTTCCACAAGCTGGCCTACATGGCGCCGGCGCTGCATTCGTCGAGCTCGATCATCTGCGAGCCGATGGAAATCGCGGTGCCGAAGCGTCACCTCCACATCATCCATTCAGCGCTGAAGCACTCCGACAAGCCGTTCATGGGCATCGTGACCTCCAAAGATCGAGCCGAAGACACGATGGCGATGGCAGGCATCGTGTTCGGCGAGGACTATGTCCGCGACAACCCGGTCCTGGTGGCGATCACCAACTGCAATTCGCCGCTGGTCTGGGATGCCACCATGCTGGACGCGATGAAAGTCTATGCGCGCCACAACCAGCCGCTGATCCTCGCGCCCTTCGCCCTTTGCGGCGCCTCGACTTCGGCCTCTGCAGTCGGTGCGGTCGCGCAGGTCAATGCCGAAGCGCTGGCGGGCGTCGCGTTCACACAGCTCTTGCGTCCGGGTTCGCCGCAGATCTACGGACAGTTCATGGTGACGGTCGACATGAAGACCGGCGCTCCCATGGGCGGCACGCCGGAGGCGGCCCAGATGATGTATCTCATGGGCGCGCTGGCGCGGAAGTATCGGCTGCCGTGGCGCACGTCCGGTTTCCATGTCGGCTCGAAGCTGAACGACGCCCAGGCGGGCTACGAGGCGAACATGCTGATGCATGCCGCCATCCTTGCCGGCGCCAACTACATCTGGCACTCCGCCGGTTGGCTCGAGGCCGGCCTGACCTGCGGCTATTCGAAATTTGCGACCGACTGCGAGCAGCTTGTCGGCTGGTACAAATATGCTGGCGGGCTGCCGTTCGACGATTTCAAGGAGGCTATGGCGGCTATCCGCGAGGTCGGACCGCAGGGCCATTTCCTCGGCACCCAGCACACGCTCGAGCATTTCGAGTCCGCCTTCTTCATACCGAGCATCATGGACTTCAATTCGTTCGAACAGTGGAAGGCGGAAGGAGCAAAGGACCACGACACCCGCGGTCGCGAGAAAGCGCGCAACATGCTCGCCGATTATGAGGAGCCGAAGCTCGATGAGGGCATCGCCGATGGTCTCAAAGATTTGATTGCGCGGCGCGAGGAGAAACTACCGGACAGCGTTAGTTGATAACGGGCGAAGACCCGATGGGAACCATAACGGAGGAAAAAATGACACTCTTCAGAAGCAATGGTGATCGCGTACCGAGCGCCATCGAAGCGATGGCCAGCGAGGCGCGTGCAGGTCGTGTGGATCGGCGCGAGTTTCTGGCTCTGGCAAGCGCTTTCGGCGCATCGACGGCCCTTGCCTACGGCATGATCGGTCTTGCCATGCCAGAACGGGCTTTGGCTGAAGAGCCCAAGAAAGGCGGCACGCTGCATGTTTCGATGTCGGTGAAGGCACAAAAGGATCCGCGCACCTATGACTGGGTGGAACTTGCGAACATTTCACGCTGCTGGCTCGAGCCGCTTGTCCGCTACACCCGCCAGTTCACATTCGAGCCGGTTCTGCTCGAAAGCTGGGAGGTCAATGACGACGCCACCGAATACGTTCTGCATGTGCGCAAGGGCATCACCTGGAACAACGGCGATGCTTTCGGCGCCGATGATGTGGCCTACAATCTGACGCGCTGGTGCGAAAAGGCTGCAGCCGGCAATTCCATGGCCGCGCGCGTCGGTGCACTGATCGACGCAAAAACCGGCAAGGCCAGGGATGGCGCGATCACCAAGGTCGACGACAACACGGTCAAGCTGAAGCTGAACGAGCCGGACATCTCGCTGATCCCGAACTTCACCGACTATCCGGCGCTGGTGGTCCATCGCAACTTCGACGCCGACGGTGCCAATCCGATCGAGAAGCCGATTGGCACCGGGCCGTTCGAACTGGTGTCTTATGCGGTCGGCCAGAAAGCGGTCGTCAAGCGTCGTGAGACTGGCAAGTGGTGGGGCGGTGAAGCGCTTCTCGACGGCGTCGAATTCATCGACTACGGAACCGATTTCAACGCGTCGATAAATGCATTCGACTCCGGCGAAATCGATCTCAACTTCGAGACGCCCGCCGACTTTATAGACATCCTCGACAAGATGGGGCTGGTAAAATCGGAGGTCGCGACAGCGACCACGCTCGTTGCCCGGACCAACGTCACGCACAAGCCCTACGACGACAAGCGCGTCCGCAACGCCCTGCAAATGGCCGTCGACAACCAGGCGGTGCTCGAACTTGGCTATGCCGGGCGAGGGACTGTTGGTGAAAACCATCACGTCAGCCCGATTCATCCGGAATACTTCGCGCTGCCCAAGAAGACACGTGACGCCGCGGGCGCCAAGAAGCTGATGGCCGAGGCCAAGCAGGCCGACTTCGAGCATGAACTGATCACCGTCGAGGACGATTGGCAAAAGAATACCGGCGACGCTATTGCCGGCCAGTTGCGCGATGCCGGGATCAAGGTGAAGCGCACCGTGCTGCCGGGTTCGACCTTCTGGAACGACTGGACGAAATACCCCTATTCGATGACCATCTGGTACATGCGCCCGCTTGGCGTCCAGGTGCTGGCGCTCGGCTATCGCACCGGCGAGGCGTGGAACGAAACCGGCTACTCGAACCCTGATTTCGATGCCAAGCTCAAGCAGGCTCTGTCGCTTATCGACGTCGAGAAGCGCCGCGAGGTCATGAAGGACATCGAGCAGATCCTCCAGGATTCGGGCGTCATCATTCAGCCGTTTTGGCAGAAGCTGTTCAGCCACATGAACGAGAAGGTGAAGAACTACGGTGTCCACCAAACCTTCGAGATGGATCTCCAGAACGTCTGGCTGAACGCCTGAGTTGCCAGCAGAGGACGCGTTGCAGGATTTCATGGACCGCAAGAAAGCCGACAGGCAAGATGCGTGGTACTGATAGCTTCCGTCAGTGAACAATCGGGGACACGCATGAAACTGCCACTTTTTGTTGCCGCGCTTTCGATGGCCTTGCCGGCGGCCGCGTTTGCCGGCCCTGCTGCCAACGCCGTGAAGTTCTTCTATGTCCCGTCGGTCAAATTCGAGGCCGATGCGCAATATCGCGACCGCTTCACCGCGCCGGTGACGAAACTGTTCGAACTGAACGACAACGCGGCAAAGAACCATCCGGATGAAGTTCCCTGCATCGACTTCGCCCCTGGTCTCGATGCGCAGGACTATGACGAGAAGACCGTGGCCAAGACGCTGACGCTGGCCGAAACGCTGGATGGCGACAGCGCCGAGGTGACGGCGACGTTCAACCTTTTCCCGGAAGGCGATGATTCCAAACGCGAAATGGTCTGGTCACTCAGGAAGATCGATGGCCAGTGGAAGGTCGCCGACATCACCTCGAAGACCAGCGGCTGGACACTCAGTGCGCTCGAATGTCTGGCCGGGCAGACCCCGGAGTGATGCCGTGCTCCGCTGCCGTCCCTGGGTTCTGGCGACTGCGTGCCTGCTAGCCGGATTGAGCAGCGCCGCCGCTCAGGGCCTGTTGGGCGCGCCGCCCGCAGACGCGCCGGCCGACAACGCGGCACCTCCGCCGGCAGAGTCGCCGGCAGAAAACGCACCGGCCGCACCCGTGCAGCCGGGCTCGCCGACGGCGGTGGTGAAGCCGTTCTACGAGCATGCCGGGCTCGAGGTCGATCCGGCTCAGCGGGGCCATTTCACCGATCCGGCAAAGTCGGTGCTGGACAAGAGCGACGCGCTGCGGAAGTCGGGGCAGGGCGAGTGCCTCGATCCCAACATGGCGCTCGACAATGCCGAATACGACGAGGCGGAGATCGACAAGAGCCTGAAGACCATCGAAGCGGTCAAGGGCGACCAGGCCAAGGTCGTTGTCGCTTTCGTCGCCTCCGGCAATCCGCACCGGCTGGAATGGAAGCTCAAAAAGGTCGACGGCGACTGGAAGATATCGGACCTGCTCTCGGTGACAGGCGAATGGGCGCTCAGCCAATACCAGTGTGAGTGAGAACGGAACCGATGAAGATCAGCAACATCCGCGTCACCCACGTCAACGTCCCGCTCGATGCTCCGTTCTGGTGGACGGCTGGTCTCTACGGCGGCGCCTCGAAATCGATCATCGAGGTCGAGACGGACGAAGGCGTGGTCGGACTGGGCGAGGCGCCATGGTGGCATTTCGGCGAGGTGATCAAGGCCGAGATCGCGCCGGCGCTGATTGGCGCCGATCCGCTCGACATCGCCGACTGCGAGGCGCGCTGTGTGCCGCCCTGGCAGATCACCGCCAACACCGGCGAGAACGCAGCCACGGTGGCGTTCGGCGCCATCGAACTGGCGCTCTGGGATATAAGAGGCAAGGTCTTCGGCATGCCGCTCTATAAGCTGCTCGGCGGCGCGGTGCGCAAGGACATTCCGTTTTCGGAATATTTCGCCTTTCGCCCCGCTCAAGGCGGAGCCGGCGGCGAGATGACCGCCGAAGCGATCGTCGACTATTGTCTCGGCATGCGAGAACAGCACGGCTCGACGATCTTCGAGGGCAAGCTGATCATGGGCGATCCCGAGCTCGAGATCAGGACAGTGCGCATGCTGCGCGAGGCGCTTGGCGATAAGGCGCAGATCAAACTCGATTCCAACATGCAGTGGTCGCTGACCACAGCGCGCTGGGTACTGCGCGAGATCGAGCCGTTCAACATCCGCAATTACGAGGATCCGGTCGCGACCTTCGAGGAGATGGCAGCGCTGCGCCAGCATTCGCGCATTCCGTTCTCCACGCACATCCCGGATCTCAGACGGGCAGTCGCGCTCGGTGCGCCGGATTACTTCGTCTGCAATTTCGCAGCACTCGGCGGATTGTCGAAAACTCTGAAATTCATCGCCGCCTGTGAGGCGATGGGCAAGGGGTTCTGGTGCTATTCGAACGATCTCGGCATCATGACATCGGCTTATCTGCACGTGGTGGCGGCGACACCGTGGATCACCGAAGCATCGCAGTCGCTGTTTCGCTGGCAGATCGGCGATGTCATCAAGGACGGTCCTTTCCGCCAGACGGGCAATACGGTGCGCGTGCCGGAGGGTGACGGGCTGGGCGTCGAACTCGATCCGGCTGCGATGAAACGCTGGGCGGGCCACTTCGCCGAACACGGGCCGATGGGCCATTTCAGCGACCCGAACAATCCCGGCCGCTACCGGCTGCTCCCGCTCAACTGATGCAACGTATTTTCCTCAGAAACTCAGGCTCACCCGCGCCCGCGATAGGGGGCGACGCCGGTGTCGGGCAGCCACACACCTTCCGGCGGGGCGCCCGTCTGCCAGAACACGTCGATCGGAATGCCGCCGCGCGGATACCAGTAGCCGCCGATGCGCAACCACAATGGCTTGGTCGCGGCGATGATGCGGCGGCCGATCATGACGGTGCATTCTTCGTGGAAGGCGCCATGGTTGCGAAACGAGGTCATGAACAGCTTGAGCGACTTCGATTCCACCAGCAGCGCATCGGGTGCGTAGTCGATGACGATATGGGCGAAGTCCGGCTGGCCGGTGACCGGGCAGAGCGAAGTGAATTCCGGGCAGGTGAAGCGAACGATGGCCGGCGGGCCGTCGCCGCGCGAAAACGGCACGGTTTCCAGGACTGCCGCTTCAGGGCTCTGTGGCGCCTCGACGTTGGTGCCGAGCTGGGTGAGGTTTTTCGTATCGGTCATGAGCAGGTTCCTTGCTGCATGTCGCCCAAAACTGCGCAGCGATTTTGGGATAGCGACATGCGTAAAAACAAAAATTTGCCGCTCATTAGCACAATTTGAAACAGCAGGAAGACGATGACTAGCAACGACCCGCTCCTCCAGCCCTATCAGCTCAAGCATCTGACGCTGAAGAACCGGGTGATGTCGACCAGCCATGAGCCGGCCTATTCTGAGGACGGCATGCCAAAGGAGCGGTACCGGCTCTACCATGCCGAAAAGGCCAAGGGCGGCATGGCGCTGACCATGACCGCCGGCTCGGCGATCGTCTCGCGCGACAGCCCGGCCGCCTTCGGCAATCTGCATGTCTATGACGACCGCATCGTGCCGTGGCTCGCCGAGCTTACCGATGCCTGCCACGAGCATGACTGCAAGGTGATGATCCAGATCACCCATCTCGGCCGCCGCACCGGCTGGAACAAGGCCGACTGGCTGCCGGTGCTGTCGGCTTCGCCGGTGCGCGAACCGGCGCATCGCGCCTTTCCCAAGATTATCGAGGACTGGGATATCGAGCGCATCGTCGCCGACTACGCGGCGGCCGCCCAGCGCTGCCAGGCTGCCGGCCTCGACGGCATCGAATTCGAGGCCTACGGCCACCTGATGGACGGCTTCTGGTCGCCGGCCACCAACCAGCGCGACGACGATTTCGGCGGCTCGCTCGACAACCGGCTGCGCTTCACCGGAATGGTGCTCGATGCGGTGCGTGCCGCGGTCGGCGAAAAGTTCGTCGTCGGCATCCGCATGGTCGCCGACGAGGATTTCGAGAAAGGCCTGTCGAAACAGGAAGGCGTCGAAATCGCCAGGCGGCTGGCCGGCTCCGGCAAGGTCGATTTCCTCAACATCATCCGTGGCTCGATCGAGACTGATGCCGCGCTGACAAAAGTCATTCCGGTGACCGGCATGCGGTCGTCGCCGCATCTCGACTTCGCCGGCGAGGTGAGGGCGGCGACGAAATTCCCGACCTTCCATGCTGCGCGGATTTCCGACGTCGCCACCGCGCGTTACGCCATCGCCACCGGCAAGCTCGACATGGTCGGCATGACGCGCGCCCACATTGCCGACCCGCACATCGTCAGGAAGGTGATGGAGGGCCGCGAGCACGAGATCCGCCCTTGCGTCGGTGCAACCTACTGCCTCGACCGCATCTATGAGGGCGGTGAGGCGCTGTGCATCCACAATGCGGCAACGGGCCGCGAGGCGTCGATACCGCACATTATTCCGAAAACCGCGGGACCGAAGCGAAAGGTGGTCGTGGTCGGCGCCGGCGCCGGCGGGCTGGAGGCAGCGCGGGTCGCCGCCGAGCGCGGGCACCAGGTAGCGGTGCTGGAAGCATCGAGCCAGGCCGGCGGCCAGGTGCGGCTGGCAACGCAGAATCCCCGCCGCAAGGAATTGATCGGCATCATCGACTGGCGTCTGGCCGAGCTGGACCGGCTCGGCGTCGAGATCCGCTACGACACCTGGGCGGAGAAGGACGACGTGCTGGCGCTGTCGCCGGACGTGGTGGTGATCGCCACCGGCGGCCTGCCGCAGAACCCGCCTCTGACTGCGGGCGACGATCTCGTCACCTCGAGCTGGGACATCATGGCCGGCAGCGTCAAGCCGGCCGAGAACGTGCTGCTCTATGACGACAATGGCGGCCATCAGGGCATGGGTGCTGCCGAACTGATCGCCAACAGCGGCGCCAGGCTGGAGCTGGTTTCACCAGAGCGCTTCTTCGCGCCGGAAATGGGCGGCATGAACCATGTGCCTTACATGCGCGCCTTCCAGGAAAAGGGTGTCACGGTGACCATCAACACACGGCTGCGTTCGGTGCGGCGCGAGGGCAACCAGCTGATCGCCGAGCTCGCCTCCGACTTCGCTGATGGCTGGCGCGGAGAGCGCCGCGTCGACCAGGTGGTGGTCGAGCACGGCACGCTGCCGCTCGACGATCTCTATCTGGCGCTGAAGCCGCTGTCGAAGAACGCCGGCGCGATCGACTACGAAAAGCTGGTCAATGGCGGCGACATCTTTCCCGTGCGCAATCCTCACGCCGGTTTCGTGCTCTTCCGCATCGGCGATGCAGTAGCCTCGCGCAACATCCACGCCGCCATCTATGACGGCATCAGGTTCGGCTTGCGAATCTGAGGAATATTTTGGATTGATTGGTGGCGCGCAGCCGAACCTCCGTACGGAGAGCCACCACGGTACTTCGGCTCGTTCTGCGCGCCGCGCACGCCGCCGGCTTGCGGCCGGACACCGTACGATCTTGCGATTGCGGCAGGCCGCTCAAAACATCCTGGCGGTAGCCATGCAGAACACGGTGATGACCAGCAGCCCGCCGGCGATGCGTTCGCCTTTTGTCATCTTCGCGCGCAACTGGGTTTGCTTCGCCGCATCAGCACCGGCCAACTGCCTGCTGGCGGAACCCACCAGTGCGCCCTGGACCCCGGCGGCAATCAAGGCAGTCAAGATGCCCAGCGCCAGGACCTTCTCCATCGAGCCGAAGGAGCCGTTGTGGAAGAAATACCAGAGCAGCAAACCCGTGAGGAAAACCACGCCGGCCGCGCCCATTTGCGGCCGGAAGAAACGTTCCGCCCGGATCTCCGGTTCGCGGGCAACCGCGATCGTGGTGCCGGCCCAGAACACACCCGCCATGACGTGAAGGCCGAGGACGATGATGTAGACATATTGCATGACCGCATTTCCTCTCTTGCCCACCGCTAACCATATGGATAGATATCAAATGATTAGATGTCAACGCATAAGCTCGAGCCGGTTCCATAGGCTTTGCCCTTGTTCTAGTGTCGGACCATGACGCCCTTTGACCGCCCGCCGATCGGGATGAATCTCGCCCGCACCGCCAAGCTGGTGGCGCAGGCTTTCGACGCTGCCCTGGTCGAGGCGGGGGGCACGCTGCCGGTCTGGGTGACTTTGCTGTCGGTCAAGTCGCGGGAGCTGGCCAACCAACGCGAGCTCGCCGGCATGATCGGTATTCGGGGCGCAACACTGACCCATCATCTCAACGCCATGGAGACGCAAGGCCTGCTGATACGGCGCCGCGATCCCGAAAATCGCCGGGTTCACCAGGTGGAGCTGACCCAAGCCGGAGAAGCGCTGTTCCTGAAATTGCGCACCGCCGCGTTAGCCTTCGACAAACGGCTGCGGAAGGGATTATCCGACGACAGGCTGGCGGAGTTTGCACAGGTGCTGGCTGCGCTGCGGGCCAATGTCGAGAGCTAAGAAATTTAGGCTAGGAAACGCCATGCGCGAAATTTCGCTGAAGGATGCCAGGACTATACTCTCGGCGCTGCTCGATCAGGTCGTCGCGGGAGAACCGGCGGTCATCACGCGCCGCGGCAGCAAGCAGGCGGTCATTTTGTCATTTCAGAACTACGAAAAACTGGCGCGTGTGCCCAGCTTTGGACAATTGCCTGGCAGCATTTCCCGGTGATGAGGATGACCTACCGCCTCGGCTCATCAGGTCGGTTTGCAAGGCCGAACCATGACGGATCTACGCCCGGCTGCCCTGCAGCACCGTCAGCCTGGCCTTCTTGGGCGCCCGGGCCACCAGCCATTCGCGCACGCTGTCCGGTGGCATCGGGAACGCGATGGAATAGCCTTGCACCTGGTCGCAGCCGATCGCCATCAGCGAATCGAGCTCGGCTTCGGTTTCGGCGCCCTCGGCGACGATCGAGATGCCGAGACCGCGGGCGAGCTCGGTGAGGGCACGCACGATCTTGGTGTTGCCGCTGTTCTCGTTGATGTTCTGGACGAAACGGCGATCGATCTTCAGCCGGTCGATCTCGTTTGGATTGACATGGCTGAGCGATGCGTAGCCGGTACCGAAATCATCGAGCTCAAGATGGATGCCGGCGGCACGGATGTGCCGCAGCTTTGCCGCGATACCGGTCTTCTCGTCGTCGAGAATGACGGATTCGACGATCTCCAGCGATAGTTTGTGCGCGGGCAGGCCAGCCCTCTCCAGCGTACCGAACAGGAAGACTTCGAAATCTGTCTCGCGCAGCTCCGAGCCGGACACATTGACGGCGATCCGTCCGAAGGCGATGCCTGCGCGGTTCCATTCGGCTGCTTCGTCGATCGCCTTGGCAATAACGATGCGGCCGATCTCGGGCATCAAGCCGCATTTTTCTGCGATCGGAATGAACTCGCCCGGCGCGATCATGCCGCGCTCGGCATGCCTCCAGCGAACCAAAGCCTCGATGCCACTGATAGCGCCATCCGACAGCGACACCTGCGGCTGGAAATAGACTTCGAACGCCTTCTCAGAGATGGCGATCCTGATGTCGAGTTCGAGCTGCTTGCGATTATCAAGTTCGCGCCTCAGCTCATCGGAGAAGAACGACAAACTGCCGCCGCCCTGCCTCTTGGCTGAATAGAGTGCCAGATCGGCATGGACGAGCAGGTCCTGCGCATTGTCGGCGTCGACGGGGTAGACCGCAATCCCGGCACTTACGCCTGGATGGATCGTCGTGCCTTGGAAGATGACCGGCTCATTGAGTTTGGCCAGCATGCGTCTGGCGACGATATCGATGTCCGCGGTGCTGCCGGCGTCGTTGAGGACGACAACGAATTCGTCGCCTCCGAGACGCACGTTGAGATCCGACGTCCGGCAGGAATCGCGCATGCGCTGCGCGGCCACCACCAGCACATAATCGCCAGCGGCGTGGCCGAGCGTGTCGTTGATCTGCTTGAACCGGTCGAGGTCGAACTGCACTACGGCGACCCGCTCACGCCTTCGCTGCGCACCACTGATGAACGTATCGAAATGGTCGGTCAGGAAGGTACGGTTGTGCAGGCCGGTCAGCCCGTCATGCACGGCAATGAAGGCCATGGAATTGCGTGCATCGACCAGCTCGCGCGTCCGGCGCAAGATGGCATTCGACATCGGCCGGAAAATGAAAAGTGCCACCAGCAGGATGACGCCGATGGTCGAATAGAACAATGTGCGATGAAGATCGAGGAGCCTTTCGGAGCGCTGGTCCGCGTAGGCGCTGATGCGCTGGCCGAGTGCTGCGTAGCCCGACAATGTTGCGTTGGCAACGGAAGCGTCCAGATTAACGCGCTCCTCTCCGCCCTTGTAGCCGCCGCTGCCGGTCGTGTTGAGCCGCGATTCGAATGAAGAGATCAGACGCTCGCCGTTGGCGATAAGCCCGACCGAGAAATAGTCGAGATGGTACGGCTTGGCGAAAAGCACGCTCTCGATCGATTTCGGATCGAATCTTGCCGGCGACACCGGATCGGCGGCGGTCCGCTCGAGCAGCAGATCGTAGTTCTTCTCGAACTCCACTGTCGCTTGCTTGAGCGCGCTAACCAGGGCGTGCTGTTGATCGCGCGAGGCGCTGCCTGTTGCGCCGGCAAGGAAGACGATGCGCTGCGACAGGGCTTTTTGTGTGCTGACGATATCGAGCAGCGCCTGATTGTGCCGTTGGGTCGCCATCACCTGTTGCAGCAGGATGAAGGACGCCACTACCATGGCGGCTATGATCAGCAGAGCCAGCCAGTAGCCGGACTTGATCAGGAGTATAAGCCTGCCCGAAACGGCGTGCACCGGCTGCTGCGACATTTTCCGAGTCGGCCCTCTCGCCAACGAATTCTTGTGCGACAACCTTTGGCTTCAAAGTGTTAACAGCTTTGGGGCGGCAACAGGCCGGCGGCGGCGACCGTGGCGGGAAACCCGCAAAGTGGTTATTGCAATCTTTCGCAGCGCCTCTGCATTTGAACATCGTGGCCTCTGCCGTGCCATTGCCGCCACCGAAGCGGTCGCTTTTGCGATGGATTTTTCGTCCGCGCGGCGCGACAGTCCTCATCGATCTCAACAGGGCCTGATCATGACCGAAGCATTCCTTTCCCACATCGACAGCGAGCTTGAAGGACTGAAATCGGCAGGTCTCTACAAATCCGAGCGGGTGATAACCTCGACCCAATCGGCCGAGATCGAGGTGGGCGGCGAGAAGGTGCTGAATTTCTGCGCCAATAATTATCTCGGCCTCGCCGACAGCGCCGAACTGCGGGAAGCAGCCAAGCAGGCGCTCGACCGTTACGGCTACGGCATGGCGTCGGTGCGCTTCATCTGCGGCACGCAGGAAGAACACAAGCAGCTCGAGGCGACCATTTCTGATTTCCTCGGCATGGAGGACACTATCCTCTACGGCTCCTGCTTCGACGCTAATGGCGGCCTGTTCGAGACGCTGCTCGGCGAGGAGGATGCGGTCATCTCCGATGCGCTGAACCACGCCTCGATCATCGACGGCGTGCGGCTGTCGAAGGCAAAGCGCTTCCGCTACGCCAACAACGACATGGCCGATCTGGAGGCGCGGTTGAAAGACGCGAGCGACTGCCGGTTCCGGCTGATCGCCACCGACGGCGTGTTCTCGATGGATGGCATCATCGCCAATCTGAAGGGCGTCTGCGACCTCGCCGACAAATACGATGCGATGGTGATGGTCGACGACAGCCATGCAGTTGGTTTCGTCGGCAGGAATGGCCGTGGCTCGGCCGAACATTGTGGCGTCGAGGGCAGGGTGGACATCATCACCGGTACGCTCGGCAAGGCATTGGGCGGAGCGTCGGGCGGCTACACGTCGGGCAGGAAGCCGGTGGTCGACTGGCTGCGCCAGCGCTCGCGGCCCTATCTTTTTTCCAACACGCTGATGCCGGCGATCGCCGGCGCCTCGATAAAGGTCTTCGAACTGATCAAAGTCGGGGATGGATTGCGGAAGAGGCTCTACGACAATGCCGGGCATTTCCGGTCCGAGATGGGCAAGCTCGGCTTCACCCTGGCCGGCGCTGACCACCCGATCATCCCCGTGATGCTTGGCGATGCGACGCTGGCGCAGGAGATGGCGGCGCGGATGCTGAAGCGCGGCATCTATGTCATCGGCTTCTCGTTCCCGGTGGTGCCGAAGGGCCAGGCGCGCATCCGCACGCAGATGTCGGCCGCCCATTCCAGCGCAGACATCGATCGCGCGGTTGAGGCGTTCGCCGCAGTCGGTCGGGAACTCGGCGTGATTTCCTGAACGGCCGGAACCGAAAAGCGATTCCGGATCAAGAGGTTCAAGCGACTAAGGTTCTGGGGAACAAAAGAATGTCGAACATGATGAAGGCGCTGGTCAAGGCCAAGGCCGAGCCGGGCATCTGGATGGAAGAAGTGCCGGTGCCGGAGATCGGCCCCAACGACGTGCTGATCAAGATCAGGAAGACGGCGATCTGCGGCACCGACGTCCACATCTATAATTGGGACCAGTGGGCGCAAAAGACCGTGCCGGTGCCGATGGTTACCGGCCACGAATTTGTCGGAACCGTCGCCGATTTCGGTGCGGCGGTGACCGAGTACAAACTCGGCCAGCGCGTTTCCGGCGAAGGCCATATCGTTTGCGGCCATTGCCGCAACTGCCGGGCGGGCAGGGGGCATTTGTGCCGCAACACGCTCGGCGTCGGCGTCAACCGGCCGGGCGCCTTTGGCGAATACCTGGCGATCCCGCAGCACAATGTGGTGCCGATCCCCGACGACGTGCCCGACGAGATCGCGGCGATCTTCGATCCCTTAGGCAATGCTGTTCACACCGCATTGTCCTTTGATCTCGTCGGCGAGGACGTGCTGGTCACCGGCGCCGGGCCTATCGGCATCATGGGTGCACTGGTGGCGCAGTGCGTCGGCGCGCGAAAAGTGGTCATCACCGATATCAACCCGGTGCGCCTGGCACTGGCGAAAAAGCTTGGCGTTCAGCATGTCGTCGATGCATCGAAGGAAAAGCTGCGCGACGTGATGCCGGCGCTTGGCATGACCGAGGGCTTTGACGTCGGCCTCGAAATGTCGGGCGCAGCCCCTGCCTTCCGCGACATGATCGACACCATGAACAATGGCGGCAAGATCGCCATTCTCGGCATCGCGCCGACCGGCTTCGAAATCGACTGGAACAAGGTCATCTTCAAGATGCTGCATCTGAAGGGCATCTACGGCCGCGAGATGTTCGAGACCTGGTACAAGATGATTGCGCTGGTGCAGGGTCCTCTCGATGTCAGCGGCCTGATCACCCACCGCATCGGCATCGACGACTATGTTTCCGGCTTCGAAGCGATGAAGAGCGGCAATTCCGGCAAGGTGGTGATGGACTGGTAGGCGATCAGAAATGTTGGCGGGACAGCACCCCCCTCTGGCCTGCCGGCCATCTCCCCCTGTAAGGCAGGGCTATCGCATATGAGTGATGGCATTGATGAGATAGTCGTCGTTCCAGGCGCATTTCTTGATGCGATGGCTGATGGGAACTTTG
>NZ_JAMYPA010000034.1:0-48576 GCF_040320105.1 Mesorhizobium sp. M0778 | reverse complement strand
GCCTGCGCACGCCCGAAATCCGCCCGCCGCAAGGCGGCCACGGCATAGTCTGCCGCTTCAAAGATCGACATCCGCTCAAGTCCGGACCGATGCACCAACGCCCCCTCGGATGCCTCCGTGATCGGGACGACGCCGCTGCTGCGCGAACTCATCCTGGCGTTTCTCGAAGTACCCGTGCGGAGGCCGGCAGCGCCCGCGCCGAACGACTGGTCGCTGTCATTCTCGACCAGCTCCGGGCGAGCCCGGTCGCGCCGTTGTCTCTTCCCTCGCCGAAGACATCCGGAACGACCCGGGTGCAGACTGGCCGCTCGATGAGATTGCGTCATGCGCCGCCATGTCCCCGCGCAGCCTCCAGCGTCACTTCCAGTCGGAGACTGGCATGAGTTTTCGCGCCTGGCGGCAGCAGGCGAAACTCCTCAAAGCGGTGGAGTGGCTCGCCGCCGGCCGAAGCGTCGGCGACATCGCCTTCATCGCGGTGTTTCGCGCGGCCTTCGGTGCCTCTCCTGGAAAGTATTTTCAAGAGCCATCTCCGGAAGGGTAACGCGCCGGACGCGCGGCGGCTTGTCGCTCATTCTCCACCCGGTTTCAGTTTGCCTTTTATGCGACTTTCGAAGCACAAAAGGCGAACATTCAGAGTGCGCTGTCAACGGCCCTGCCCATTCCGCAGTTCTGGCAAGCATTAGCAATGGCTGGAGCGGGCTCGTGAGCTGACAGTCCGCTTTAAGGCGAACTTATCAGAAAGCGGCCGAGTAATGGTCTCGCGGGCGTCGATTGAGCTGCGTAGAATAGTCCTCCGTACCTATCCGTTCTTCCGGATAGACTGCGCCATCAAGCCGATATAGATACCAGATCGCCCGCAGCGCACGGCGTGCGTCCACTTTATGGATTTAGTAACTAAGCAATGTCACTTTGCTGCGTGGGACACGGCGAAGATATTGACAAATTATTAACGGTCGCCAACTTCATTAGGCGATGGGCAAATCTCGACGGCGGTCAAGAGAGAGCAAATTATTCTCTTTTCTTGGCAGAGCTTTGTGATGTGATTGGAGTCAGGCGACCCGATCCTGCGTTGGCCGCCCATGACTTCAACGACTACGTGTTCGAACGGCGCGTTGAAAGAAAACGTCCGGACGGGACGACCGAAGCTGGGCGCATCGATCTCTACAAGCGAGGGTGCTTTATCCTAGAGGCAAAGCAGAGCCGCCTCCGTGGCGGCAAGAAAGCGGTGCCAGAAGGCCAGGTAGATCTATTCGTGACGGCGGAGGGTGGACCCGCCGGCACGGCATTGCCTGGTCTCGATCACGTTATGGTCCAGGCCCGCCGGCAGGCCGAGCGATATGCAGCGTCGTTGCCCTCCGACCATCCGTATCCGCCCTTCATCATAGCCTGCGACCTGGGGCGAGCTGTCGAGCTCTACGCCGATTTTTCCGGTCACGGACGCCACTACGCCCAGTTTCCAGATGCGCGGCAGTTTCGCATCGAACTCAGTCAGCTAGCCAGTTCGGATACCCGAGAACTGTTGCGTACGGTATGGGAACAACCTCAATCCCTTGATCCAGCACAAAAGACGGCCAAGGTTACGAGAGAGATTGCCGGGCAGCTGGCAGAAATCTCGAAGGCCCTCGAAGGGCGAGGCTTCGAGCCCGGCAGCGTAGCAGTTTTCCTCATGCGGTGCCTCTTCACGATGTTCGTCTAGGACGTGGGGCTGCTCCGCAAGAAGGGTTTCACGGAGCTTCTGACGAAGTGTCTCGACGACCCGACGCGGTTTACCTTCGAAATCGACGACCTCTGGCGGCATATGGATCGCGGCGACTACTCGCCCGGCATCGGTGAGAGACTGCTTCGGTTCAATGGCAAACTCTTCAAGAATGCCGCGTCACTTCCGCTGACTAAGGACGAAATGCGCCTTCTCCGCGATGCCTCGGATGCCGATTGGCGCGATCTGGAGCCTGCAATATTCGGCACTCTTTTCGAACAGGCACTGGACCCGATCGAGCGCAGACGTCTCGGTGCACACTACACGCCCCGTGCCTATGTCGAACGGGTTGTGGATGCCACGATCGTCGAACCCCTCACCAAAGACTGGATCGGCCATCAATCGGCGGCCGAGCGTGCGATTCGCAATGGCTCAAAGGCGGCCGCCATTCACGAGGTTGAAGACTTCCTCAGGCACCTAGCGTCCGTACGGGTACTCGATCCGGCATGTGGCACGGGGAATTTCCTGTACGTTGCCCTCCGCCGGATGAAGCAGTTGGAAGGCGAAGCGCTCAAGCAATTGCAGGACATCGGCGGCGACGAAGCGGTCGCACACGTCGCTAACATCTCGGTGAAGCCGGAGCAGTTCTTCGGCATGGAAATCAACAGGCGGGCGGTTGAGATTGCCGAGTTGGTGCTCTGGATCGGATACATCCAGTGGCACATGCGGACTCGGTCCACCGTGCCTTCAGAACCGGTGTTGGGCAGCAGCGACCATGTTCACGCGAAGGATGCGCTGCTCACCTGGTCGGGCTATCCCCATCCGCATCTCAAGCGCGATGCGCTCGGCAAGCCCGTGTCCGACGGCCAAGGCAACGAAACCTACTTCTATCCTAACGCGATTTGCGCCGACTGGCCGGAGGCCGACTTCATTGTCGGCAACCCCCCGTTCATTGGCGGGAAGGATATTCGCGCGCGACTGGGCGCGGGCTACGCCGAAGCCTTGTGGAGCGCCAACCCGCAGATGAATCCTGCAGCGGATTTCGTGATGTACTGGTGGGATCGGTCAGCCGATCTGCTTATAAGGAAGGAAACCCGGCTGCGCCGCTTCGGTTTCGTCACCACGAACTCGATAACGCAGAAATTCCAGCGGCGAGTCCTTGAGAGACATCTGGCGGGCCCCTGGCCAGTTTCCCTCGTGTTCGCCATTCCGGACCATCCATGGACTAAGGCGTCAAAAGATGCCGCTGCGGTCAGGATTGCCATGACCGTTGCTGAAGCTGGCGAACGGGATGGGGTTGTGCGCATCGTGACGAGAGAGGCAGACCTTGATACCGATGAGCCCAAGATCGAGTTCGCTGAACGTGAAGGGAAGATCAATCCCGATCTCACGATTGGCGTAGATGTCACCAAATCGAAGGCACTGGTGGCTAACGACGCGATCTGCTCACCGGGCGTGAAGCTGCATGGAAATGGCTTTATCATCACGCGTGAAAGGGCCATTGAGCTCGGCCTTGGAAAGCGGCCGGGCCTCGATTGGCTCATCCGCGAATACCGAAACGGCAAGGATCTGACATCCCGGCCGCGTGGTGTGATGGTTATCGACCTGTTCGGCACCGCCGCTGATGAGGTCCGACGAGAATTCCCCGAGGTCTATCAACACTTGCTGGATACGGTGAAGCCGGAGCGAGACCGAAACAATCGGCCCTCATATCGAGAGAAATGGTGGTGGTTCGGTGAGCCACGAAGGGAACTCCGGCCAGCATTGGAGGGCTTGTCCCGCTACATCGCCACCGTCGAAACCATGAAGCACCGCATCTTCCAGTTCATGGAGGCCGAGGTGCTTCCAGACAACATGCTGGTCGCGATTGCATCGGATGATCCCTTCCATCTCGGCGTGCTGTCTTCGAAGGTGCATGTGGCTTGGGCTTTGCGCACCGGAGGCCGTCAGGGCGTTGGCAACGATCCAAGGTATTCGAAGTCCTTGTGCTTTGATCCCTTCCCGCATCCCGATGCAGGTGCGTCGGCTCGTGCTGAAATAGGTGCCATCGCCGAAGAACTCGATGACACGCGCAAACGGGTCCTTGCCGAGCATTCCGACCTGTCCCTGACGGCGCTCTACAATGTTCTTGAAGCCGTCCGAAAGGGCAGCGCAGTCTCGCGCAAGGATCAGGACATCCGAAGCCGTGGCCGTATTGTGATCCTACGAGAGCTTCATGATCGGCTGGACGCCGCCGTCTTGAAATCCTACGGGTGGCACGCGGATATTAACGTCGAGCAAATCCTTGACGGCCTTGTCCGGTTGAACGAAGTCCGGGCCGCCGAAGAGCGCCGGGGCTTCATCAAATGGCTGCGCCCCGAGTATCAGATCGACAAAATCGGTCCGCTGGCCCATCGCGGCGACCGCGTGCAATTGATCTTGGCGACCAAAGTCAGGGCGAAGAAGACCCCGTTCCCGGCCGCGCGACTGGACCAGGCGCGGGTTGTGCTCGATCTCATGACGCGTGCGAAAGCGCCCCTGTCGGCAGAAGAAATCGCGGTCGCGTTCACGTCACCGGACGAGACCGTCGCCGATGTACGCGACGTGCTTCAATCCTTGGTCCGGCTTGGCCAAGCGGAAAGCTACGATAAAGGAAGAAGCTTTTTCCGAGCCGCCTAAGGCTTGCTTCTCGAAAACACTTGCCGCCAAGCCAAATCGCATTGCCTGGTGAGCGCCGGAAGCGGACTGGCCGCTTCCACAACCAATTTGGCGAAATCGCCATCGACGGGTCCTGAGCATCGTCATTTCCCCGCTTTGCCTTAGCCGTCGCGACTCAGGTTGTTTTGAGGATGGTTGAGCGCTTTGCTCCAGACCGTCACATTGTTTCCGGTCTGAGGATTTCCAAATGTCGGGCCACGTTGGAAACCGGCCTTCGCGAACATGCCCTGGCTTGGGGCGTTTCCAGTTCGCACCGTGCATTGAAGCAAACGCGCCCCATCTTTACGCGCGCGTTGCTCTGCCGCCTCTATCAATCGTGCGCCTCGTCCCTGGCGAACAAAATCCAAATGTGTGGTCACGTGGGAAATTTCGGCCTGATACCACTGCACGCGCTTGAGTTGAGCACAGCACACGACGCGACCGTCTTCCGAGAGGTCGACTACATACTCGTTCGCATGATCAAGAACACGCTGGGCGTCGTACTTTATCGCAAGCTGGTTCTGCGCATTGAGCAGCTCGGCAATCTGGGAAGCGTGTGTCCGCTCCATCGTTATAGCCCTGCCTTCCAATGTTCGTAGATTGTTTTGCGGCGGGCAAACGCCTCGGGGCCGCCTTCCATGATCCTGATGATTAGCTTCTGGGTGTCGGCGGCGTCGATGCTGGCAGAGGAAACGGCAATCCTGTCATCGGATGCGCTGAACGCGGAGACAGACTCCGAGTCTCCCAGTACCGGGAAATTCGCGTTGTGGGTCGCGAAGATGAACTGCCTGTTGGATTTGATCTTGCGGATGCGCTTCACAACTTCTTCGTAAACCGTTTGGCTGTCGAGGTCGTCTTCAGGCTGGTCGATCAGAACGAGGTCGTGTTCCTGCTGGCTCAGCAAAAAGAGCATCATCGCGGAGGCACGCTGACCGAGGGAATGCGAACGTAGAGGGCGTCCGTGATAGTTGATTTCGTAAGTGTTGGGCACCTGGAAGGTCAGGAGCGTGGGCAGCGCTCTCAGGAAGTATTCACGAAACGCATCTGCACGTCCTTTCGCCAGGGCTGCTGCCTCGTCGAGGTTGGCGTAGATAGCCGCGAAATCCACGTACTTTCCACAGATGGCTTCGATGCTTTCGCTTCGTACACTGCTACCCTTGAGGGCGGCCTCAAGCCGGATCGTGAAGGCTTTCTTGTCGCCCTTGAACGTCGGGGTGATCTTTAGCTCAGATTGGACATTATTGATCTTGTCGAGGGCGGCGGCCGTCACCCGATACTCTTCGAGCCACTTTTCATTGAGCGCACTGCTCGTGTTGGCGGCGAGTACTCTACGGTCCGCAGCCTTAGAAGTTGCGGTCACGAGCTCAGCGATCTTCCCTTCGATCAGCGTTTTTCGGTCAGTGCTCTTGAGATAGTCATCGGGCTGAAGCGCGGTAACACCTTTGTCGGCGAGCGCTTCGAGAAGCTCGCGCTCAACGGAGGCAAATTCTTCCTTGAGACCACTGATCGTGCCGTTCAGAGCGGCGTGCTTTTCGCCAAGCTTGTCGCGGACGGTGTCGATGGCTGTTTGAACTGCCTTGATCGAGGCTACAGAAGCTTTCAGTTCGGCGAGAGCTACCGCGTAGTCGGCGAAGAAAGCGGCGTTGTACTTTGAGCCCGGGACATCGAGAGCATCGAGCAGCTCGATGCCTTCGTCGGCTAAATCACCGACAGCTTCACTCCAACTTTCCGCCTTCTGACCGACCGAGGTCACGAACGAGGCGTCTTGATTATAGGCAAGCTGCTTTTCCAGCTTGTCCTTCACACCATGCTTGTCAAACTGTTCGATCTGGTATTCGAGAGCAGCAAGCTCCTGGCGAAAACCGGTAAGTTTTTCGGTGTCGGTTTGGATCGCCTGCAGTAGCGTAACCGCTGACTTAAGCTCACCACCCTTGGTCGCAATCGACTCACGGATAGACCGCAGAGATTCACCGACTAGCTTCTCCACCAGGTCCTTTCCAAAATCCTGGCCAGCAGCCGAGAGGTCTTTTTGCCCGAAGTAGAGCGGGTTTCGGATCACACTTTGTCTGACGGCGACTCCTCTGCGTAGGACGCCGTTCAGATAGACTTCCGGGTCGTGTCCTAAGATCCTGCGAACCTCATATTTTGATCCGAGGTGATCAACCGCCTCGACGATAACGCGACCGCCACTCTTCAGTACGAACGGGACTAGGTCTTCTTTGTACTTTCGATCTTGGGGTCTATCGCCGAATGGAATGTCGAGCGCCCATCGAAGGCATTCGAGGGCGGATGACTTACCACTGCCTTGGATGCCAATCAGACAGTTGAGGTGCGGCGAGAGCGGAATGCGGACACCATCCAGCAGCCCGCCTTCAAAGCGTACGGCCTCTATATAGCCGTGTGTCAGTTTGAGTGCAGCGCCCGCTGCGCGGAACTCGAAATCGCGCAGAGCGAACTTCACGGCCTCGAAGGTGAGGTCACCGAGCTTAAGAAAGGTATGCTCGCTTTTACCAATCTGCTCGATGCTCTTCGGGTCGCTACCTTCGACTTCCGCCGGGTATTGCGGCCACCATTGTTTGACCTTCGTCCGGCCGACGCGATCCGGCACATCGTGCGTGCGGACCTTCTGGAAGCCGAGGCAGTATTTCTGCACGAGCGGATTGGCGGCCAGCTCCTGCATGCGCCCGCCTTTGACTTCGTTCCAGAGCCCGCTGGATGCCTCAACATGAGCGAAGACAACGAGGAAATCGCGGTTGAACTGCTCAAGGGTCTTTAGAGTTGAAACGATGTCTTCGTTCGAGCGGGCATTCTCGTTTTCGTACTGCGCTGGCGTGCGGCCACTGAAGGTGTTTCCGAGAAACGCGTTGATGAAGTCGTGGCCTTTTTCGAGCCACTCGTCGGAAAACACAACGAGGGCATGGACACCATTTGCTCCGTCGTTGACAGAGAGTTCGACACCCGGGAGCAGGCCGATGCCTTCTTGCCTCGCAGCTCTTCTGAGAGCTCTGAATTCCTGGAGGTCGAACTTGTTGTGGTTGGTGATCACGCCAAGCCGAATGCCTGAGGCTTTCAGGCCAGCGATGTATGCGCTGACGAAATCGTTGTCTTGCCCATTGTAGACGAATTCCTTGTCGGCCTTGGTGTGCAGATGGAAGTCTACCCGGACCCAGGCGGAACCGTTGGGGAAGAATGTTTCGAAGCTATTTGCCTTCTGTTGATCGGGAAGCATTCGCACAAATATCACACCCACAAGCGCCGCGCGATATGGATCGTTATTTTCACATGCCAGCATGTTTGGCGCGGCTGCGGGGGACTGCCATGGCGTTATGAGCGTGTCTTCATACGACCGATAACTGGGCCAGCTGCTCAGGTGCCCAGGAAGGTCTTCTTGATGGGCGACACGTGTATGCGGGCGAGCCAAGGCCTCAGGGAGGCCGGCCGTACGCGCTTTGCGTTTCCCTCTCGACAAAGCGAATCTAAGATGGATGCGGATCCGCTGCCGAACGGGATCCTCGATGCTTGGACAGAAAATCGAGAAGCATCAGGGACTCGGCTCAAGACGGACGGCCGGTTGTGAACGGGCGTCCTTCGAGGCGTGCCATCTGCGCCCTAACCAAGCATCGGCAGAGCCACTTTCTGTCGTCCGATTGTGGGAAGAGGCCACGACTGCTTCTTCGGCTGATCTGAGGTACGCCGCTGAACGGCACGCTTGCGCTTGACTCCGGTCAGCTTATAGGCGCCAAATCGAACTGGGGGATTTGGAATGAGGCGACCCTTTAGTCCATTGAGTATCGATCAGCTTGAGGCGATACTGGATAAGGCCTCCGCAAGTGGTGATACCAAAGCCATCAAAGCTGTAGTGGGTGAAGCCGGAGTCAGAACCACAGCTCGGGCCGGGAGGCTTCTGGTCCGAGCCAAATCCGCGTTGGATGTCAAGCAGGCGGACCTCTTCGACCGAAGCCCCCAGACTTCCAGGAAGCGGCCCACCATAGTGCAAAGGAAGCTAGCGGCGAGTTCGGAGGCTCGCAAACCCACCGAGGAGCAGCAACAGGCAATTGACGCTTTCCTGTCCGGCGGCTCGCTCCGAATCAATGCCTATGCGGGCACAGGCAAGACCTCGGCGCTCCAGTTCCTTGCCCATAGGACTCGCGGCCGAGGCCAATACATAGCCTTCAATAAGGCGATTGTCGGGGACGCCCGTGAGAAGTTTCCTTCGACAGTAGATTGCTCGACGACTCACAGCCTAGCGCTGAAGTCGCTGCACTCTGACTACAAAAAAACAAAAGACAAGTTTGCTGGGAAGGTCAGCACGAAGCAGCTCGCAGAGATACTTGGATTCAAGAAGACCTGGCGGGTCGACCGTGATCATTCGCTACAGGCGGTGTCTCAAGCCCATTTAGTCGAGCAGACAGTTAGGCGGTTCGCTCACAGCGGCGACGAAGAAATTTCTGACGCACACGTGCCTCGTCATGGATCGCTGCTTACTGCCAGCGAAGATACTCTGAAGGCAGTGAACGATTTTGCGTGCAACAATGCCAAGCACGTATGGCAACGCATGTGCGACCCAAGGGACGCGATCCCGCTGGGTTTTGACGGTTTTCTTAAGCTCTGGGGACTATCTAAGCCACAGATTGCAGCCGACTACATCCTCCTCGATGAGGCGCAGGACACCAATCCTGTCGTGCTCGACGTGCTACGGCGGCAAAGCGCCCAGCTTGTCTACGTTGGTGACCGCTACCAGCAGATATACGAATGGCGTGGCGCGGTTAATGCGATGGAAGCAATCGAGACCGACGCCACCGTTAGCCTGACCCAGTCGTTCCGGTTCGGCCCCGAGATCGCCAGCGAAGCGTCTCGCATCCTGCGGCGGCTGGGTGAGAGCGTACCGCTGATCGGCAATCCTGCCATGCGGAGTCGGGTCGGCACCTGCAATCCCGACGCCATTCTTGCGAGGACCAATGCGAACGTCATGACGGCGCTGATCCAGTGCCTAGACGTGGGTCGCAAGCCGCATCTCGTTGGCGACAACAAAGACCTCAAGGAGCTGCTGTGGGGAGTGCGGGACTTGAAGGACGGGCGTCCAACCGACGTCGCCGACTTCTTCGGTTTCACCAGTTGGGAGTCCGTGGTCGACTTCGCCAAAACCACCGAGGGGGAGCACCTGACGATGTTCGTCAATCTGGTGCAGAGCAAGGGCGAGAAACGCCTCCTGTGGGCAATCAACCGATCCGTCAGCGAGGAGGAGGCCGAGATCGTCATCTCGACAGCACACAAGGCCAAGGGGCGGGAATGGAAAAATGTTCGACTGATGGACGACTTCATGAAGATCCGCGAAGCACGCGCTCCTGCGGAAAAGGCCGAACAAGAGCGGGAGGACGCAGCGGAACTAAGGCTGTTCTACGTCGCCGTTACACGCGCCAAGGAGGCGATCGAGATACCCATTATGGGTGGCAAAGGTGAGCCAGCGCGAGCGGCGGCAATCTCATCAAGGCCCGCGGCGCAAGCGTTGGCCAAGACTGTTGTCGCGCAACCGGTCGATTGGCAAGAGCCCGTTAAGCAAAGTAGTCAGATCCAATCGCGCCATATCACACAAAAACCAGCGAAGCGTGGTTTCTTCTCCCGTCTATTTGATAGGTAAGGTGCGAGCCAGACGGGATCCGCCCGAGGCTTGGGAGCCGACATGCCAATCCGCCTTAGGATGGGGCTGCCTACCCATCAGCGACCGATTTGCCGCGCGTAAAGACCAGGTCGGCGGGCCTATGGCTGTCAAACGGCTTCCAAAACTGACCCTCGATCGGCGTCCAATTTTGACCCCCTTATGTAATGCGCGGCGTTCAGCGTTCGCCCGGGCGGAGCTGGTCAGGGTTGCGCAGCCCGGGCGAGCGCGGATGGCGCTTGGCAGGTGATCAGGCGCGGTTCTTGAAGCGCCAGGATTCGTTTCCGGTCTCGATGATCTCGCAATGATGGGTGAGACGGTCGAGCAGCGCTGTCGTCATCTTGGCGTCGCCGAAGACGGCGGGCCATTCGCCGAACGCCAGGTTGGTGGTGACGATGATCGAGGTCCGTTCATAGAGCCTGCTGATCAGGTGGAAGAGCAATTGCCCGCCGGCTTGCGCGAACGGAAGATAGCCGAGTTCATCGAGCACGACGAAGTCGAGCCGGGTGAGGTAATCAGCGATACGGCCCTGCTTGCCGCCGCGGTGCTCGGTCTCGAGCCGGTTGACGAGATCGACGACGTTGAAGAAGCGGCCACGTGAACCGTTGCGGATCAGGGCGCGGGCAATAGCGATTGCCAGATGCGACTTGCCGGTTCCGGTGCCGCCGATGAGCACGGCGTTGCGCTGGTCGGCGACGAAGGTGCCGTTGGCAAGGTCTCGGTGCGTGTTTCGGTTATTCCCGGACACCCTTTTCGCTAAATCCCGGACAGTGATTTCAGTAATTCGCGGACAGCGATTCCGCTAAATCCCGGACAGTTTTCGGGAGCGGATTTAGCGGTCGGTTCTTGGCTGCGCCGTTCTGGCAGTTTGGCCTCTCACGATGATGTTGAGAGGGGCCATGCCGAGACGGAAGCAAGCGAGACGAACGAGCGTGAGGGATATCCAAGCGATCTTGCGCCTGGCCCATGAGCAGGGTCTTTCGGTGCGTGAGGTGTCGGAACGGCTCAAGATCAGTAAGACCACAGTATCGACCTATTTGCTGCGGGCGCGGGAGGCCGGGCTGTCATGCTGGCCGCTGCCGCCGGGCCATGACGACGCGACGCTTGGGCAGCTACTGTTCGGCCGTGCCGGTCGTCCGCCGCAAGATCTGAGCGAACCGGACTTTGCGCTGATCGCCCGGGAGTTGAAGCGCAAGGGGGTGACGCTGACGCTGTTGTGGCAGGAGTATCGCGCCGCCCATCCCGACGGCTACGGCTACACCTGGTTCTGCGAGCACTTCGCCGCTTTCGAGCGCCGGACGAGCGCGACATTCCGCAATCGGCATGCAGCGGGCGCGGTGATGCAGACGGACTATGCCGGGCAGACGGTGCCGGTGATCGATCCGGCGACCGGCGCCATTTACCCGGCGCAGATTTTTGTCGCGGTGCTGGGCGCCTCCAATCTGACCTTCGCCTTTGCCAGCTCCAGCCAAAAGCTGCCGGACTGGATCGAGGGCCAGGTGCGAGCGCTCGCCTTCTTCGGCGGCGTCACCAGAGCGATCGTGTGCGACAACCTGAAGGCCGGTGTCGTCAAGGCGCTGTGGTTCGAGCCGACGCTGAACGCGACCTTTGCCGCGATGGCCGAGCATTATGACACCACCATCCTGCCGACCCGCAGCCGCAAGCCGCGCGACAAAGGCAAGGTCGAGGGCGCGGTGCTGATCATCGAGCGCTGGATCCTGGCACGGCTGAGGAACCGGTCCTTCTTCTCGCTCGCCGAGCTCAACGCGGCGATCGCCGAACTGCTCGAGGAGTTGAACAACCGGCCGATGCGCCATGTCGGCCAAAGCCGCCGCGAACTGTTCGAGGAGATCGAGCGGGCTGCCTTGAAGCCGCTGCCGGCGGCACCGTTCGAATACGCCGAGTGGAAGTCGGCGAAGGTCCATCCTGACTACCATGTCGAGGTCGACAAGACGTTCTACTCGGTGCCGCACCGGCTGATCGGGCGCACCGTCGAGGTGCGGCTCACGCACCGAGTGGTCGAGATCTTCCACGATCACCAGCGTGTCGCCAGCCATGTGCGTCGCTCGCAGCGTTCCGGCCATGTCACCGTCAACGAACACATGCCCAAGGCGCACCAGCGCTACGCCAACACCACACCGGCCAGCCTGATCAGCCGGGCGGCAAGGATCGGCCCCAACGTCGCCATTCTGGTCGAGCGCATGATGCGCGACCGGCCACATCCGGAGCAGGGATACCGCTCGGCCATGGGCATTCTGTCGCTGGCGTCGCGCTATGGGCCGGAGCGTCTCGATGCCGCCTGCGAGCGGGCGCTGCTGATCAACGCGATCGCCTACTCCTCCGTCACCGCCATCCTCAAAGCCGGCCTCGACCGAGCCAGCTCCGCAGAACCGGCAAAGCCGACACCCCAGCACGCCAACATCCGCGGCTCCACCTATTACCAGTGAAGGAAAGGAAGAAAGAATGCTCATGAACCCCACCCTCGACCAGATGCAGGCCCTCGGTCTGGCCGGCATGGCTGCCGCCTGGCGCGAACTGGCCGAACGGAACAACGCCAACGAGCTCAGCCGTGACGAGTGGCTCGGCCTGATGCTCGACCGCGAGGTCGCCATACGGGCCGACAAGCGCGTCCGGAACCGGCTCGCCTCAGCCAGGCTGCGCTTTCCCGAAGCCTGCATCGAGGACATCGACTTTGCCGCGCCGCGCGGGCTCGACCGGCGCAGCACCATGGCGCTCGCGCAGGGTGAATGGCTGAAGGCGCATGAGAACCTGATCGTCACCGGCCAGACCGGAACCGGCAAGTCGTGGCTGGCCTGCGCCTTCGGCCGGCAAGCGGCACGGCTCGATCATTCCGGCGCTCTATGTGCGCGTGCCGCGCCTGTTCGAGGATTTGGCGCTCGCCCGTCTCGATGGCCGCTTTCCACGCCTCATCGACAAACTCACCCGCGCACAACTGCTCATCCTCGATGACTTCGGAACCCACTCCCTCACCGATCAACAGCGCTTCCATCTGTTCGAAATCGTCGAGGAACGCTATCGCCGCAAATCCACCCTGATCACCGCCCAAGTCCCAGTGGCCAGATGGCATGACCTGATCGCAGACCCTACCGTCGCCGACGCCATTCTCGACAGGATCGTTCACAACGCCCACCGCATCGTGCTCCAGGGCGATAGCATGCGAAAGCAAAAAGCAGCGCCCCTCTTGACCGGCACCGAAAACGGCGAAATCAATCATCCATGAACGCAACAAGGCACCCGAGGACCAACGCCGCCAAACTGTCCCGACATTAGCGAAACCAATGTCCGGGAATTAGCGTAACCCTTGTCCGGCTTTTGCGAAATGCGCAGTCTCGGACCAGCACCTCATTGACCGGCGTGCCGTCGAAGTCGAACTCATCGATGTCCTTGGCGATCGGCAGCTTGGCGACGGTGAGCTGGTATTTGATGGAGCGGGCTTGCTTCTCGGCGATCTCGGCCGACAGCAGATCGCCGACGATCCTCGGCGGCTCGTGCTGGCGCTTGATGCCTGTCGCCATGACCTCGTCATAGGCGCCCCGCATCCCGTAGAGCTTCAGCGTCCCCATTAGTTCCAGAACCTGCGTACGTTCCATCAGCTTGCCCTCCTGAGGCTGTCGTAGCGGGCGCAGTCGGCCTGCGGCTCATGCTGCAGGCGAAGCGCGTCCGGGGTGAGGATGGTGACGGCCGGCGCTGGGTCGCGCCGCCGCGCCAGAATGTTGATGATGACGGCGCAGGAGCAGACGTTCTGATCGAGCGCCTCCTGGCAGGCGGCTTCCACGGCATCAATGCCGTCGGTCAACACCGTGGCCAGGATCGACACCATCTGCCGATCGCCGTCATGCGCCACCTTCAATTTGCGTCGGATACGCTCCATCGCCGAGGGCAGAACCCAGCCCTGGAAGGGCGCACCGTTGCGCAGTGCACCGGGCTTGCGGGCAAGGACCGGCATGTAATGCCAAGGATCATAGATCGTCTCGCCGCGCCCGAAGGAGCGGGCATGCTCGGCGACGACCACGCCGTCCTGGCGGATGACAATCTTGCCGGCATAGGCCTGGACCTCGACCGGGCGGCCGACAGCGGTCGAGAGCACCGAGTATTTGTTGTTGTCGAAGCGAACCGTGCAGGTCTTCGACACCGAGGCCGGCACCGTGTGGAATCCGTCGAAGGGGCCGCGATACTCGACCAGTTTGCCGCGCTCTTCCTCGAACACGTTCCAGATCGTTCGTTCCGGTTGCTCGACGTGACGGTGCGCCTTGGCGTAGGCGACGCACTTGTCCTGCAGCCAGGCGTTCAGCTCCTCATAGGTCTTGAAGCGCAGCCTGGGCGTGAAGAAGCGCTCACGCACCAGCCCGACCTGGTTCTCGACCTGACCCTTCTCCCAGCCCGACGCTGGCGTGCAGGCGACCGGCTGCACCAGATAATGGCTACACATCTGCAGGAGGCGGCGATTGTATTGGCGGTCCTTGCCAACAAAGATCGTTTCCACCGCCGTCTTCATGTTGTCGTAGATGCCGCGCGTGCAGGCGCCGCCGAAGAAGGCAAAGGCCCTGTCATGGGCGTCGAACACCATCTCCTGCGTCTCGCGCGGATAGGCCCTGACGAACATCATGCGGCTGTGGCAGAGCCGGACATGGGCGACCTTCACGGTCACCGTCACGCCGTTGATCAGGACGATCTCGTGGCTCCAGTCGAACTGGTAGGCCTCGCCCGGCGCGAAGAACAGCGGCACATAGGCGTCCGCCGTCGCCGACCCCTGCGCCTTCGCCCAACTCTTCGCGTAGCGGCGGACGGCGTCATAGCCACCCTCGTAGCCGAAACTGCAAAGCTCTTCGTAAATCCGGATCAGTGTCAGTTGTTCGCGCGCCGCCTTGCCACGGTTGCCATTCAAAAACCCGTCAAGCTGATCCTGCCACGGACCGATCTTCGGCTTGGGCTGCCGCTCTCGTTCGTAGGAGAACGATGTCTCATTGGATCTGAGAATCTTGCGGACGGTGTTCCGCGACACATGCAGTTCGCGGCAAATCCGCTTGAGCGACCATCCCTGCACATGGAATGCGCGCCGAACCCGGGCAATCGTATGCACCGACTTCATCCCCACACCATCCGCTCGCCACGACGAGCTGATGGTCGCAAATCAAAGCATCAGGGGGGTCAAAATTGGACGCCGATTCCCCGGCTTATGGGGTCAATTTTGCACGCCGATTCACACCTATGGCGGCTTCCCAGTCAGTGACGAAAAGCCGCCACGATGTTCCGGCTTCCGTTGCCTCGGCTAGATCCAAGGCATCTTCTACATCGACACCGAGATACCGCACTGTGTTCTCGATCTTGGTGTGGTCGAGCAGGATCTGAATCGCAAGGAGATTGCCCGTAACCTTGTAGATGAATGATGAATGAAGCCTTCGTTTGCCGAAGCGCAGGTGATTGGCTTCTAAGATTTCCGGCGGGAATACGCGTTACGTCCTGACGGTCGTTCATACTTTGGAACGGATTCTGACGTGGAACTGCTGTCCATCCTTGAAATGATCGCGGATGACTGCGCCATCAAAATTTTCAGTTCTTTGATGTCTCGCTGGTACTCCGCTCGCGAGTTCAATGAGGGGGCACCGACCCTGGCAATGCTTTGCCTGGACGAAACCCCGGGGTAGATCTCGACCGAAATCGAACCGGTCTGCCCTCGTGGCAGTTGGTCAACATCCGCTCCCATGCCTGCAAGCTCAAGGACCGAGATGTCGTCGGTAGGAAGGCTATAAAGACCTGGCCGTGCGCACAAATCCCGAGCCATGCGTCTGCCCATACAATTGAACTCAGTCATGATATCGCTGCTTGCCTGCAGACCGGACCACACCGCGAACCAAAGAGGTGCCATCCGCAGGCTCAATCCGGTCGACAGCGCTGCGGGAATGAATCGAAAGGAACCACCGCCAAGAAGGCTCAGAAGGCACCCTGCGGCGCAGTCTCTCAACTGCCCTCCGGTGCCCGTGGAATTGCTCAGCAGCGAGATTGCTTCCTGGATGGCCCGAGCACGCCCTTCCCGGGTTCCGCGGAAACGGGAAAGGTCACCCCTCAATTCGGGAAGTGAAGAGAGTAGGTCTTCCAAAACTGAATCATCGACCCGGCCACTCTCGATTACCTGCCGCATCGATCTGATCATCACCGATTCACTGTCGGGACGGTCGGAGGGACCACCGCCATGCACTGCCAGCCGAATCACTTGCCAAAAGCTTCCGAGCTCATCGATATCGAGAGGTAGCTGCTCGCCGCCAAGCGTTGATCGCAGGGATTGCCACGCCCGGCCAATGGCCAGAACATCAGCTTGGGGACCGAGTGCGAGCCCCTGAAATGCCGCTGCGGAGTAGGTGGCGCCCGCCGCAGCAAGAGTGATGGGCCGCCCGGCTTCATTTGACCTCGGCGATCTAAGATAGAGCGCCGCCTCGACGATCGCCGTTCCTACAAGCTTTTCGACCACTGATGTTGTGCTACCCGCGGTCAAGCTAGGCTCTTCAGCCAGCAGATCGAGCTGGTCCGTCGTCACAACCCGGAAGAATGCAGTGAAGGGAGCGTAGTCGGTGACGTAGGTGGAAACGAAGGCAAAGAAATCGCGCCCCTTTCGCTCATCCACCACAACCACGGCACGCTCGTCGGGATCATTCCTTTGCGGGTCCGGAACAGCGACAGCGCAGAACTTGGATGAAAGCTGCTTGCGGACAGCGGCGACGCCGAGGTTGCTGGGCTTCAGAGGCGACTTCTGGCCTACCCAGGCCAAGAACTCCTCGGTGTCCAGTACAGCAATGTTCAGCATTTTCCCTACCTAAGCAAACAGATCATCGAGTGTCGGATCACTCGTCGAGGCTTCATCGAGCGCGAGGATACCTTTTTCCAGATATCCCGGAATAGACTTCTCATAATAGATGCGCAGCGAGGTCTTTGCGCGGGTCACGCCCGTAAAGGCGAGATTCTTCTGCAAGTTCCGGAATCGACTGATTTTTTCCATACCGAGAAGGTGGACTGCCCGGAACTCGAGTCCCTTCGCGCTGATGATAGTGGTCACGATCACACGCTTATTCGGTTCGAAGGCGCTGTACCCACCCGCGAAGTTCTGCATCTGCACGTGATGCTTGACTTTGGAGGACAGAAGAAGGGCGGCGACCGCGGTGGCATCTTCCTGCTTAGGGCAAAGGACGCCTATAGTCTCATCCGGATAGGCGAAGAGCTGCGTTTCGATTTCCGGGATTGCGGTCGCGACCTGATCCGCGAGCGAAAGACCCGAATACGGTATCACAGACGACTCAAAATCCTGCTCGTTGTACTTCGACGTCGCCTCCATCCCCTCCTCGGAGTCGATTTCGTTGCGGATGCCGTCGGCGACGCGGCATATCTTGATGCCATTCCGGTAGTGCTTCTTGAGGACAACGGGCTCGCCACATTTCGCTTCCAGAGCATCCAAGCCACCTATGGCGCTTGTCACTCGCTGTCTGTCATCGCCAACAGCGTAGATCTGGTCGGCGAAACAGGAAATCACTTCGATCTCGTCGGCGGAATAATCCTGAGCCTCGTCCAGAAGAATGCAGTCCAGTACGTTTATGCTCTTCTTCAGCGCCGCGACTTCCTTTAGCCCTTTCAGAAGACGTGCGCGAACCTCCGCGAATTCGCCGAAGTCATCGAACGCAATTCCATTCGATGCCACGAGCGAAGCACCCCACTGCAGGTATGTCTGGATCTTGTCAGATGAGAACGGATAGTGCGTAGAGCCTGCTACCAGAAATTCCTTCAGGACGCGACCGAACGTGAGCACGGTGATATTCGTAACACCTGCCTTTACGAGGAACGTCGCACGGAGAAGCAAGAGGTTTGTCTTTCCGCACCCGGCGGGGCCAAGGACGAGATGGTCGCCCTCCTTCGGTAGACTGATCACCTTCTTCTGGTCATCGTCGAGATCGCTTGTTTTTTTCCACCAGGTGCTCATTCGCGTGCCTTCACTTGAACTCAAGGGTCAGCCAGCTATCCTTCTGAGGCCCCTGGCGTTGAACAAAGTCTATGATCTTATAAAGGATGTCCTCGAGCGAAGTATGAAACCGCGAGGGGTCATATATCCCCGAGAAAAAGAGAATGCGGCGCTCAAAAGGTTCAGGTGGTGTCGCGGAGGTGTGTACACAGACGTCTACGGCAAGTGCCTTTGCTTCCGCATCGACGATCTCAATGCAGAATACCACCGATAGCTCGGGCATTAGGTGCGCTTCTGACTTCTCGAAGGTCATCTTGACTGACGGAGCCTTGCGAGGGTATCGAACTATCGTGGCATAAGGCGGGAATTGATCATTTTCCGAGCTTACACGGCGCACCGAATCCTTCGTGGAGGTTATGATCTCCTCGAGAAGCGCCTTGCCGAAATCCGGCTTCTTTTCCGTCGCCGCACCTGATCCCGCCTGTTCGACGAGAACTCGCTTGATTACCCTTTCCTTGAGGCCAGCGATCCCGCTCGCAGTGGCCTGCGGACGCCTGAAGGATTCCCACGAGACCATCCGCAGCCGGTCCTTGGGGTCCTTCAAGAGGCACATCTTCGCTACGTCCACTAGGTATGAAGGCACTGAGGAATTCTGAATATTCGGAGTGACTTCCTGCACTGCGTTGACCAAACGGGCAAACGGTTCGGCATATTCGCTGAAGAGAGCCTCGCGCATTATGAGATCGTGCAGCACCGCTCCAATTTGATAGAAGGTAAGGGCGCGCCAGCCCTCAATTGTTCCGTCCTCTTCGCGTAGTAGAAACTCGGGCGAACTATATTGAAGGGTGCCTATGAAGGGGTGAACACCCTCCATGTCAGTGATCCCGGGCTCTTTGACGGGCTTCAGGACCCCGAAGTCGAGTAAAGTTACTTTCTTCATATCCTCGCTGACCTGGATATTCTCCGGCTTAATGTCCCGATGGACCAGGTCCAGGCTTTCAAGATATTCCGCACAGCCCGCAATGTCGGCGATGAATCCTCCAATCGCCTCAATGGAAATGTCCTTGAGCCGCTTCTTGAGATTGCTGCCCGGAAGAAACGCCATCACGATGAAGTGGTTCTTCGTACCCTCGTCGTATCCTCCATCAAGAATCTCAACCATGCTTGGGTGGCCTCGCCCCTTCAGGGAGACCTCCCGCTTGATCCGGGCAAGCTGTGTCTTGTCGCCAAAGCGCTCGATCAGTTCTTTGTCGAATACCTTCACAGCCGCTTGCTTCGCAGCATTAGTGGCCTCGAATACTGCTGCCGACTTGCCGTGATCGATCAATCTTACGACCGTCCACTCGCCGATCATCGTATCCTTTAACTGATCTTCGAGTAGACGTGCCCTGACAAAGTCCATGTATTTGTCCCGATTCGGATCGGGGAAATACGTCATCTCTACCGATAGTTGTCAATGAGTGTCTGCATCTGAGATCTAGAGACGACACGATGAAAAGTCGTTCGCTGGCCTTCGTTGTTTCCATTGATCAATCTAGGACTGGCAAGGAATGGTCCTACGATCTGCACGCGGCAGGACATCGATTGGGTAGCTCTCGAGCCAGCGCTCGAAAGCAGGCAGAGTGATCAGCGATACCATGGAGCGCTTCTTCGGCAACGATTTCGTGTGGAAACCGCACGGCCATATGGGGGCGAGGGCTTGGCTCGCTGAGCAGCCATGTTCGCGTCTGGTAGGCGGAAAACGCCAGTAAAGTGACCGAGATGGCGCGTCGCTGCCGTTAGCAACCGCTTCGAGAATGAGGAAGGACGGGCAGTGCGCTGAAGGGGGTCAGGCCTCCGTTCACTTGCTATGCGTTAAAATGTGCATATATTGTGCGTATGAGAGGTCGGAGAATTGTCATGGCCCACGCACAGCTAGCACATTCCACGGTGATCTCGGGCTTTGTCGATAGCCTGCAGGAGCCGCGCACACCCTATATCTCGCCGAAGCGCCTGTCGGAGGCGCTGGGCGTGAAGGTTGCCAATTTGGCCCAGTTGACCGGCGTCCACCGCAACACGCTTCGTAACCCGTCATCGGAGCGCTTGCAGGGTCGGATGCGCGAAATGGTGAAGGTGATCTCGGCCGCGACGGAGCTCACCGGCGACGTCGACAAGGCGATCTACTGGTATCGCAACGAACCTATCGCTGACTATAGCCATCGCACGGCGGGCGAACTCGTCGCCGACGGTCAGGTCGAAGCGGTTCTCGCCTTCATCCGGGATCTCGAGAATGGCACGCGCGGGTGAAAGTCACCCGCGTCGGCCCGGACGAGATCTTCCATCGCTATCTGACACCGAAATGGGGCTTTCCTGCCCACCAGCGGTGCAGGCGCGGCGATGGACGGCGGTCGTTTCAACCGGCCCGGCATCAAGCGCTTTACCTGTCCCGTTCGGCGCAGACAGCGCTGGAGGAATACAAGCAGGGCGCCAGCATCACCCCGCCAGCCACCCTTGCCGCCTACAAGATCACGCTCGCCGAGGTAGTCGACCTTTCGCAGGGGTTCGACCCGGATATCTGGGACGGCTCGTGGAAGGAGTGGGATTGTGCCTGGCGTCAGGTCGCTCGCATCGACAAGAAGATCCCGCCATCGTGGAAGCTCGCGGACCTGGTCATCACCGCCGGACTCGCGGCATTCTCTTTCCGTCGCTGCGTCACGCCGGCGGCACCAACCTGGTGGTCTTTCCGGCCAATCTTGTCGAAGGCGATAGGGTCACGGTCCATGATCCCGATCACCGGCTGCCGCACGACCAGTCATCCTGGCCGTGAGTAATCGACTGTCTCTGGGATCGCAACGCGGCGACGACGCTCCCCGTCACGGCGCTTGGTCCCCAACGACATCATCCTTGCCGTAGCCCTCCCCGCTAGCCAGCCCGGCTGGAATATCGCCGGCCAGCAGCTTCTCCTTCGACAGCAGTCCGGCATCCTCGAGGGCTTCGAAATCCGGCAGGTCGCGCAGCGTGTCGAGACCGAACTCCAGCAGGAATTCTTTGGTCGTGACGTAGGTGTAGGGCGCGCCGGGCGTCGGGCTGCGCGGACCGGACGCAATCAGCTTGGCGCCGCGCAGATGACCGATGAGATCGCGGCTGATCTCCTTGCCGAAGAAGGAAGAAAGCTCGGCGCGGGTGATCGGCTGGAAGTACGCCACACACATCAGCACCAGCACTTCAGATTGTGTCAGATCCACGGCTCGCTCGTTTCCGCCGACCGCGGCACGGATGGCATCGGCATAGGCCGGCCGCGTCAGATGCTTCCAGCCGCCGGCGACGGCGACGAGGTCATAGGGCCGACCGCGCAGTTCTTCGCGGATGTCGTCAATCAGCAGGTCGATGCTGCAGCTTTTGCCAACAATGCGGGCGAGCGTTTCGCGGTCGACCGGTTCGCTGGCCGCAAAAATCGTTGCCTCGACGCGATGCATCCATTCGCGCCAACGCGCTTCCGGCGGCAGGTGATCCAGCTCCCGGTCAAACAGCTGGTCAGCTGATCGCCGTTCGCCCGATCGGCGCTCATCTGACCGGCTCCCCCCTCGCCTGCGCACTGCCTCCGCCATCGTCTTCAGAGCCCGTAAATGCGGAACGCGGCGCGACCGGAAAGCTCGCGCACTGCACCGAGTTCGAGCAGCCGGTCGAACAGCCGGCGCAGGCCGCGGTCGCTCATGCCAGCGATCTTTTCCGAAGCGACGATCGCGTTGTCGGATAGGAGTCTTTCGACGACCATGTCCGCCGCCTTGGCCCTGAGTTTCGGCGCAACGGCAAGCAGCCGGTCCGCGCGGCGCTCGAGCTCGGCGGAAAGATCAATCGCGCGCAGCGCGGCGCGCGCCTGCGCTGCCAGCAGGGCTTTCGCACGCTCGATGCCTGTCGCCACAGAGCTGCCTGCCGATCGATGTGGGCGGGCGCCTGTCCCCAACCCTGCCTCGGCGCCCAGCAGCGGCATGGCGTATGCCCAACCCAGCCGTTGCGCTAGCAGGGCGTCGGCGAGCCAGCATCCGAAGGCTCGTGCGAAACCATATCTTTCGGCAGCCGCGAAAGCGCCGGTCAGCATGCCGACCATTCCGATACCTGCGGAAAGCTGTCGAAGATCGTCCGCCAGGTCGCTGACCTTCTCGTCGTCGCGGCGGAGACCGAGGTCATCCAGCACCGCGCCGATGCTCGCCTCGGTCAGCAGTTTCGCGGCAGGCGTGCCGGCCAGCCGTCGCCAAGCCAGCAGCATCGATCCGGCGGGGCCGACGGACAAAAAAACGCCTGGGCGTGTGAGCAGCACGGCATCGCGCAAGGCGGCTTCATCCTCGACGCGGCCCGCTTGCTTTGCCGTGACAGCGGCCGCCGAAAGCGCCAGCCGCTGCCGCCAGGCGCCAGCCCACCGCTCCTGCCGGCGGATCACCGCGTCGAGCGCGCCGATGGTGGCGCCGGCGGTATGCGCGAGGTCTTCAATCTCTTTTCCCGCATGATTTTGCGCGTCCGAGATGTCCCGGCGCAGCCAGGCCGGCACCGCTGCCATTGGCGCGGTCGAAGGGGCACCGTCGAGCGTGGGGTATTGGCGCGGAGAGGGCTTGGGACGCAGAATCATCGCAAACACGATGAATCACGGCGGCGCTTATGGCAACAGAAATGGACAAAAAGCGCTGCACCTGTCGCGCTACCACAACGAACGATAATGCATTATCATTCGTTTTGCTGTTTCTAGAGGAATGACCGTTTCGTCGAGCAGGAGCCGAAAAATCGCGCCCGGCGAGCCTCCGGACCGTCCCACAGCAGGAGGCCGGAAGAGGAGGTTTCGTCCACGCAGCCGTCGACTGGGCTTGCTGTGCCTAACACCGACGATATGCCTGACATAGTCGACGTCGTCGACATCATCAGCACCGAGATGGGCCGCGGCGAAGCGTCGGACGAGGCGCCTTTCCATGCCCTTCGGCCCGCACCCGGCCTGCCGGCCCACTTGGAGCGTCTTGCCGATCGCGCGCGTGATTATGTGGACGCGGCGAGCTCGGCCAACACGCGGCGCGCCTACGCATCCGACTGGAAGCATTTTTGCGCCTGGGCGCGCCGGCAGCATCTCGAGGTGTTGCCACCTGATCCGCAGACCGTCGGCCTCTACATCACCGCCTGTGCATCCGGAAAGGTCACAGGAGACAAGAAACCAAACTCTGTGGCGACGATCGAGCGCCGTCTCTCCTCCCTGGCCTGGAATTATACGCAGCGTGGCGAGCCGCTCGATCGAAAGGACCGCCATATCGCCACCGTGCTCGCCGGCATCCGTAAGAGCCACGCAAAACCGTCTGTGCAGAAGGAGGCCATACTTCCCGAAGACCTGATCGCCATGCTGCAGACGCTCGACCGGGGCACCCTGCGCGGCTTGCGCGACCGCGCCATGCTGCTTCTCGGCTTTGCGGGCGGCCTGCGTCGCTCCGAAATTGTCGGCCTCGACGTCGGCAGGGATCAGACGGATGACGGCCGTGGCTGGGTCGAGATTCTCGACAAAGGCGCTCTGGTAACCTTACGTGGCAAGACGGGCTGGCGCGAGGTCGAAATCGGCCGCGGCTCCGCCGACGCCACCTGCCCCGTGGTTGCGCTGCAGACCTGGCTCAAGCTGGCCCGCATTGCCCACGGGCCGCTGTTTCGGCGTGTCACAGGACAGGGCAAAGCAGTCGGCGCGGAGCGATTGAACGATCAGGAGGTGGCCCGCTTGGTCAAGCGTGCCGCGCTGGCCACCGGCGTCCGCGGCGACTTGTCGGAAGGCGAACGACAGCAAAAGTTCGCGGGCCATTCGTTGCGCGCAGGCCTGGCCTCCTCAGCCGAAGTCGATGAGCGCTATGTGCAAAAGCAGCTCGGCCATGCCTCAGCGGAAATGACGCGTAAATACCAGCGTCGGCGCGATCGCTTTCGCGTCAATCTCACTAAGGCGTCCGGGCTCTAGAAAAAAGTCCCCCCTCCCCTGTCACGGTCACTAAGTCATTTTTATGTAGTCACGATAGTCACAATGGTCACGGAGGCCAGAATGCAGTCTGCTCCAAAAGAGGATGCCAACTGGACCGTCGCTCGGGCCAAGGCGCGGCTGTGGGAAGTCATCGAGCGTGCGCAGGCGGCGCCGCAAACGATTACGCGCAACGGTAGGCCAAGCCTCGTTGTCGTCTCCGCCGAGGAATGGCAACGCAAGACGGTGCGCAAGGGTACGCTTGAGGAGTTTCTGCTGGAGTCGCCACTACGCGGCGCGGAACTCGACCTTGAGCCTCAACGCGATGAACCGCGTGATCTGCCGCTGTGAGGCTACTGCTGGACACGAATATCCTGTCCGAGGTGACAAGGCCGGCGCCGGACGCACGCGTTCTGGAATGGCTGGACAAGCTCGACGAGGATCGCTCGTTCATCAGCGTGGTCTCGATCGCCGAAATCCGGCGCGGCGTTGCTCTCATGGGCGAGGTCGGAAGCGTGAGGCGCTGGCCGAATGGCTTGCCCGAGACCTGCCTTAGCGTTTTAGAGCAGAGAGTCCTCCCCGTCGACGAGCCGGTTGCCCTGGCCTGCGCGATCTGATTGGTCTTGCGAAGCGCCGCGGCCGCGTGCTGACGTCAATGGACGGATTGATCGCAGCCACAGCCATTGCCCAGGGCTCACTCTGGTAACGCGTAATCCGAAGGATTTCGAAGGCTTCGGAATAGAGCTCTTCGATTCGTGGATGCGTGAATCGCCCAGCACCACATCCCGAATGCGCGAAGCGACTTTCGAACAAGAAGTGTGGGTTTGCTCTCATACCCCTTTGCTGAAAAATGTTGTGACAGAGCGCATGGAATGCCACGCGCTTCAAATCGGAGTAGCCATCCGGGAAGCCTGAAGCCCTTCGAAGCGCATGTCCGGCAGCTATTCATAGCGTGGATGACTTTGATCGAAACAAACGATTTCATAACTCTTCGGAAATCTTGCATGGACAGAAGCACATCCCGCACCGATCACCCATCCAAAGGAGAAAATCTTCCATGCGCCCTGACGTGCAGTGGAGGTCGTGCCGAGAAATGAGTTGCAACTGGCCGACCATGTCGGCGGTTCGACGCTAGTCGTCCCTCAATGTTCCTGAGCTGCGAAGTCTTGCAGGGAGCCAGCTGCCCAGCGCGTTTCTGCTTGTGACAGGCTTATTGCCGCAGGCAGATGGTCGGCTCGTCTGGGCAGCGGATTGGAGACCCGGCCGGCAGCGCTACCATACAACATCAGCGCACTTTACATCTACGCGGTATTGCCGTGCTTCCAGTCGGTGCCATGTTTGGCCGACGCATGACGCGATGCGGCCTCCTGCACAAGCGAAGGCGTTATCGGATGTGCGACCGGGAAGCAGGCGGACAGTGCAGCACGTGTCACTCGCCTGTGCGACGGTCTTTCGGGGAATGAAATCGGGCCAGTTCACGGCGCGGTATTATTCGTCAACAGCCCCCCTTCGCAGGATACAGGCACTCCGCGTCACACGTTCGTGCTGCAGATGAAAACGGCATCGCCGGCATGCAAGTCAGCAGCCGCTCAAGATTCGGATCCAGCCAAACTCTCGGCGTCATGGAACGGCAGGCGCCACGATCGAAGCATCTCATGTTGATTCAGGCGGACCCCTTATGAGGCGTTCTTTGATGCCGGTGATGCCTGACAGGCGGTTGCAGCTGCAAGCGACAATGCGGCCTATTTAGTTGGAAACGGAGGCAGGCCAATTTGGCTTGCCCGTCACTATGTGGAGAAAGAAATGCTGTGTCTAGGAATTAGCGGCGGACTTGACCAAGTCCATGAAAACCGATTCGAGCTTCGGAACGCCTTTATGCACGATGGCGCCGCGGTGCTCGTCCGAGACGGACGGGTGATAGCAGCCGTCGAAGAGGAACGCCTCAATCGGATGAAACACTCCAACAAGCTCCCAATTCGTTCGATTCAATACTGTCTGTCAGCGGCGGGGGTTCAGCTCAACGACATTGATCGTGTCGCGCTCTACGCCAGCGAGCCCTATGCCAACGCCATGCTTGAAGGTATGTCCGCATCCCACCCGGACATTCTCTCCATTCCGTTGGGTGCTAAAACGTTGGTGCAGGATCTGTTAACGCGTGAGTTCGGCACTAAGTTGGACAGTTCGCGTATTTCATTCGTAAGTCATCATCAGGCGCACGCCGTGAGCGCCTTTGCAATGTCGGGCTTCGAACAAAGTCTCATTCTAGCGATTGATGGCTCTGGTGATTTCCTATCGGGCCTCGTGGCGGTAGGGTCTGGCACAGAAATTACGCAACTCGAGGCTTTTCCCGAGAACAATTCTCTTGGGCTGTTTTATCTCGAGACGATCCGCTATCTCGGCTACGGCTTGTTCGACGAGTATAAGGTAATGGGACTCGCGCCCTACGGCGACCCCGCTCCCTATCGCGAGCTCTTCGAGCAGTTCTACGAGCTCTCCGCCAACGGCGGTGGCTACCGTGTTCACCTCGACCGCATCGGTCCGGCGTTGCTCCGCAATATCGAGGTCAGGCGAAAGGGAATGCCCTTCACCCAGCAGCATCGAGATGTGAGTGCGTCACTGCAGGAAGCGCTTGAGCGGATCGTGTTCCACATTCTCCGGCATCACCGTGAGGCCACCGGCATGAAGCGGTTGTGCCTGGCGGGGGGGGTGGCCCACAACTGCACGATGAACGGTAAGCTGCTGTATTCAGGGCTTTTCGAAGACATCTTCGTGCAACCCGCGTCTCACGACGCTGGCTGCGCATTGGGAGCTGCGCTGATAGTCTCTAACGAGATGGGCCGCCCCGCGCCGTGTGAGCGACTGCAGGAGGTCTATTGGGGTCCTGATCTCGGGAGCGAGCGCGCCGTGCAACAGGAACTGAATGCATGGGCCGGACATCTCGAGGTTGAACGCTCTGATGACGTGGCAAGCAGTGCAGCCGACTGGATCGCCAACGGCGCCGTGATCGGCTGGGTGCAGGGTCGTTCGGAGTTTGGGCCACGTGCGCTGGGCAACCGCAGCATTCTTGCCGACCCTCGGCCCGCCGCAAACAAGGACCGGATCAATGCGATGGTCAAGAAGCGCGAAGGCTATCGGCCCTTCGCGCCATCTGTGCTGGAGGAGGATGCGAGCGAATTTTTCGACCTCCCGGACGGTAGGCACGAATTTCCATTCATGAATTTCGTCGTTCGCGTGCGTGACTCAAAGCGCGCCTTGCTCGGTGCCATCACGCACGTCGACGGTACCGCTCGCCTGCAAACAGTATCGCGCAACGCCAATCCCGCGTACTGGGAGGTCATCAATGCGTTCAAGAAGCGCACAGGCACTCCAATTCTGCTCAATACCTCCTTTAACAACAATGCCGAACCGATCGTGGATTCGGTTGCAGACGCGATTGCCACCTTTCTGACGACAGAGCTGGATGGACTTGTGGTCGGGCCCTTCCTGGTAAAAAAGCGGGCTGCAACGCTGCAGGATTGGACTGCGCTTGCTGTTTCGTTGCCGCCCTATGTGTCCCTCCATCAAACCCGCGCTTACAAAGCGCCAGATCGTCGGGAGACTCACTGCGAGATCAGCACGACCCACTTCAGCAGTGACAGTGTGCGAATTTCACACGACTTGTTTAATCTGCTGATGCGGATTGAGGGCGAAGCCATGTTGGGAGATCTCCTCAATACAATTGCGCCGGATCAGGCTAAGCGTGACGCTTTGATGGAGGGCCTGCGACGACTGTGGGAGCAGCGCCTCGTTCGGTTGCATCCCTCACAAGCTGCTCGCATGGATCAAGACTGCGATCAAACGCTGGACCAGCATAACGGGCTCTCAGCGTGATAGCGATGCCGCTATCCAAGCTCGGCGCTTTGGGCGCCGGACCGGCCCCGTGTAAACCTCATTAAAGAGAGAGGAACCCTGCCATGGAAGAATTCTTATCGCGCATCGCCACTGGTGCCGGCATCGGCCCGGCTCTCGCAGAGAAGGCCGTTGGGTTAATGCTGGGTTTCCTGCAACGCCACGCGGCCGACGGTCCCGTTGCGCGCATGATCGAGGCCATTCCCGGAGCTTCGGAATTAGTGGCGAAGTATCATGGCGACGACCCAGACGACGGAGGCGGCCTCATTGGGCTCGGCCAGCAATTGATGAGTGAGGGTCTCAGCATTCTAAACATCGCCGCCCTCGCCAACGAGACGATCGCCTTCGCCAAGGAACATGCCGGCGACGAACTCGTGGACGAGGTCCTCAATTCCGTTCCTGGCCTTCCCCAGTTCGTCTGATCAGCGGCGGCCGGGGGCGCATGACCTCGTGCGCCCTGCCGGCCCGTCTGCGCAGGTAGGCATTCTCCGCCGAGCGTTCCGTACCGATCTCGCCAGACCACCAACCGCCGGGCACGCGAAGCGAGCGTTGGAGTACTTCATGCGTCTCTCCCAAAATCGACCGCAGGCGAACCGATGTGTATAACTTCCGGCGGTAACGGTTTATCCTGAACGCTTTCGATGAAGCCCGCGAGATAAGCAAACGTATTGTATTTCTCGAGAACCAACCGCTTCGCCTCTAGTATTGCGCCGCGACGCTCCTTCCACAGGTCCGAGTTGATGATTCCTTGAATTTTTTGGATTACGTTCTTGTCCTCTGGGTCAATCAGAACCATTGAGTCCGAAGGGAAGAACCTCGTGATTGCCGGGCTGCCGTAATAGATCGGCATTGTTTCAGCAACGAAGCAGTCCATAAGCTTCTCTGTAAAATAGTAATCAGCACGAGTATTCTCGAAAGCTATACTGTAACGGTAAGGTGCGAGTGCGTTCCATTTATCTCCAATCAGCCGAAAACCTCGGCCGAACAGGTCAAAATCGAGCTCCTCTCTCAGCCGTTCCAGAAACGCCAGCCGATATCGATGCCCTTTAAGCAGGGCGATGTTACTGGTAATCCATGAGAGCCGAAGCGGCTTGTCCACGACTTCGCTGACCAGAAGTTGGTCATATGTCTTGTTTACAGACCAAGACCGAGTGATAGGTGGAGACAATACGAATCGGCGCCCTGCATTCTGCCGAGCAGCCAGCTCTGCGTCAGACGTCAGGATGATAGTATTTTTCCCCTGCCCTTCATGAAATGCGCGATGAGCTTTCGTCGGCGGTTCGCCGATTGCAAAAATTATCCTGTTTGGGCTCGCCTCGATATCAACAGGGAGCCCAAAAAGAGAAGCAGAGTTAAAGACAATATGCCAATCGGGCGCGAAGGATGTCGTGCGTACAAAAGCGACATTGTTCCAGATTCCACTCCCCTTTGGAGTGAGATGGTGGATTGCATCATCCAAATTGCCCCAAGAATCCAGACATGTAGCAACAATGGGCGCCGGACGTTCCGTCAACAATTTGGCCGACAAAGCAGTTCCACCCCATTCACTTCCGTTGGACCGGGAGCAACTTGTGCATCGGGCGCAAGACCTCTCTGCGCCTGAAATAGCTCGCGATCCTGATCGATATCAAACACACGATTCTGTGCGACTTCGCGCCATTCGACAACTCATCTCTAAGACCGCGGGAATCCCTTCACTCGTGAAGGTACTCATCGCCATTCCGGATTGCGGTAACACTGGGCAGCATAAACCTTCCGGGACCCGCTGTCGAGGCAATGTCGCTTTGCACTTAACGAGGTTCTTCCTCACTTTGTGTGGTGATCGTTGATCGTCTTCAGGCGGTTGATCTGCCTTTCCGCCTGGCCGTTGCTCCACGGAAATTCAATGGCATTGCGAACGGCGTCAATGTCACGGCGTAGGACCCGAGCGAAACGCGTGATGGCGACGAGCCCGGCGTTGACGGCATCGTCGATCCAGGTGGTCGAGCTTGTCCAATTCACGGCCCCGCAAAATGCAGCGGAAGCGCATGGCAAGCCTGTGCATCATGGCAATCGTGACCGGTCTTTCATTGCGTGAGGCCGAACGTGCGATTGCAGCTCCTGCCGCCGCGCAAAGAGAGGTTCAAGATTTGTGCAAACTGCGCTTGGCCGGCAGGTGGCATAGAGCGGCGCCTGAGAATGAAAGTGCCGCCGCCCAGCCTCCATAGCCGTTCCTCCTTTGTGGCGTGACGGCTCGAAAGTCGCCATCGCGTCAGATGTTCATCAGGGTTCGGCATAGCCGGGGCTTCCGGCGACAGTCATGGCAGCGACTTCGCTTCTGGAGCCGCTCATCCGGCCGCTAAAAAACACATGCGCGTCCTAAGCCGTATTGATCCGCCGGAGCTGACCAAAGCCACCTTGCTCTGGATTGCGGCAATGGCGATTGCGGGCGAGAAGCCGAGAAGTACCGATGCGCGAGAAGTCCTGAGGCCATCCGTCCACGAGACGTCACCAGGCCGCTACGACGACTATCCCGCATCCGAATTAAGCGAACCTACCGTCGTCTTCACCGAAGACGGCATCAACAACCTTCGGCATATCGTCGACGAGCGCAGGGCTGCGGGCCACGCACCGCCCAAACCTACCGCAGAAACCATCGCCCGAAATCATAGCCACCGCGGCCTTGGCCGAACGGTTACGAACAAGCCGTGCGTCATTTGCGATCTGGCCAGGGGCAGCATGGGGTGCGCCATGCTCCGCGATGCCGGTCCAGACATTCGGCGCGCCAAGCCGAAGCCCGCATGACGCCGGACGAGCGCCTGGCGTTGCCAGGATGATGTACGCGCTGTCCCGGCGGGTCCGACCCGATAGGCTTGACCCGGCCCCGCGCCCCCAACTCCACTTGTATGAACGGCCGGGGCCGGCCCTTTTCGGAACCGGCCCACCGCCGCGTGACGTTGTGCAGGATGATCGTCTGGACCCGTCTCGCATCTGAAGCGGGTGCAAGCCTGCTGAACATCCCGGCTGCTTGGTCATCCAACCTGGCTGCGAGGCATCGCCACCGTGGGGCGTGGCGTTCGCTGCCAGTCGGCTCCGATCTCGAAACCGCTATGCCGCCATACCGAACACGCAACTCGGTTTAAGCGCCAGGCTGCTGTTCGAGGTATTGACGACGCAGGCGACGTGACCGGAAAGGCTGGCGGGGTAAGCAGCTTCCATTGATCCGGCGGCATTGCGGATCTGGCTGGCGATGGCGGCCTGAGTTCTTGTCCATCTGCCCGCATAGCGGGTGGTCAGGTGCTGGTCGCGTTTCCGGCGAGCCGAAGCATTTGTCTCTCAAGGTCACCCCTTGGAAATCCAGCACCAGCGGCTTGTCGGGACAAGATAGATGCTATTGGGATTTGGCCGCCGCAGCCACGAGCATCGCTTCTCCCATCCCATTGACGCCTCGGGCATTCAGCATTTCACCAGCGTTCTGAATGTCGCGCACCTCTTTGTTCTGGCTGAGTTTTGATTTACCAACCAGGCCGGTGATCTCGATTTCCAGGGCGACGATCGCGTTTAACCATCGTGTCAATGAAGTCCTTCGGCGCGTCGCCCATCTTCCACGGGGCCAGGCTGCGAGGCTTCATGCATGTGAGTGAGCTTCGCCACGTTGCGGCGCACATGGCGCTCATCATCCCGGACAGTGATGCGTCCGTGGGCGTGGACGACGAGATAGTTCCATGTCGGCACCTGCTTATGGAATTCATGCTTGCTTGGATACCAGTTCGGCGAGATGTAAGCGTCGGCCGCACGGAAGATAACGAGGACTTCATCGCCATTGGCAACTTCCTCCCAGACTCGATTTTTGCGTGCAACATGGCAATTGAGGACGCCTTTGTCTCCCTTCGAGCGGTCAAGCTCGAAGGGAATGTGGTTCGCGTCGAGTGTGCCTTTGCTGTGGGTGACCAGGATACCGAGCGGATGTCTCTCGATTAGGTCAAGCAGGGTGTTGCGATCGGGGACGGCAAAATGGGGCGGAACGTACAATGGTGGATCTCCTGTCGCGAATGGGCGGTCGTTAGCGAGCGGCGGTGTCTTGCGGAACGGGCCCGGGCATCTTCGTTGCCGGCGAAGAGGGCCCCGGATCTCGCTGTCCACCACGCTCAAGGACTGCCATCGAGAAGTGGGCAGGCAGATCAGATGCCGCCGCGTATGAGTGCGGTTGGTCAGTGACAAGCCGCACACTCTCGCCTTGGCTCAAAATTACTGCGTGGGTACCCACCACGACACTTAGGGACCCCTGAGTCACCGAGATCAGCTCGCGCGTATCCGGACTATGAGCATCTGCGGAAAACACGTCGCCCGGCATAATGGCCCAGCTCCACAGTTCGAACATCGTTCGTCCCGAGATCGATGAATGAAGTTGTGCAAAGCTTCCTTTAGCGCTTGTCCAAAGCGTCCTCGTCTCTGTCCGCTCAATAGGAAGGCGAACTGTGGAAGGATGGTCATTCAACAAATCGGCCACCGAAAGCGAAAACGCCGCCCCCAGTCGGCAAAGTATGCCGATGCTGGGGTTCGCCTTGCCTTGCTCCAGCGTGACGACGGTTCCCTTGGATAAGCCGCTCAGTTTTGCCAGTCGATCCAGGGTCAGGTTTTGGTCGCGCCTCAATTGTCGGATCCGAACCGCTATCGCTTGGCCAAGCACCCGCTCGGGGTCTAACGCTGTCGTAACATCGGTCATTATATTGACTTAGTGCCTCGGCTCACTTATTACGGTCAATATAATGACCGGCCTGAAATTGTGCAACTGCCCCGTTAGCGAGGAAATGACCGATGCGTTTTGAAACAAAGGCGATCCATTGCGGCCGAGCTGTCGACGCTTCCACGGGGGCGGTGTCCCTGCCGCTGAACACCAGCACGACGTTCCAACGTAGCGTCGACGGCTCGTTTCCTTCCGGATTCGAATACACCCGGGATGGAAATCCGACACGCAACGCGTTCGAAATGGCCATGGCCGCGCTCGAGGGCGGAGAAGATGGCATTGCCTTCGCGTCGGGCATGGCTGCAATCGCTGCAGTCTTTGAGAGCCATCCGTCGACGGGTCGGATCGTTCTGCCGGATGACATGTATTTCGGCATTCGTTCGCTGATTGACGAGACCGACATTGGGTCTCGCTTCGACTTTGCGGCCGTCGACATGCGCGATCTGGATGCCGTGCGCGCCGCGGTCACATCGAAGCGGACTGGCCTCGTCTGGGTTGAGACGCCGTCAAACCCGATGATCCGCGTTGTCGACATTTCGGCCATCTGCAAAATCGCGCACGAGGCTGGCGCCTTGGCAGTAGTGGACAACACGTGGGCAACTCCAGTGCTTCAACGGCCCCTCGAAGTTGGGGCGGACGCGGTCATGCACTCGGCGACAAAGTACATCGGCGGCCACTCGGACTTGATGGCGGGCGTCGTCATTGTCCCGCACTCGTCACCCCTCGGTCGCCCACTGCGGATGGTCCAGAGACACAAGGGCAGCGTCGCAGCGCCATTCGACTGTTGGCTGGCATTGCGGGGCCTGCAGACATTGTCGGTACGCATGCGCGCGCATTGCGAAGGCGCGCAGAAGGTTGCTGAGGCTTTGGCGTCTCATCCGCGTGTCGAAAAAGTACTTTTTCCGGGCCTGCAAAATGATCCGGGACACGATCTCGCTAAGCGGCAAATGAGCCATTACGGAGCGATGCTATCCTTTATCGTCAAAGGCGGAGCCGATGCTGCGATGGCCGTGGCCGGCCGCCTCGAGGTTGTTGCCCGGGCGACAAGCCTTGGCGGGACGCACTCTCTGATTGAGCATCGCGCATCCGTCGAGGGTGCCAAGTCCAAGGCGCCAGGCGGATTACTGCGAATGTCAGTGGGACTTGAGCATCCTCAGGACATTGTCGATGATCTGATGCAGGCCCTAGGCGGAACCTTCAAAGCGGCAGCCGAATGACGCGGGTGCAAGAACTCTGGCAGCGCTTTACGTGGCGGCTGGCGCAGCAATGCGGCCTGCTACGGTTGGGCGCCTAGATCAGGCAAAGCATCTTCGACCATGCTTAGATTTCGATCGAAAATCTCCGTGTCGGATGCGTTGGCGCGGAGAGACCGCACCTTGTTCAGGATCGCCGTAACCGCCGCTTCAGGTCTGGCGATGCGGCTCGACCTTTTCGAGGAAACCGCCGGTCTGCATCAGCTCGGCGATCTTCTTGCGCGCGACGAAACGGTCGAGACCGTCGAGCTCGTCCCGGACCGCATGGCGCTACGGCGTCACCTCCAGTCCGGCCAGAAAGTCCTCATTGTCCTTGAGGCTCACCGCCGCATTGACGGTGAGGATGTTGACCGCCGGCAGCCGGTGGCGCTTGCCGACCTCGAAATCGTTGAAGTCATGCGCCGGCGTGATCTTGACCGCACCGCTGCCTTTTTCGGGATCGGAATACTCGTCCGCCACCACCGGGATCTTGCGGCCGACGATCGGCAGGATGAGGTTCTTGCCGACCAGATGCCGAAAACGCTCGTCGTCGGGATGCACCGCCACCGCCGTATCGCCCAGCATCGTCTCGGGGCGTGTCGTCGCCATGGTGATGAAGGTTTTAGGATTTTCCGGATCGAAAACCTCGCCCTCGACGGGGTAGCGGAAATGCCAGAGGTTGCCGTTGACCTCCTGCTGTTCGACCTCCAGGTCGGAAATCGCGGTCAAGAGCTTCGGGTCCCAGTTGACAGCGCTTGTCCTTGTAGATCAGGCCTTCCTTGTAGAGCGTCACGAACACTTCGAGCACCGCCTTAGATAGGCCCTCGTCCATGGTGAAACGTTCTCCGCTCCAGTCGGCCGAGGCCCCGAGCCGCTTCAGCTGGTTGAGGATGGCGCCGCCGGATTCTGCCTTCCATTCCCACACGTTGTCGATGAACTCATCGCGCGTCAGGTCGCGGCGGTGAATCTGCTTTTCTATAAGCTGGCGCTCGACCACCATCTGCGTGGCGATGCCGGCATGGTCCATGCCTGGTTGCCAAAGAACGTTCTTGCCGCGCATGCGCTCGAAGCGCACCAGAATGTCCTGCAGCGTGTTGTTGAGCGCGTGGCCCATATGCAGCGAGCCGGTGACGTTCGGCGGCGGGATGACGATGGTGAAGGCTTCAGCCCCTTCCTCGGCCCCGGCACCGGCCCGAAACGTCTTTTCAAGCGTATTATGTTTTTTTGTGCATAGACCAACGAGGGCCCCATAAATCGCCGATGAGATAGGTCGGGCAAAGGCGTCCACCAGCTCGTGCTTGTCAAGACGATGCCACCTTTGATCTTGCACCCGCCTCCGATACCAGCGATGCGCTGCGTCGTATGCTCATGCCTGTCAGGATGGGATGGGCGCTGCTAGCACCGTGGCAGTTTGACAACCCGGCCATCGGGGCGGTAGCACCGTACAAGGCCAAGAGTCGCAGGGCAGACCGCACCCCATCGGGCTGCGCGACCCAGACCAGCTGACGCCCAACTGGCACACTCATCGCGCATCAGCACCGTGGATGCGACATCTACTTTGTTTACTTTGTTGCGAGCGCGATATCGGAACTTGGTTGTGACGCAGCTGTGCGTAAGCGCACCGCTGTCAGCAAGTGAGTGAGCGAAAGAACTACGTGGTGGAGGTGAGAAGTCATGCGGCGTCAAGATTCCCCGCCCTTTGCAGCAAACACACTGATTCCTCTTCAGAATCCGGTCTTTCGTTCGATCTGGACAGCCACGCAGATATCCAGCCTTGGCTGGCTGGTGCAGAGCGTGGCTATAAGCTGGCTTATGGCAACGATTTCAGCCTCCGATCTGATGGTTGCGCTCGTGCAGGCTGCATCGACACTGCCCGCCTTCTTCTTGTCGATCCTTGCTGGAGCGATTGCAGACAGCTTCAGCCGCCGCGGCGTGATGCTTGCCGGACATTGCCTGATCGCACTGGCATCCACGGCGCTGGCTCTCTCTGTTGGACTGGGCTTTGTCAGTCCATGGCTGATCTTGGGACTGAGTTTCTTGGCGGGATGCGGCTTTGCCTTGAATGATCCAGCCTGGCACGCCTCGGTCGGCGACATCCTGGAAAAGCGCGACATACCCGCTGCAGTGACGCTGATGTCGGTGGGGTACAACGTGGTTCGGAGCATAGGACCGGCGCTGGGCGGTGTAATTTTGGCTTTGCTGGGCCCCCTTACGGCTTTCGCCTTCGCTGCGCTGACCGACCTGGTCCCGTTGAGCGCTGTGCTGCGCTCCAAGTGGCAAGTTCGCTCTTCGCCTCTTCCGCGCGAGCGGATGACGACGGCCATTCATGATGGCATGCGCTTCACGGCAATCTCCTCGGAGATCAGAGTGGCGATCGTGCGTGCAACCCTGTTCGGGCTGTCAAGCATCTCGATCCTTGCTCTGCTCCCCCTCCTAGTTCGCGACCAACTGGCGGGGGGGCCAATTGTTTACGGCGTCCTGTTGGCCGGCTTCGGCACAGGCGCCTTCATCGCGGGCATTGGCAATAGCTACTTGAGACGCATCACGTCCCAAAATCGATTGATCACGCTCGCGTCCGTTGCTTGCGCAACGTGTTGCCTTTTACTGGCTCTCACATCATCGGTGGCTGTAGCAGCGATCGCGCTTGCAATCGCTGGCGCAGGCTGGGTTGTCACCTGGACCGGAACCGACGTGTGTGTGCAGTTGGCAAGCCCAAGGTGGGTCGTTGGTCGCACCCTGTCGATCTATTACGCCCTGACCTACGGCGGCATGGCAGCGGGCAGCTGGATCTGGGGTGCTGTCGCGCAGTACTATTCCCTGACGTGGGCTTTGGAAGGTGCTGCAGCGGCGCTGTTGCTGGTTGCAGCTGTGGGAAAGCTATTGCCGGTACGGCTATGGGAGGAATCGGATCAAGGGGCCTTCGACTTCAGGCCACCAGAACTGGCCCTCGATTTGAAGCCCAGGAGCGGCCCGATCGTGATCAAGGTGGAGTACTCGATACCCGAGGAGAATATCGAGGAATTTCTGAGCTGCATGCGCGAAAGGCGGCGCGTACAGAGCCGTGCCGGTGCGCGGGACTGGACCCTCCAGCGCGATCTTCAGAACTCGACTCTTTGGACCGAGACATTCCGCACGCCGACATGGACGGACTATCTTCGTCTAAACCATCGGCTAACGGTGACTGACAGGGAGGTAGGCGAGCGCCTTGCCGCTCTGCAGGTCGGTGATTCTCCTCCTCGTCTCTCACTTTCGATCGAGCGGTCGACAAGCCCCGCCCCCGGCAGCCAAGTCCAGCCTGTCCCCTTTGTATCGCGCCCGTAAGGAAACCAGTAACTTTTCTGGGTTCGGGTTCGGACACGGGAATGGCCGAGACCTACTCCTTCTTTCGTCGGGTCTGCCCGGATCGCCATACGTTGCGGCCGGTTAGGCGAGCATGAGGATTTGTGTGGCACGTATGTCCACCACGGGCCCATGTCCAGCCCCACCGCCTCTGCCATCAGATCGGCTTGGGCAGGGGTTCAGGTCGCCTGTCCCCCTGCATCGCGGCGAGCGGTTCGGTGCTGGAGAAAGCGGTTCAACAGGGCGGCCGTAGGGGCACCAGCATAGCGCCGCCGTCAGGCGCGATGCGGACCGACAGCCCCGACGAAGGGCGCTGATTGATCGACTGAAATTGGATCGGGTCATTTTATCAGCTGACATAATCCATGAATTTTTCACGATGCTTCAGCACGCGCCTGAATTTTCTGCGTTTAGCTGCAGCGAAGGTCCCGGTGGTGCGGTGGAAGCGCACCCGGGGCATCTTGGACTTATTTGATGCAACATCCAGGACTGCTGCATTGCCACAGCAGTGGTCACAACCTGCTAGGCGGGCTTCCTGGAGATGAACGCGACGATTGGTCAGAAGCGCTTCTATTGGCTGCGCTCGGCGCCAGACGGTCGCGGAGCTTCAAATCTGATCGGGCTCCCGAGCGAATTGCCGTCCTACGAGCATTCGGGACCGATCCCGGCCTACAGGCACGCCTTACTTCGGGCGGCGGATCAAGTGATCCGTGAGGGGAACGCCACGCCGGCATGGCTCGCCAATGATTTCAATGCCAACTGTCGGCAGTCACATCATAAATTATGCATAGCTCCGCGACACATATCCAAGGTGGTGGCGCACAATCCTGCGAATTGTCATCGCTGTGACAACAATCGCCGCACCAAGCAAAGTGGCGAACTCGATTCTGCTCGTGAGATCCCAAAGCTCTCCGAACGGTATTAGATCCATGAAGCGAAACACGGCACCCTGAAGCAGGTAAAGCAGCAGTGTGCTCTGACCAAGCTCCACCGCGACAAAGCGAGCTACGCGAGTTGAATAGCCAACTCTCCAGCATAGGAATATAAGCTGCATCGCCACTGCAGAAGTTGCTACCGAGCCAGCGAACATCAGCAACACTTGTTTTGCCGACTGTGCATCGCAGATCAAAACGAGATTGTTGTAGACGTACGTCTCCTTTCCCCAAGCAAGAAAGCACATGAACACAGCCATAGAAAGTAACACCACAAAAATAGCCTTGTAGCGCCTGATGCTAGCTGCTGCCATCCGATCGGCTGCGCAAACAAGAACCCCAAACAAAAGAATGGGTATGTGTATCGTACCAACGGGGTTATTGACCACGGGACGGACGCGAATGCGATCGCAATTGCAGATGCGCCTATGATCCACACCGACGAGCCATTGAATGTCGTGAGCAACTTAATAAGGACGAAGGACGCGAAAGCTGCCCAGATGAACCAGTATGTGCCAATGAACTCCCTAAAAAAATCCAACATTCCACTGGTTAAACTGTTCGCCGAAGACATTACGGCGGCCTTCGATATCCAAATCAACGCACACCGAAAAAGCATGGGCAATACTAGTTGCATTGCTCGATCACTGACGCCTTGATGGAACGATTTGCGCAGAATCGCTCCCGAAGAAAGATATCCACTTATCGCCATAAAGAGAGGCATATGAAACATGTAGATTGACTTAAAATATGGCGACAGCCAAAAGGCGTCAGTGCCTCGATAGACAACATATTGCAATAGATGCCCAACTATCACCAAGATAATGAGTACGCCTTTGGCGAAATCGAAGCTTAGGTCTCGGGCCTTTGCCGCTTCTGGGCGCGAGTCTCGCCCCTTCGAACCGACTGTTTTGTGATTAAGCATCAGACCTCCAGCCGATATCCTGCCGTTACTGCTCCCACTTTGCTTCTAGAGTGGTTCACGCAGGGCATCTTCGGATCCCATTCTGGATTGTCGCATCCCAATCCAGCCGGTAATGGAGAGGATGGAGGGCCGCAGCACGACACAAGCGGAACAGGCCTGTTCTGGGCTAGAAGGCCGCAATATTTCCATTGAACTTCGTCCTCATCGCCTAAATAGCGGCAGTGCCGCCGCCTGGAATGTGGATCAACCGGAACTCAGGCTCGCGCCGGCCAACTTCGATTGGTTTCGAATGGTCAAGCGGCGCCGGTCGGTCAATAAGCCTTCCTCAAGAAAACGGATGGTATCCGCTATTCTCTTTGGTCGGTAAAATCGATTGTGTTTATGGAAAGCATGCGCACGATGAATACATGCGCATCAGGCACGTGACTGCCCACGGATAGGACTTTGCTTCGGGGGTCACCGTCCTTTCGCGACTCTTGCAGTGCATGGATGAGGCGGCAATTCCCGCGGCGCAGCACCTTTCGAGCGCGTGCCACAAAATCGCTGGGTTCGACCTGCGCGGCGACTGGGTGGAGATCCGCCTGATCTAAAGCGTCACCATCCGACGGGCAACATCTCACGACGCGCCGGTCAGCTTGGCCAGCATCCGCTGCGTGCGATCGCCTCCTGATGGCATCGAGCAACACCTTCTTGAAATCGGCCTGTGCCGGCAATTTTGTCGTAAAGTTCATGGTGGCGACTCCCGCACGCGCGCAGGACAGCCGGCAGATCGCGCATCTTGGCGATCAATCCTGCCATTCGGCCCGTCGTCTTCTTTATTCCAATCGAGATCGCAATCAGGTCCGGCCGGTCACGCAGTGAACTGTTCTCCCTCGAGCAGCCACGTCGGCGCCGCTCAGAATCTTCGACGAGCGCGCCAGGACAGCATCGATCTCCGCAAATTCTTGCCAGCAGATCGTCCTCACATCATCATGCCCTTGGCTTCAACCGGGCTGGTGCCCTCCCCTTCCCGGCTTTTTGTCCCGACGCTCGGGTCGCGCCGCCCGGCCCGGTCAAGGCCAAAAAAATCGTCGCGGCTGAGCGCCCACTCCGGCTTCTGCCAAATATTCGTCGGCGGGTTCGCAGCACCGCGGGCGCACGGGTGAGCTCGTGGGTAGGAGTGCGGATGGAAGTAGGCGATGCACATCGTCACCAGCACCTCAGATTGTGTGAGGCCCACGGCTCGCTCGTTTCCGCCGACGGCGGCGCGGCGGGCGTCGGTATACGCAGGGCGGGTCCGTCGCCTTGGCCTCAGTTTCGGGGCAATGGCAAGCCCCGGTCCGCGCGGCGCCGAGTTGGGCGGAAAGATCGACGGCGCGCAACGCGGGGGCTCCTACGCGACGAGCAGTTTTTTCCCCCGGTCTGACCCGGCCTCGACTCCAGATGCCGCAATGACCGTCGCGGCCCGGCGCGATTGATCGGGTCTCATGCCCAAAGCTGCCTCGGTGCCCAGTAGCGGCACCGCATGGCCCCACCCAGGCGCTGCGCCAGTAAAGCGTCGGCGAGCCAGCATCCGACGGTGCGTTCGAAGCGATCTCATTCGGCGGCCATGATCGCGCACGTCAACATGCCGCAGCCGAAAGCTGCCGAAGCTCGTCTGGCCAGGTCGCTGACCGCCTCGTCGTCGCGGGCGACGACCGAAATCTTCCCCACCGCAGCGAGGTTTCTCCCGTTAGAAGATCCTCAGCGGGATGGGCTGCCAGTTCACGCCCGGCCAACAGCATCCGGCCCGCGGGGCCGACCTTGTCTCCCGGTCGTGTGAGCAAAGAACATCGCGAAGTGCGGCTTCATCCTCGACGCCGCGAGCCTGCTTCGCCGTACCGCGGCCGCCGAAAGCCGTAGGCGCTGTCACCAGGCGCCAGCCCACCTCTCTAGCTGGGGACCATCTCATCGAGCGCGCCGGTGGCCGCACCGGCAGTGATTGCAATGTCCTCAATGCGCCGCAACTGTTTGGGTCGGGGGCAGCCCTGCGCAACCAGGCCGGCACCGCCGTCGTCGGCGCGGCTTCCGTGGCATCGGGAAGAGTACCGTGGTGGCGCAGGAGGGTTTTGGCTCAGAATCATGGAAGACGATGAACGATCGCGGCGCTTGTTGTAGAGCGAACGATAAGTCTTGCACGACCAGCCATTTATCCCTCGCCAAATCAATGCCGCGGGCAATTAGCAGGCGAACTCCGTCCGGACTGAGTACCCGTTCAACGCGGGCAAAAGAAGTTGTGTAGCCATGTCACGAAATGCTTGGCCCGCTTCTCTGCCGGCCGATGGTCCATGAAATCCCCTCCCCACCTATGACACCAGACACCTCCTTGCCAATATGCCGATCAAGCACTGGCCTCCATGGTACCAGCGTGAACTCGCGCGATTTCTCGATGACAGCGTATTTTCCGCCGGCGAGCTCGACGGAGCGGCGGAGCGTGCCTTCTATTCGATCTCCACTCTGGGCTTCAGAATAGGGCAGACCGAGTTCGTCAGACAGTTGACCGGCCACGCGGTTCAACTCGCGTTGGCGCAGAATCGAAAGCATGTTCGCGCGATAGACGACCCGATCCTGCGCTTCATGCGCGAGACCTTGCGCGATCAGCCACTGCTGTCGACGGGCCTGGACCTGACGTACTTCGCGACCGAAGCCAGAGTCGCGCAAGGGCTCAGGATGAGCTGATACGAGCTCCTGGTCGATCCAGGTGGCGCCGTCGAAGCTGACTTGGCTCTCCAGCAGCATTGATGAGAGCTTGTCGACGACAACAGGCTCGGCCCTCGCTCGCTGACGCTCGTAGCCCGCGACGCGGTCGAGATGGTCCGGCGCGATAGTCCATGTACCGTCCGGCTCGCGCTCGACACGACCGGTCGCCCGGCGGATCGCCTCCAGTCGCCGCACGTGCGTTTCGGCAAAGCGTTCGGTGGCCGACGGGTCATGCTTGAGATGGATATCGATGCTGTAGCGCCCGTCATGGGCCGTGGCGACCTCGGCAATTGTGCGGTCGACTTGCCTTGGCCCGGTGTCTCTCGGCGTGACCCGCACTATGCAGCCCTCTGGCGTTGGTTCGGTGGCCTCGCCTTTGCCGATATCAACATAGTGGCTTTTGCCGTCCACGCCGTCGACGACGAGGTAATGGCGGTCAGTGATTTCGTCGGCCAGGCCGCGCGCAACGATGCGGCCGACGACAGGCTGCAGCTGCTCTGCAGACCGATCATGGACAACATAGTCGGCGGCACTGCGGGCGAGCCCCTTGCCGGTCAGTTCGCGGTGCATGGTCTTGATGATGTCGCCCCGCTCGCCGATGCGGCGCAGCGTCGCTTCAAGCTCGCCATCAAGGCGCCAGCGGCCCGAGCCGACTTCCTCAGCCAGACCCATCCGCTCGAGCTTGCGCAGGCGGCCCTGGTGCAGCGTCTGGCGAAACGTGTCTCGGCTGGCCGGTGAGACATGCCCCTCATGGTCGCGCATGCGGAGCAGCTGCCGATCGATGCTGGTGAAGCGTTCCCGCTCCATTTCCTGGCGCAGGCGTTGCTCGATCTCGCGGTCCGTTCTCGGGCCAAGGTCGAGGCTGGCCAGCTCGGCCGCCCGTTCACGGATTCCAGACGAGATGTAGTCCCGCGCGATGACGAGGTTTTCGCCGCGGTCGTCCCTGCCGCGGACGATAATATGGATATGCGGATGACCAGTGTTGAAATGATCGACGGCCACCCAGTCGAGCCTGGTGCCGAGGTCTTCTTCCATCTGCGCCATGAGGCGCCGCGTGAGCGGCTTCAGGTCATCATACTCGATGCCGTCTTCAGGTGCGACGATGAAGCGGAACTGATGCCGGTCGCCATAGGCACGATCGATGAAGGCCTTGCCATCGACGCGGTCGCTGTCGGCGCTATAGAGCTCGCCAGGCTCGCCTTCGCGGGTCACGCCGTCGCGCTGGAGGTAGCGAAGGTGTGCACTTGCCCCGTCAACACCCTTGCCGGCCAGCTTGACGATACGCGCCTTGACGACGGCGCGCCGCTGCCGAAACGCCGCGTGGGGGTCGCGCGCTCTGAGAACGGCGGCAGCAGCCCCGCCGCGCCCCGCCCGGCTTCCGATGAAGCGGCCAAGGCGACCGCTGCCGCCGCCGGCTCGGTTGATCGCGGCGCGGATCTGGCCGGCGAAACGCTTGCCTGCCTTCGAGCCGCGCGATCCGATTTTGCCCAGGCTCGGCTTGAACTCTTCATCCTGCATTGAGCCTCCTAGTAATCTTAAGCAAAATCAGAGGCTTGTCGGCAGCAGCTCTCCTGACGCTGAAGGCAGCCTCCGTGAAAAACGATGTGCAGACAAAGACTTCGCCGCCTCCAGGAGGCGATGCCTTTATCTTGCCTTCCGCGGACCTGCCTCCATGCCTCCCTGCCCCGCCCGACCCACGGTACCCCTGCCCTCACCTGCGATCCGGCCGGCCTGACCTTGCTCGCTCCGATCCGAGCGGCACCACGATTTGGCCATTCGGATCGGTCGCGGAAACACCGTTTCGCAGGAAAAACAGCGACTGCCCGGACGGGATTTCCGGCGCTTTTCCGGAACGGGATTTGCCGGTGAACGCGTCCATGTCGGCGGCCGAAATCCCCGCCGCCTTGAGCTCTTCCAGATACGAAACCGTCTCGCTGGGCAGCGGTCGCCCACGCTGCAAATGCTGTTCGTAGCGCTCCGGCCCAGCGTTATAGGCGGCAAACAGGCCGGGAAAGCCGAAGCGGTCATACATGGCGCGCAGATAGGCTGTGCCTGCCAGAATATTGTCGCGAGGATCGTGCGGAGCGGCCCCCAGGCCAAGCTCTGCGCGCATCTCCTCGTAGGTGCCGGGCATCACCTGCATGAGGCCAACGGCGCCGGCGTGTGAGGCGATCGGCCGTCCGTCCAGCATTGTCTGCCCTCGGCTTTCGGCATCCATGACGGCATAAATCCAGGGCTGTGGAATGCTGAAACGCCGGCTTGCTTCGGCTACGAAGGGCTGCCATCTTGCCAGCTGCGGACCAGGGGAGATGGCGGCCGGCTGAGCGTCGGTCGCGGCGGAACAGGCGCATGGCGCTATGGCGACCATGCCCAGCATCAGGAGGGTTACTCGGTCCATAGCGGCACCAGCCCCCCGACAATATTTTCGGCCGGCACCGGCCCGAAATAGCGGCTGTCGAAGGAGTGGTTTCTATCGTTGCCGAGCAGGAAAACCTCGTCGGCGGCGAGCTTGCGGCAGGCATTCCACCAAGGCAGCGGACGGTGCTGCGTGTCGGTTGCCAGCCGGCGCGCGACGATCTCGCCGCCGATGATGATGGCGCCGCCGAAGGCGCAGACATGCTCGCCAGGCAGCGCGGCAAGGCGCTTGACCAGCGGCACGTTGCTGGGCAGATAGAAGCGTTCGGCGGCGAGATCGGCGACCGGTTTTGGCGGGCGGACGAGCACCAGATCGCCACGAGCCGGTGATCCGGACGCGACGCGATAGAGGCCGACCGGCGCACTGGCCGAGGCGTTCCAGACCAGCCAGGGCGATGGGTTGTCGAAAGCGGCGAAGCCGATCAGGCCGAGGCCTATTGTGGCCAGGGCGATCGTCTTGCGCGCCCGAATGCGCCGCAGATGGCTGCCGATCAGACGGATAGTGGGAGGCCGGCTCATGAGCGGCCTCCCGCACCGGCCGAGCCGGAATCGTGGCCGCCATCCTCGGGCCTGGTCTCCTGCGCGCGCCCTTTCGACCAGTCGTCGAGCTCGTCGATGTGATACCGAACATAGCGGCCGTGCTTGCGGAATTGCGGGCCACCGCCTTTGAGCCGCATCTTCTCCAGCGTGCGCTGGGACAGCCCGATATAGAAGGCGGCCTGCGCGGTGTTGAGAAACGGACTGCCCTTCTTGGCACGGGCCGCGCGTTCGTTTTCGTCGTCCATGATGATCCTCGTTTCGCTACGGAGAAGCGAAGGCGAGGATCGGCGAGCGAGATCGTTTTGGGGACGGGCGAAGAGTGGGGGGCGAGTTTTCGCCGCCCCTTTTTGAGAAGAGCCCCGCGCCGGTTGCGGCGCGGGGCTCGAGGCTGGCGGTTCAGTCGACGGGGTTCCAGATGATGGCGTATGTGTCGTCGTCATCCTGGCCGGCGGCGCGGCCGAGATTGGCGTAGAGCTTGCGCGGGCCGAACTCCGGGGCGGCAATCGACAGGCTCACATAGTCCTTGCCGGAGGTCTCGCCGGTGCGGATCCAGCCGGCCCCTACTTCGACCCCTTGCGTCAGCACCCGGAAGTCGGGATGGGTGTCGGCGCTCTTTGCCTGATTGGGCACGATGTCGATGTCGGCGCGCACGCTGAGCGTCTTGAGCTGGCCCTTGTAGCCGCCGTTTTCCTGTTTGGTGACGTATCCGATCGCGGTCATTTTCAGTCTCCTTTTGGTGCTCGCCGGGGACCATTCCCCTGCGATGGCGAACCGTGATGGGCGCGTCCGGACCGCCGGAACCGGGACGGCCGCAGCGATAGCGGAGGACCCGAGCGGGCAGCTTTTTTGAAGCGAAGCGGCGCGAGGAAGCCGCCGCAGGCGGCGGGGAAAAAAGCTGCTGGCGAGGGTTTCGGGCGGGCCGGATCCGCCCATAGGTCGTCAAGCCAGCCGCAGGGGAATGGTCCCTGAGACACATGGAGACAGGTGGCGCGATCGGTGGCACAAGAGCGTGCGGCAATGCAGGGGGCTGGCTGCGCGGGCTCTCTCGGGAACCGGATCGGACAATTGGCCCCATGCGCCTGGCGCCTCGGCAAGCAAACCCGGCGTGGTGCAGGGCTGCCGAGATCGGCGCGAGTTGGCGTCGGGATTTCTCGCGCGCGGCACTGGCTCGACAAGACGACCAATCGGCAACCGGTGCGGCCCGGAGCGGCGCGCGCGACCTGAGCGGCGGCACTCGAAAGAACCGCCGCTTGAGGCTGATCGGTTCATTCGCGCACGAACAGCGGCTGCATTTGTGCCCACTGATCGGCGGTGCGGAAGCCGCCGCGGCTGGTGTAGCTTTCGGCCGGGAATTCCATCCAGCGCGGCAGCCAGGTCTCGACCTTCTGGCGGCCATTCTCGCCCGCCAGGAAGTCGCGGATGATCTTCTTTTGCGTCTGGACCTTCTCGGCGACATTGCCATCCGCGACCAGCTTGCCGCCGACGTCGGCCAGCATCGAATTGGCGATTTCCTTATCGCGCAAGAGGTCGAAGAAGGCATGGTCCGGTTGCCACCATGTGCCCATATCGACGTTCAGATGGTTGCCGAGCGCCTCGATGACGGCGCTGCCGGCTGCAAGCGTCTCGGCCATGACAAGGGTGAGAACGCGCATGACATCGTCGTCGCAGAGCGCCAAGAGGCGCGCGAACACGCCGGCGATAGCAAAGGCGTCGCCATCGCCGCCGGCGACCACGCCATCCTCATCCGGTGATCCGAGCAGGGCCAACACTTCGCGCCGTTTTTTGCCGAATGCAGCTTCAGCCTTGCAGCCGGCAAGGCTGGCAGTCACCGTCTCGTTGGCCGCGCGCTGTGGCTCACGGCGCACCAGCCACAAGCCGGAACCGGTGATGGCGTGCGCCACCACGAGTCGCAGCGCCACGGCGGGATGGTCGAGCATGGCCGCGCGCACGGCAGCATGGCGATGCAGATCGACATAGTTCTGCATCGGGCCGGTGAGTTCGGGGCGCGGCGGCTTGGCGGCTGTTTCTTCTTGGTCGCCGCCCTCGCGGGCGCGGCGCGCTTCCTTGCGTGACAGCCAGCCCTCGTGACACTCGACCTCGCCGCGATGCGAGACAGTGATGACGACCTTGCCGCCCTTCTTCTTCGGGGTCTTCTTGTGGTCCCATGCGTGGAAATATTGGCCCGGCTCCAGCAGCACCACCTCGCTCCAGCCGTCGTTAAGATAGGTGTCGCGTCTGGCGGCAATCGTTTCGTTCTGCTTTTGCCAGAACAGGTCGGCATCGGCGAAATAGCTGTCCTCGCCGAACAGGTCCGAGGTGATCAGGCCGGGATACTCCTCGATGGCAAACAGCGCCACCTTGGTGGGAATCGACTGGCCGCCGAACAGCCATTGCTTCAATTGAAAGCCACGCGGCGCGTATTGATCTGGATCGGCACAGAGTGCCAGCCAGTCCTTCTGCTGCGCCTTGGACGCCATGGTGAGATGGCGCACCGTCTCGGCGTCGATCTCCTCGCGGCGATAGGCTTCGCGGATTTTGGGCAAGAGGTCGCCAAGCGCCAGAATGCGTTTGACCTTCAGGTCAGTGATGCCGAAGGTCGCAGCCATGTCTGGAACGGTGCGGCCTTGCCTGACGAGCCGCGAAAACGTCTCCCATTGCGATACTTCGTCAGGATCAAGGCGGGCGAGGTTTTCGATCAGCGAGGCTTCCAGCGCATCGGCGTCATCACCGTCCTCCATGATGGCGCAGGGCAAGGGATCGCCTTCGCCGCGCTCGTCGGCAAGCGATTTGGCGGCGAAATAGCGCCGCCTGCCGGCGACGATCTCGAAGGTTTCCGGCTGGCCGTTTGGGCCGCACAAGGAGAGGCACCAGCAGGCCGCGCGCACGCACTGACGGCAGGATGTCGGATATGTCGGGCGCGCGTTTTCCATAGAGCATGTTGAGCGCGGAAATATTGATCTGCCAAGGGGATGTGGGCAAGCTGCATGGTTACTCTCCTTCGCTTTGGTTGAGGTTGTCCCGCCGCAGAGGCCGAAGGCCGGCGCGGCGGGACGGTTTTTGCGCCTATCGGCGCTGCTGTTCCGCCGTGTCGGGCAGAAGCTCGGAATGGGGCTTTGACAGGGCGTCTGCTGCCTGCCGCAGAAGTCGCTCGGCCTCGGTGATGTGGCCGCAAATGCGGGCGGCTTCGGCATAGACGGAGAGCGTAAAGCGCGCCTGGAAATGCAGGTCGCGCTCGATGCCGAGGCCAAGCGGACCTTTTACGGATGCAAGCTCGGCCAGGCTGACGCTGCCGAGTTCGGGGAAGCCGAAGCCGAGATCGCAAAGGCCGAACAGCGTGTCGCCATCGGCGTTGAGTTCGCTCAAAAGCCACGTTGCGGCACCTGTCGGATTAAACAGTTTCACAACGGGAAAATGGTCGATGTCGGCGTCGGCGGCGCCATTGGCGAGCAGTCGTGCGCGCAGTGGATCGGTGATCAGGATCATGGAAAGACTCCTTGTCAGAACAGGTCGAGTTGATTTCTGCTGGCTTCATCGAAGAGGCCGATATCGAGCGGCTTTTGCGCCGCGCGCGGACACATCGGCGCGTCCATCAGGAGGGTGAGCCGATCGCGCGTGGTGATCGGCCGGACGCCGGGAATGAGCATCTGCTCGCCTTGCGGCGTCGGCTCGGTCGCGGTCAGTTGCGGATCGAGCATCGTCATGCCGCAATCCCTTCCTGCGCCTCGCTTTTGGCATCGTCCTTAAAGCCAAGCAGGAAATCGGCGGCTTTTGAGGCAAGGCTGGCGGCACGGAAGATCGCGCGGTTGTCCTCGCGCAGCACCTTTAGTTATCCGCAGCAGCCCATAATGTGAAGGAACGCGGCTGCACTGCTTGAAATCCGCGGGATCCAGCTTTCGCGGATGGGATTTGCTCAGCATTATTTT
>NZ_JAMYPA010000033.1:0-52733 GCF_040320105.1 Mesorhizobium sp. M0778 | reverse complement strand
ATAACCGCCATCATGAGAAAGCTCGTCGTTCTCGCTAACGCCCTCATCAGGGACGACCGGAAATGGTCGCCATCCCTTCCTTGACCAAGACGGATACTCTAGAGTTCCCTCGTGGCGGACGATTTGTTCACCGAGACAGGAATGATACTCGGCAAGAACTGTCATGACCTCTTCGGGCTCGGCGGTCTCTGCGAAGGCAGTAAAGCCGCGCAAATCGCAAAAAACAACGGTCACCTCGCGACGGTGGCTCTGCAAGAGCGCGTCTCCATTGCCCGCCGCAACGATGAGGTCGGCGACCTGCTCGGGAAGGAACCGCCTGAGCCGCGCCATTCGCTCGAGCTCCGTCACCTGCCCAGCCACGGTTTGCTCGAGCGAGCGGTTCCAGTCGGAGAGTTGCGCGGCTTGGTCCTCAAGGCGTTTGGACTGGCTCGCGACGGTGTCGTGAAGCGCCTTCTGGCGCAGCATCGAGCGCACTCGCGCCAACAGTGCCCTGTGCTCGAAGGGCTTTGTCAGATAGTCGTCGCCCCCGGCGTCCAGTCCCTCAACCACATCGCGCGTGTCGGCTTTCGCGGTGACGAGGATGACCGGAATCGGCTGCAGGGAGCTGTCCTGCTTGAGCATCCGCACCACACTGATGCCATCCAGCTTCGGCATCATGATGTCGAGCAGGATCAGGTCCGGACTGAGGCTGCGTGCTTTCGCAAGCCCCTCTTCGCCATCAGCGGCAGTCACCACATCGTATCCATTCGCCTCGAGGCGCATGCGCAGGATCTCGAGGTTTTCCTGTGTATCGTCGACCGCGAGAATGCGGGGTGGATCATGCAAGACCTTGTCTCCTTCAGGAAAGGAACTGCCGAATCTTTGCGAGCAGCTCGCGCGGACTGAATGGCTTGGCAATGTAGCCATCGCAGCCTGCGGCAAGTGCCTTCGCCTCATCGCCCGACAACGCGTAGGAGGTGACGGCGATAATCGGAATGTGCCGGAGCGCCGGCTCGGCCTTGATGCGGCGAGCCGCTTCGTACCCGTCAATCACCGGGAGCTGAATGTCCATAAGGATCAGATCTGGCTTGTGCGCGCCGGCTGCAGCGATGCCGGCGGCGCCGTCCGCCGCCTCGATCAGTTCGTATTCGGTGGTGGCAATGAGATCGCGGATGATCTGGCGGTTGTCCTCGGTATCTTCCACCATCAGGATTCGTTTGCTCATGCGGCCCTCACGTCCTCATTTACCCGGATTGGTACCTTCAGACGGAATGTCGACCCTGACCCGATCACGGACTCGACGTCGATGGTTCCGCCATGCATTTCGACGATGCGCTTCGAGATCGCCAGGCCAAGACCCGTACCGCCCTTCTGCCTGGTACTGCTGTTGTCGACCTGCTGGAATTCTTCGAAGATGAGAGCCTGGTCCTTGGACGCGATGCCGGGACCGGTGTCTCGGACGGTCATCTCGAAGTGCCCGTCGACCGCATCGGCAAGAATGTCGACCGCACCCGTTTCGGTGAACTTGACGGCGTTGCCTGCAAGATTGAGCAGGACCTGCGTCAAACGGCGTTCGTCCCCGCGGCCGATTGGAAGGTTCTCGGCAACAGTCGTTGAAAGCTCAAGACCCTTCGCTCGTGCCAGCGGCTCTACAGCCGTAACGGTCGATCGAACAATCTGCGCGACGGAGTAGTCCTCGATCGCCAGCGTGAGCTGCCCGGCTTCGATCTTGGAAAGGTCGAGTACGTCGTTGATGAGCCCGAGGAGGTGACGACCGTTTGCCTGCACGCGCGCGACGGTCGTCTTAGCCTTGTCCGGGAGTTCGCCGTAGATGCCGTCGACCAGCAGTTCTGTGAAGCCCAAGACCGAATTGAGCGGTGTCCTGAGCTCGTGGCTCATATTCGCGAGGAACTGGGACTTGTGGCGGCTAGCTGCCTCCAGCTCCCGGCCTTTCTCCTCGATCTCACGGAACAGCTTCGCGTTTTGAATGGCAAGTACCGATTGGGCGGCAAACGTTTCCATCAACTCGACGACCTGCTTGTCGAATTCACCAGGTTCGCGACGCCTGACGACAAGCGCGCCGACGATCTTGTTCGGCCTGAGCAGTGGGATCACCAGGATGCTGTGATAGCCGGCATCGAGCACGATCTTCTGGACGTGAGAGGGCGTTCCTGTGCCGAGATCGGGAAACTGGACGGGCGCACAGCGCCCTGTGGCGTTGATCCCCAAATCGTTCAACCCGATGGCCTGGTCGGACATCGCGGCAATCAGCTCGTCGTTCATCCCAAAGGTCGCGCGCAGGCGGAATTGTTGTCTCGTCCCGCTGAACACATAGATGGTGCCCGCATCCGTGTCCGACAGTTGAACCGCCTTGGCCACGATCGTCTGCAGCACCGTGGCGAGATCGAGCGTCGAATTGACCGCCTTGCTGACTTCCCCGAGCGCCTCCAGTTCGCCGACCGACCGAGCAAGCTCGGCCGTGCGCGCCTGCACCTCTTGATAGAGTCTCCCTAGCCGCTCGGATGTCTGGTTGACATTGTCCGCAAGCGCTCCCAGTTCGTCCCGATTGGCGACGGCGACCTGTTGGGCGAAATCGCCGGCCGCTATCTGGCTGAGACGCGTCTCGATCTTCTTGACCGGTTCGATCAACGACCAGGAGATGATGTAGCCGAGCCCCAGTGCCAGCAGGATGCTGCCCACAGCAAAAGAAACTACGATCAGTCGAGAAGTGCCGTACGCCCCCTCGGTCGTTTCGATCGCCGCGACCATGTCGGCTTCGGCCATGTTGACCAGCTGGTTCGTCAGCCGCTCGAGGCGGTCAGCCGACGGAATGATCTCATCCAGCTGAACCTTGCGCGCCTCCTCCGTGCGACCGGCGCCGAAAAGCTCCACAACGTGCGTCACGCCGACCGCGAGCCGTTTGCCGCCTCCCATCGAACCGTGCTCGCGTCCTCCGCCTCGCGGGCCATCCTGAGGTCTTTTAGGTGCCCGCTGGCTCGCGCTTTCGACAAGGCCGAGGCCAGCCTTGCCCTGGCAGGTTCGGGCACCCCCCCTCTCGTGCCCAACCCGCTCGCGTGCCGCCTGAAGTGCATCGAGCGCCGCCGCGCATTCGTTGCGGGCAACGCGTACGCCGGTGGTGATTCCCGATCGCTCTTCGAGCATGGCGCGAACAGCACCGACTGTGGCAGCAGGCAAAAGCAGCGCAGCCGGATCTGCCTCGGACGATCTTCCAAGGGCGGCAAGGCAATTCGCCACGGCGCTGTCGAGTATCTGCAGCTCGGTCCTGCGGCTTGGCAGGTCCAGGCCTGCGGAGACATGGCGCACTTTGCGATCCGCGAGCGTCCGAACCCGCTCGGACATTGCCAGGATCGCCTCGTCCACATCGACCGAGCCGATTTTCATTGTCACGCGCTCGGCGTCGTCGATGTTCCCTGACAGCCGCGTTCTCAGGCTGGCGTCGTCGTCGATCAATCCGGTGACGGTGCCTGTCCAGGTCCGCAATGGTGAAGCGAAGTCAGGCAGCTCGGCAAGCTGGGCCGCCTTGCGTCGAATGTCGGCGAGGATCGGCATAGCGCGAAGGTACCTGGCAATGGTGTCAAGCCGAGCCGACAGCAATGATCGTTCAGCAATACTGCGGTCGTATTTTTCCGCCGCGTCAAGACGTTCGGCCTCAAGGCTCTCAAAAGTCGAGGCCAAGGTGTCGATCGCGTCCCTGCGCGACTTGAGTTCCGCAAGGCGCTTCTTGAGCAGCGCAAGTTCGGTTCCGTGAGCCTGCTTGCGATAGAGCCCGTCCGCTTCGGTTTCTAGCGCGCTCAACGTGTCGCTCGCATGCCCAAGACCGGCGCTGGCCGTGAACAGGAGCTTGCCCAGGTCGCCACGGGACTCCAGGATTGATTTTCCGCCTGCTTCCAGCGTCTCGTCGTCCAGCGAGAACATGGTCTCGTATGCGTCACGCGACAGACCTGCGAGATGGGCCGCTATCGCCACTTCGCTCACCGGTTGCTCCATTGCGTTCAGCAGCGAGTTGGTGCGCTGCTTCGTGCGCGTGAATGTGTGCTCAGTGCCGGCGAGTTCGAGCACCCCGCCTATACGCATCGCGCTGTACTCGTGCAGGAAATTGTAGCGGCTGCGTTCCTCGATACCGAACAGCAGGTCCAGATAACCGGAAAGTGCGGTCGACTTGCCGGCCTCGTTCAGCCCGAACACAATGTGGAAGTCGGGACCGGACTCCGGCCTTGGGCCGAATTCGATTGTCCCGTCGGTGAACTTTCCATAACGAATAAGATCAAGGCGCCGGAGCCTCATTGCGCTCCACCTGCCTTGAGGCGGGCCGTGACCAGGTCGGCACCGCTGGCAAGCACCTTGTCGATGAACAGTTCCAGCCCAGCTTCGTCCCGTCCGGCGAAGTCGCGCCCGTCCGGCGGCAGATCGGCAATCATCTTTTGGACAAGCGCCCTCGCCTCGGCGCGGAAGGCCTCAGACTTGACATTGGCACGCATGGATTGCGCGAGTTCGAAAATCGGATCGGCGACGTCATCGTCTGTTTCCGAGCTCTGTGGAGCGAGGTCAAGCTCAAGCTTTTCGACCCATGTGTCGCCCGTCTGCTCCGCCGCCTGCTCGGCTTCGGCCAGCAGCAGGTCCCGGTCGCGGATCAGCGCCCATGACAACGGCGACGCCCCGGCCAGTCCGAGACGGACCACAGCGCGGCGGGATCTGACGGAACCCCGGATATCTTCGAGCGCGGACCGGACACGGCCGACGACTTCAGACCATTCGACCGTCCCGGTCAGATCGACGCTCGCCCGCTCGAACTGCGCGATACTGGTCAGTTTTTCCTCGATCTCGACGGACCGGTCATCTCGTATCGTGACCAGAGTGACGGATTTCTCTCCGGCCTCGTTGATGTCCCTGCCCTGCGGCATTCCCGTCATCACAACGGTGCTTGCTCCAGGATGGACTTGGCGCACGTGGATGTGCCCAAGCGCCCAATAGTCAAAACCATGGCCGTGCAGGTCAGCGATGCTGCAAGGGGCATAGACATCGTGACCGGGCGATCCAGCGAGGCTGGTGTGCATGATGCCCACATTGACCGCCCCTTCCCGGGCCGCCGGATACTTGGGCAGCAGGCTTTCCGGCGCCTTTGGGCTCGCGAAGCTCAATCCATGGAATGCGACGTCAAGCCGCCGGCCGTTTGCAGCACCGATTGGGGGCGGCCGCCGAAGATCGTGACCGTGTCAGGAAAAACGAGCTGTTTCGATATGCGCGATAAGGCGTCGTGGTTTCCGCGGATCTTGAAAACCCTAGTGCCGGCCTGGTGGAGGCGTGTCATTTGCGACGCCAGGAAACGGGCGGTTTTCATCGACGTCTGGTCGCCATCATAAAGATCGCCGGCAATGACGAGCGCATCGGCACGTTCCGCAAGGCAGAGGTCTATTATCGAGACAAATGCCTGGCGACTGGCGTCCCCCACAAGTTCGGCAAGATCAGGGTTTCGCAGCGCCAGCGAACGTAGCGGCGAGTCGAGGTGAATGTCGGCCGTGTGTAGAATCGAAATGCCATTCGGGTCTCCGCCCGGAGCATAGAGGGGTTCGGCCGCGGCTCGGTGAAAAAATTCCAGGATGCACGTTGTCGGTTGTCCAAATGGTGCGCAATCGCTTACGCTTATGCTTCCGTTCAACTCCATCTGCGTCGCCGCTATCAGCGCCGTGCCGATCAGTAGTCGTCTGATCGTTTGTCATCGGCATTCGTCGGTTCTTTGGAGATAGCGCGCCGCAAGGTGTCGTTGATCCGATCCTGCCAGCCCGGTCCATCTTCCTGGAAGTGGTCCAGCACCGCCCTATCGATCCTGATCGAAACAAGCTCTCTGACATTTGGAGCAGCCGACGGTTCGCGAACCGGCGCCGCCGGCTTTTTGATCGGCTTGAAGGCGGCTTCAGCGGCTGACATCGGATTTGTGGGTCGGCGTGGAGGATTTGCCATTTGATGATCCTGACTGGTCATAATGCTTGTCGAGCGGCTCAGTGCGAATGCGCATCGTAATTGAGCCTGGCCAAGTATGAAGGCAGCTTAAACCTCCAAAAGGGGAGGAAAAATCCGACGCGATGTCCATGTGGGGCCAACTCAGGCAATTCAATGACATTGCTGTAGGATACAACAAGCCAAAGTGCTCCACGGGGCAACACCACCTCGCCAACCATCCTACGCTGGAGGACGCAAACGCGAAAAACGCGGGGGACTTCCCGCCTTCCGTTGCCTGACAACCTGGTTCACACGATCGTTTCTGAGGCGTTGCAGCAATCTGCTGCCCAGGTCTCTCCATCACACCAAGCTTCGCGCGCTTTTTTTACACGGCGGTCAGTACATGCGTGACTTGCCGCGCTCCTGCGGCTTTCGCCACGGCGCGCCAGAGAAATCAACCTGCTTTGCGGAGATTGCCAGCAGAAGACTTGCCGGTACGTCGGTCCTGCTCGATGTCGTAGTTGATCTTTTGGCCCTCAACGAGGTTCGACAAACCAGCGCGCTCGACGGCGGAGATGTGAACAAAAACGTCCTGACCGCCATCGTCGGGTTGGATAAACCCAAACCCTTTAGTGCTGTTGAACCACTTCACGGTTCCAGTTGCCATGTGCATATACTCCTTGTGACTTCCAGCGTGTTTGATCGGACGAAGAGGCCAGACCGGTTCATAAATAGACGCAGCAAAAGCGACAAATCGCAAGGCCCGGATGGATCGACCAGAATACCAGCTTCTCTCGGATGGCCCACTCGTCTCACAAGTCGACAGGAATTTTCCTTTCCGGCGTGAAGCCCCTCCAGTCATCCTTGCTGGCCTGGGTTATCACGGTCCGCTCGTTTCCCTCCGGCCCTTAGCCTGCCGACTTGCGTTTCGAGTTCTTGGTCGACCGTGCTGAGCGGGCGTAGCTATCCGGCTCATAATGTGTCACCTCAATGTCTAGACTCGAGGCTTGGTCACAAATAGTCGATGCCAACTCCGACGTTACGCTGCCAAAAAGCCCTTCCTCCCGAGCACGACCCCTGCAAAGCCCGACCTTACAGGAACATTTCGCCTGTGGTGGAGTTGGGCGCATTGCCCGCGATAAGGTCAACAGGTGACGCCGGCGGGCTTTTGGGAGGAAGCCATGATACGTGCCATCCCTTCACTCCACCTTTCCCGTCGCCGCGCATTGCAATTTGGGCTGGGAGCCAGCCTCGCCGCCACGACGGGCCTGGCGCCGGTTTCTCGCGCCTACGCCAAGGAGGAAGTGCAGGACGAGGACATTTTCCGCTTTGCGCTCAACCTGGAATACATGGAGGCCGAATACTACCTTCGCGGCACCACCGGAAAAGGCATCGACGCCGCCGATGCCGGTTCGAAACCCGGCGATGTCGTCGGCGGAAAGAAAGTGACCTTCGAGACACCCGCCATCGGCGAATTCATGCAGGAGGTTGCTGAAAACGAACTCGCGCATGTCCGGTTCTACCGCAAGACGCTTGCAAAGAACGCAGTCGACAGGCCGGCCATCGATTTCGATGCTGGGTTCAAAGCGGTTGCGGAGGCAGCGGGCCTCGGGCGGGACTTCGACCCCTTTGGCAACGAAACGAACTTTGTTCTCGGCGGCATGCTGTTCGAGGATGTCGGCGTCACCGCCTATGCCGGTGCTGCGACGCTTCTGAAGAACAAGGACTTCCTCGCCGCCGCGGCGGGCATATTGGCGGTCGAGGCCTACCACATGGGAATGGCGCGCTCCACTCTATACCGGAAGGGAGAGAAAGCCTGGAAGGCCGCCAACGCTGTCTCCGATGCACGAGACAAGATCGACGGGCCGGAAGACAAGGACCAGGGCATCCAGGTGAATGGCAAGGCCAATTTCGTTCCCTCGACGCCCGACGCGATCGCGTTCACCAGGACGCCGAAAGAAGTGCTGCGGATCGTCTATCTCACCGACAAGGACGGCGTCAGCAAGGGTGGCTTCTATCCGGAAGGGATGAACGGGACGCTGAAGAGCACCTGACCCGCTCGCGACAGGCGATCGGATCGCCGGAAGAGACGCAGCGGACCTGCGGTCGGCACTGCTGGTACGGCTGCGCGACGATCACGATTCAAATCCGCTGCAGGAGTCCCCACCCAAGATTGATTGAATTCCGAACCGCGATCATTGCGGCGCTCACAAGAACGTCAGGAAAGTGCGCTCGGTTCGTTCCGATGGACGGAACGAACCGACCGCTTTGCCGAGAAGCAGGTTCTGCAGTTGGTGCGGCGAGAACCGCCAATTTTCCCGCATTGTTCCGTACGGCCGACCGCCAAGCTGTAAAATGGTGGCGATATGGAAGACACGCGACGCTCTGCCCGACGATCACATCCTCCGGCTGGCGAGCAGCCTTGTGAGCCAATCGGGATCCATTTCCGGCACGGAGGACAAAAGCCGTTCGGTATAGGGGGCATGCGGCGGCGTGAGAATTTCGCTCTTTAATCCCTGCTCGACGACTTTCCCCTGGTGCATGACCACAATCTCGTCGGCGATCGCTCGCACGGTGGCAATGTCATGGGTGATGAAGATGTAGCTCATGCCGAGCTCGCGCTGAAGCCGCATTAAGAGCTTCAGGATTTCCTCCTGCACAATCTGGTCGAGCGCGGACGTGATTTCGTCGCAGATGATGAGTTCCGGATCGGCAGCCAACGCTCGGGCGATGCAAACGCGCTGCTTCTGACCCCCCGACAGTTCGGCCGGCAGACGATCCAGGTAAGTTTCGCTCATCTCGACCATGTGCATGAGTTCGCCGATCCGCCTATCCCGCTGTGCACCCTTGAGGCCGAGGTAGAATTCAAGCGGACGAGCTATGACTTCTTCGACCGTCTGGCGCGGATTTAGGGCGTTGTCGGGCATTTGATAAATCATCTGTATGCGGCGCAAGATCTCTTTTGGGCGCGCCTTCAGGGTCTTGGAAAGGGCCTGGCCAGCAAAGGAAATCGATCCCGAAAGCGGCGGCAGCAGGCCGGTAACAACGCGAGCGAGCGTCGATTTCCCGGAACCGGATTCGCCGACCACAGCCACCGTTCTTCCACGTGGAACTTTGATGGAGACATCCTGGAGCACCTTAACCGCCCGGCCGTAGGCCGCCGTGACGTTGTCTATCGTAAGCAGATAGTCATCGGCCGGAACTTCGGGCTTGGCGAGCTTGCGCACGGCCCAGAGCGTCTTGGTATATTCCTGGCTGGGCGAGGCGAGCATCTGGCGCGTTTCTGCCTCCTCCACGGTAAGTCCATGGCGCAAAACCATGATCCGGTCCGCCATTTGCGCCACCACCGCCAGATCATGCGTCACATAGATTGCAGCGGTGTTGAATTCCTCCACGATGTTGCGAATGGAGGCGAGAACTTCGACCTGCGTCGTCACATCGAGCGCCGTCGTTGGCTCGTCAAAGACGATGAGGTCCGGACGGCAAGCCATCGCCATCGCGGTCATTGCCCGTTGCAACTGTCCGCCGGAAACCTGATGAGGATAGCGAAAGCCGATGGTCTCCGGATCTGGAAGCTGAAGACGGCGATAGAGATCGACGGCACTCCGGTTCGCTTTCTCGCGGCTGGCAATCCCATGGGCCACGACTGTTTCGACAGTCTGGTCAAGGAGTCGGTGGGCCGGATTGAAAGAGGCCGCTGCGCTTTGCGCGACATAGGCAATGCGGGAGCCTCTGAGGCGACGCCGCCCTGTTTCGCTGAGTGCCAGAAGATTGATTCCGTCGAACAGGATCGAGCCCTGTGTAATACGGCAGCCCGGCTTGGCGTAACCCATCGCGGCGAGGCCAATGGTGGATTTGCCGGCGCCTGACTCGCCGATCAGGCCAAGAACCTCCCCCCGCTTCAGCGCCAGATCGACCCCGCGGACAATGGGATGCCACCGCTCGTCCGAGAAACCCTCGACATGTAGGTTGCGGATCTGCAGCAGATCCTTGCCTTTTTCGCGCGAGCCCGGACCGCTACCTTTCATCGCGCAACCCGCTGGTTGCGTGCAGGAACCAGTCGACGACGAAATTCACGGAGACTGTAAGGAGGGCAATCGCGCCGGCCGGCAGCAGCGGGGTGACATCACCGTAGGTGATCAGGGTCGCATTCTCGCGCACCATCGACCCCCAATCAGCGGTCGGCGGCTGAATACCGACGCCCAGGAAGGACAGTGCCGCGATCGTGAGGAATACGAAGCAAAATCGCAAACCGAACTCCGCGACCAGCGGCGGCATGACATTGGGAAGGATTTCCTTGGCGATGATCCATTTCGGGCCTTCGCCGCGCAATCGCGCCACCTCGACATATTCCATCACTGCCACGTTAAGCCCGACGGCGCGTGCGAGCCGAAAGACGCGGGTGGAATCGAGCAGCGCAATGATGATTATCAGGCTGGTGATCGACGAGCCGAAGATCGAGAGCAGCACCAGGGCGAAGATCAGGCTTGGGATCGACATCAACACGTCCACCGCACGCGACAGTATCTGGTCGAGCCATCCCCTATACAATGCGGCAAGAAGGCCGAGCGAGACGCCGACCGCGAAGGACAGCAATGTGGTCGCGACGGCGATACCGATGGTGTTGCGCGCACCGTAAATCAGGCGCGTGAGCATGTCCCGGCCGAGCTGGTCGGTTCCCAATTTGAACTGCTGGCTCCACGGTGCAAAGGCTTCGCTGAAGACCTGCGTTTCGCCGTATGGGGCTATCCAATGCGCGAACACCGCAACGATGACATAACCGAGGATCACGAGGATGCCGAACCATGCACTGAAGGGTGCCTTCTTCAGCGCCGTGTTCGCACGGGTGGCGCGCGAGCGCCTCAGCCTGTGAACCTGAGCCATGGGTTCGTAGCTGGTCATCGTGGATGCAAGAGTCTTGGATTGGTGGCGATGGAAATAATATCGGCGGTCAGATTGAGCAGGATGTAGGTCGCGGCGAAAATCAGGGCGCAGGCCTGGACAACCGGAACATCCCTTGATTTGACCGCGTCAACCATCAGCTGACCGATGCCGGGATAGACGAATACCACTTCGACCACGACCACTCCGACGACGAGATAAGCAAGATTGAAAGCCACCACCGTGACGATCGGAGCCCATGCGTTGGGCAAGGCATGCGTGAGTACGATGGCCATGGGCGACATTCCCTTGAGACGCGCCATGTCGATATATGGGCTTGCCAGCATGTTGATGATCGCAGCTCGTGTCATTCGCATCATGTGCGCCACGATGACGAGCGTAAGAGTGATCGCCGGCAAGGCTACTCTCCAGACATGTTCCCAGAACGGCGTCTGATCGTTCACATTCGACAATGTCGGGAACTTGGGAACTGCATTGAGTATCCAGTTCAGCGAGACCGCGAGCCAGTGCGGCAGGGATTGTGCGAACTCGGATCCGATGAACGTGTCGCGGGAGATGACGAGGTAGGCAAGCATATAGGCGACGAAAAACTCGGGGAACGAAATGGTCGTCAGCGTCACTGCGTTCACCAGCCGGTCGAACCAGCCATTGCGGTAGAGCGCAGCGAGGATGCCCAGTCCCAGGGCCAGCGGAACTGCTATCAGCGCGGTCATCGCTGCTAGGAACATCGTGTTGTAGAGGCGTGGCGCGATGATCTCGGCGACGGTGCGCCGGTACCCGGTGCGGCTCGCGAATGAAGAGCCGAAATCACCGTGGAGCATCTGCCCGACCCAGACGAAGTAGCGCTCGACAGGCGGACGGTCGATGCCGATTTCTCGCTGGAAGGCGACGACCGTTTCGGGTGTCGCCGATTGCCCGAGCATTGCCTTGGCGAAGTCGCCCGGCAGCATTGCAATCGCAGAGAAGATGATGATGGACACGATGAACAGCGTGACCAGGCCGAGGCCAAGGCGCTGCAGAACCGTTCTTGCGACGGGGTTCATGGGTACGCGTTTCTCGTTGGTGCCGCCGCCCTGCCACACCAGTCAGGGCACGCGGTTGCAAGCCGGAGCCTAATAGCCATCGCGGGTCCGGCCCGCACTCTCACGCAGTGGCGATCCACCAGCGTTCGGCCATCTTCAATCCATCATTCTCCCAGTTCGGCGCCACCTCGCCATGTGCGAGCTTATTGGATTTGGCGCTGACGAAATTGTTGAAGACCAGCACGATGCTGCCGCCATCATCATGGGTCAGTTGCTGCATCTCGGCATACATTGCCGCCCGCTTGGCCTCGTCCGTCTCGGCGCGCGCCTGGACAAGCAACTCGTTGAAGCGGGGATTTTTCCAGAACGACTCGTTCCAGCTGGAGTCTGCGGCGAAGGCTTGCGTGAACATCCAGTCGGCCGTCGCGCGACCGCTCCAGTAGGAAGCGCACCAAGGTTTCTTGAGCCAGACATTGTCCCAATAGGCGTCCTCGGCCTCACGCACGACGTTTACGTCGATGCCGCACTGGGCTGCCGTCTCGCGGATCAGCGCAGCCGCGTCCACCGCGCCTGCAAAAGCGGCATCGGCGACCGAGAGGTCCACCTTCAGTTTCTCCATTCCAGCCTTTTTCAGGTAATGTTTGGATTTTTCCGGATCGAAACTGTGCTGCGGCTGCGGATTGGTGGCGAATTTGATCGCCGGCGCGATCGGGTTGTCGTTGGCCACAGTGGCGTGGCCGAGAAAGATCTTGTCGACGATTTCCTGACGGTTGATCGCCCATTTCAAAGCCATTCGGACGTCTGGATTGTCGAACGGCGCCACCGTGACATTCATCGGCAAGGTATAGTGGCCATAGCCGGTGACCTCGACGATCTCCACCTTGGGATTGCGTTTCAACATGCCTAGGGTCTTGAGGTCGGCGCGGCCAATATAGTCCACCTCCCCTGTCGATAACGCGGCCATGCGAGCGGCGAGATCGGTGATGGCGATGAACTCCACCTCGTCGAGATAGGGTTTGCCGTTCTTGAAGTAGTTCGGATTGCGCTTGAGTTTTGCCGAAACTCCGGGCTGGAAATTCTCAAGCACGAAAGCACCGGTGCGAACGCCCGATCCCCAATCCGCCTTGCCGTCCTTGGCCGGCATGATGACCAAATGGTAGTCACTCATGATGTAGGGGAAATCGGCGTTGCCGCTTTTCAGCGTGAAGACAACCGTTTCCGGGCCATCCGCCTTGATGCTCGCGACGGGCTCAAGCAGCGGCTTCGCCGCCGATTTGGTTTCGTCGCCCATATGATAGCGCAGCGAAGTCACGACATCGTCCGCCGTCACATTCTTGCCATTGTGGAAGGTTGCGCCCTTGCGCAGCTTGAAGACCCAGGTTTTGGCCCCATCGGATGATTCAAAGCTCTCGGCAAGGTCTGGTTGGACGTTGCCTTTCGCGTCGACCTCGGTGAGGCTGTTTGACAGCGAGCCCGAGAATGCCGTTTGTGTGAACGTATCCGGGTAGCCGGCCGGATCGATCGAATCCGTTGTCGCGCCATGTGCCATGCCGAGCTTGGCGAAGCCGCCCTGCAGCGGTTCGGCCCGTGCCGTGCTGACGAAGAGCTTGTCCGCAGCGGCGACGGTCAGCCCCGCGGCCAGCCCAAGATGAATGAAGTCGCGACGAGAAATCTTGCCGCGACCAATCAGGCTTTGAGCGATACCAAGCTTGTATTCAGATTCTGACATTTGACTCTCCCATTGCGGATTTTCCGCGTTATTGTTCGTCAATCACCTGTGAAGAAATCTGCTCATTAGCCGCGATCACCTTTTCTTCTAGCTCCTCAAATCCATACCTCAATCAGGCCGTCACATAGATGCTCCCCGCCTCGACGGTGACTGGAAATGTGCGCGCTCGAACGGACGGATCGACCAAAGCCGCGCCTGATTTGATGTCGAATTCCCAGCCATGCCAGGCGCACCGCACGATCTCGTTTTCGCGATGATAGATGAATTGCGCCTGTTCGACCGGTGCAGTTGTTCCGCATTGCGGCCCCTCGCAAAGCGGAGCGCCGCGGTGCGGACAAACGTTCAGCAGCGCGTGAAATGAGTCTCCGATGCGGAAAACGCCGACCGAAAGGCTGCGGATCTTGGCGATTAAGGGAGATCCGGTTTCGATCTCGTCGACACGGCAAATATATGTCTTCTCGGGCATCGTCTGGCTTCCTCAGGCGGCATTCGCCGCTTGCGCGCGGGGGATGCGCTTGTAGACCTCCAACGCATTCAGCCCCATGATCTTGCTCTTCCAGGAGGGAGGGATTTGCAGCGTGTTGGCGTCGTCGTAATCCCAATGCGGATAATCCGAGGCAAACATCAGCGTATTTTCTCCGTCCATCGCTTCCAGCGTGGACCAGAGATGCTGAATATTTGCGGGCTGCTCCAGCGGCTGCGTGGAAAAGCGGATGTTGCGCCGGCAATATTCGGACGGCAGCATCTTCAGCCATGGTGTCTCTTTGCGAAGGGCTTTGTAATCGGCGTCCAGGCGCCACAATACCGACGGCACCCAGGCGACGCCGCACTCGATGACTACGAAGTAAAGGTCCGGCCATTTTTCGAAGACGCCATGCGCAATCATGCTGGCGACATGTGAAATCGCCGACATGTGCAGGATGGCATGCGTCTCCCAGAAGAACGTCGTCGGGGCGGGAGCAATTGCGGTCGAATTCACGCCGCCATGGCCGCCCAGATGTATGGCAAAGGGCAGCCCCACTTCGGCGCAAGCTTCATAGATCGGATGGTAAAACGGGTCGCCATAGGGCTTGACGGAGCCTTGCGAGGCAAGAACCTGAACCATGCGCGGATGATTGCCCAGGCGGCGTATCTCGGCGGCCGCGAGCTTCGGATCCTGTGGCGCGATGATGATCGAGCCCATGAAGCGGTCGTCCTTCGGCAGCCACTGGTCGATCTGGTAGTCATTGTAGGCGCTGACTAGAGCGCTGGCATAATAGGGGTTGGCGAGGGTGGACGCCTCGATCGGCTCGTCGCCGGTCAGGATCGCCACGTCGACCTTGTACTTGTCGAGGTGCTTCTCCTTCATGATGAGATAGTTGTCGGCTTCCGTTTTCGGACGGACGTCCTTGCGGGAGAAGTCCTGCGGATGAAACCAAGGACGATGGCCATGCGGGAAGGCGCCAACCGGACCTGTCTTCTCGCCTTCGACGAACATGTCCTTCCATAGGCCGGAAAGGTAAGGCTCCAATACGGTGGCGCTTGACCAGTAATTATGACAATCGCAGTCGACTATGATCACGTTGCTCAGCCCCGTCGCTTCAGCCTGGTCGATGCTGCCGACCGATTTCACCGATGCAGCTTCCGCCTTGAGTATTGTTTGATCAAGCTTATGATCCTGCGCAATATGATCGACTTTTTCGATCGGAGCTCCCGTGCAGCTAGATCACATCGAAACCTTTCTCGACATCATCGAGTCGCGAAATTTCAATCGTACCGCCGATCGGTTGGGATTGACCCAGTCGACGATCAGCACCCGCATAAAGAATCTGGAGAGCGCGATCGGGTCCGAGCTCTTTCAGCGCGGGCGCGCCGGTGCTGAACCGACAGCGGCAGGACGGCGGTTCGAAGCCTACGCCAGATCCCTGCTGTCGACCTGGTCGCAAGCTCGACACGATGTGCGAGCGTTCAACCGTTTCGAGGGCACCTTGCGCATCGCCGCACAGGTGGGCATGACACGGTCGGTTCTGCCCGGATGGGTCGAGACACTGTGCCAGGCCCTTCCAAAATCCTCGATCCATGTCGAGTCGGATTATTCGAACCAGATGGTCAGCGATCTAAGCATGGGAAATCTGGATATCGCCGTGCTTTATGCGCCTCGCTACCTGCCTGAGATCGCCTACGAACATCTGATGATCGAGGAATATGTGATGGTTTCGACGGCTGCCAGAACGCTGTCCGACGTCGACCCTGAAACCTACATTCGCCCGGGCTACACCGCCGTGCTGGAAAAGACGCACGCAGAGCTGCTGGCCGAGCTGGCGATCTGCCGGCTTTCGACGGGATCGGAAACTCTGGCGGAGATCATGCTGCGGCGAACGGGCGGCACCTGCTATATGCGTAGCGACGATGCGCGCAGGTTCACTGCTGAACTCCCATCGTTCCTCGTCGAGGGAGCGCCGACGCTGCACCAGCCAGTCCACACCGCGATACTCGCGCGCCGCAAACACGAACCCATTATTCGCAAAGGCATCCGAGCTCTCCAGGTCGCTGTAATGTCACTGGAAGTTTAATCGAAATTGCCGATCATAAAGGTAGGATTGCGCGGCTGTTCAGCCGGTTTTGAAGTGGCATCTTGGCTCGACTTCAAACCCGAGTTGAATGATGAATGCGCACGCGGCACTAGGAGCCTCTGGCTTCGTCCCGACAAAGCGTCACCGGCAGTGGGCACAGACCACACCGCAGCTTGTGCTCTGCCGGCGCGTGATCGACGAAACGCACGATGTGAAAACATTCGTTCTCACACCCGCTTCAGATCGAATGTTCTGCTTCAGCGCTGGCCAGTATGTTCTGGTGCACCTGAGGATCGACGGTGCCGCGGTGACGCGCTCCTACTCTGTTTCGTCACCGCCGACGCGACCGCTCGACCTTCAGATTACCGTGAAGCGGACGCCGGGCGGGCTCGTTTCGAATTGGCTCCACGACAATTTGAGGCCGGGCGATGGGATCGAGATCGAAGGGCCGCTCGGCTCGTTCAATCTCGACGATCTGTCGCATGGAAAGTCCCTCTTCCTTTCAGGTGGCAGCGGGATAACTCCCGTCATGTCTATGCTGCGGGCATTTACCGACCGCGCAGCCGCCCAGGATATCCACTTCATTCACAGTGCGAAAACGCCGGACGACATCATCTTTCGGCTCGAACTGGACGCACTTGCCGCTCGCTTTCCCAATGTTCAAGTGACGTGCATTTGCAGTCAGGAAGACCCGGCATGGACGGGTCCAACCGGACGCATTAACGGTCAGATGCTTTTGAACCTGGTTCCCGACCTCCATAGCCGCACCGTTTTTGCCTGTGGGCCGGAATCCTACATGAAGGCTGCACGCAGCTGGCTGGAGGCGCTCGGCCTCGCCGCTTCACAGTATCATGAGGAGAGCTTCGGAGGCGGCAACGGTTCGCGTTCGGAACTGGCTTCAAAGATTTCGTCTTCGGTCCGCTTCGCCCGCTCCGGCATTGCGCATCACTGTGCGCCCGGAGAGACCCTGCTGGAAGCGGCGCGCCAATGTGGCGTCCACATCCCCACCGCCTGCCAGCAGGGAATTTGCGGTACGTGCCGAATCGCCAAGCTGTCCGGCGAAGTCGTTATGGAGGACCTAGGCGGGCTGACCTTGGAGGATCAACCGGCAGGCTACATCCTAGCGTGCTGCAGCCGCCCACATGGCGACGTTTTGCTTGATGTCTAACTGTACCGCATCGCGGGACGAAATCGGGTCAGCCTTTGCGTTCCACGACCAAGCCATACTAATGCGACCCGCAAGTGGTTAGCGTTTCGGAACCTGTTTTTCCGCCTATCACTTTCACCAGCGAGATCGTCTCGTGCACAATCGCTAGGGAACGAGTGCCCAATTGGCTGTCTTTGCAACCAAGAGCATGAAATTCTCAATCCCATAGCACACTCTAATTCGCTTCGAACACATTACTTGCTGTTCGACGTTGCGGGCGTGGAGTTATTGGAAACGCAATTCTGTTTGTTTGCACATTCTCCGGTCCTGATAGTCACGGTCTTGACCTTTTTCGGCGTAACCTTGCTTGGCTCGGCCGGCTGAGCCTTCATGCCTGCAGAACTCCCCTCGTGAGCAGTCTGCCGTCCCACGCTTTCGCGCGCCGGCATGCATTTGCTCCGCTCTTTTCTGGCTTACCTTCGGTATGCACGACCATTCTGGTAGGTAGGCCCGGATCGGCTGAATGCCCTGCGATATGACTTCGCCGACAGACAACTCGCAATTTCTCAATGATCTCTAATGTGACGCAATCTGAAGCGCCCAGTGCGTAAGATGCTGTCAGTGCATGCTGACCCCCGTTCGGCGACGGTGCTCGGTTTCCGCAACGAAATCGGATCGTCCGCTTGAATTTCGACGCCAGACCCTCTGTCCGCTGTTGGATCGACGACTCAGCCGGTGCCGCGGATGGCGCAATACCGGCCGGCGACGCGAGTATTGCGTTAGATCGCGCTGATTGAAGTGCGTCTGCGAAATTGCTGAAGCCCCCTCTTTCTGTCCTCTTGACCGTCTGTCGATGTGACTTCCTGGCGACAGCCATCGCAGGACAGCGTCGCACTGTGGTCTTGAGAGGGGCAGAGGGCATATGAGCATTCATCGGGGCGCTACCCTGTTGCAGCATCGACCTCTGAATTTCACGGACGATTTTGTTGCCGCCGATTCCTTCGAAGACGGCTCCGGCCTGCACGTCGAAAGCGGCATCGTTGTCAACCTGTCGAGCGACCGTCTGATCATCGATGATGCGATCAAGACTTCAATTGCGCCCTGGCGCTCGGCCATGCTGTCGAAGGCCACGATCGAACAGAGCGGCCGGATCGCTGTCCTGAAAGTTTGCAAGACAGTCGACCTGGGCGGCGTCGTGTTCCGCGGCTGGGACTGGCTCGGCAACCGCATCCGGTCTTTCCCGCGCCAGACCCCGCTCTTCATCTCACCGCAGGACACGTTCGGCGAAGTCGAACTCGACCCGCTGTTCTTTTCCGGTGACGTCGCCGTGGAACGGCAATTGCGGCGCTTCGTGCTCAAGCTGAACCTCTGGTGGTCACCTGCTGAAACCGACTGCTTCATTCACGACAACCATCCTTTCCTCGAGGTCCACCCGCAGATTTTCGGAACCGGCCGCATGCAGAAATTCAGGGAGAACGACCAGGCGACGCTTTATCAAGATGTCCTCATGGCGCCAGGCTTTACTCATGAGGCGTTTTGCCGGGTCAGCGGAACGAACCAGTGGAAATATCCGTGGCATCGCTATTTCGCCGACACCGATGCGGTTTGGCTGGCCATCGAACCGCACCCCGATCAGCTGAGTTGATCGTTGCGTAGTGAGCGACTGTGGGCGGCCTTTGCCGTAAGCTCGAACCGCCCGATCAATGGTAGAAAATATCCAACCGCATCAGATCGTTCACTGACTCGGCAACGGCCCGCAGGATCGCCCCGCGCCTCCCCGACGCTCTGGCGGCGGCCCGTTTTGCAAGATCCGACGCACGGCTCGCCCCATGTTTGTCAACAAGGCGACGAGCAACGTCGTGAACCCGGGCCAAATATCGCCACCTTTGAGATATGCATTCGACTGGTAGGCCGATGTCAAAATGCTGAAATGCCAAGCTGTGTAGCGCTTTGATCTGCATTTTCGATCTCCATCGATGGAATTTTTCAGAATTGACCTGAAGTCTGTTTGTGCTTGCGGAACTTCCCTGCCTTGGTGAGTTTTATCTGAACGGCTTTTTATTGTACCTTTTTGGAATAGATGCCCTTCCAGCGCGGGCTCGATCTAGGAGCGCTTCTGCCGATTGCGGTAGACATCAATGGTCACGGCCGTGACGATGATCAGGCCCTTGACGATTTCCTGGTAGTAGGCGTCGACCCGCAGAAACGTAAAGCCTGACGACATCACGCCCAGGATCACCACGCCGATTACGGTGCCCCCTATCCGGCCCACCCCGCCGGCAAGCGACGTTCCGCCGATCACGGCTGCGGCAATCGCATCCAGCTCATACATGTATCCCATGCCGGATTGAGCCGTCTGCGCGCGCGCCGCTGTGACGATGCCGGCGAGGCCGGCGAGCATTCCGGCGATCGCGTAGACCTTAACCAGATGCCTTTCGACATCTATGCCGGAGACCCGCGCTGCCTGGACGTTCGCGCCGATGGCATAAGTGTACTTGCCGTACCGGGTGTAGCGAAGCGCAACATGGAAAATCATTGCAACGACTATGAAGACAAACACCGGCCATGCGGCCGAGCCGATGGCGGTGAATTGATCAGTCAGCCCGGAAATGGGCTGGCCTTTTGTATACCATTTCGAAATGCCCCTTGCCGAAACCATCATTCCGAGCGTTGCGATGAACGGCGGGATTCGGGCATAAGCAACAAAAACGCCGTTGCTCATACCTGCAAGCAAGCCGATCAGGACACCGATGGCGATTGGCACGATCGCCGGCAGATCGGTCAATGAAGGATAAAGCGCCTTCGACCATTCCGCGGATTGGGCAAACCCAGCCGCCATCATGGCGCTTGCCGCTACCACGGACCCCGAAGAAAGGTCGATGCCGCCGGTGATGATGACCTGTGTCACGCCGATTGCGATAATGCCGACCACGGACACCTGGAGGATGGTGATCGTCAGGCGCTGCGGATTCCAGACGAAACTCTGCCCGATCAAAAGCCAGCCGCACACCTCGCAGAGGAGAACGATCCCCACCAGGACCAGGAAGATATTGAGTTCCTGAGGTTTTCGCCAATCGCCAAAGCTGCCGCGGTACTCAGGAATGGCGGCGGCTGTTGTGTCTTTTCCCATCGTGCAGTTCCTCTATTCCTCACTTACTTCGAAGCGAGTTCCATTATTTTGACCTGCGTCGCCTCATCTCGGTCCAGAACGCCGGTGATCTTTCCTTCATGCATCACCATGATCCGATCGCTCATTCCAAGGATCTCCGGCATCTCCGAGGAGATCAGAATGACGCCCGCGCCCGCGCTGGCGAGTGATGAGACAAGGGCGTGAATCTCGGCTTTGGCAGCAACGTCAATGCCGCGTGTCGGCTCGTCCAGGATGAGGATGCCCGGTCTGGTCAACAGCCAGCGTCCGATCAGCACCTTCTGCTGATTGCCGCCCGATAGGTTTTCGACCATGGTGTGGATTCCGGAGCTCTTGACGCGCAACGTCTTGCTCATCTCACTGCATGCCGCGGCAATCACCTTGCCTTGGACGAAGCCAGCTTTGACGAATTGGCTTTGAAGAGCGGCAATCTGCATATTCTCGAGGACGTCGAGGACGAGAAAACAGCCGCTTTGTTTTCTGTCTTCTGTCAGGAAGGCCATTCCGTTGGAGATCGCATCGCGTGGCGATTTCAAATCGACGCGTTGCCCGTTTATCCGTATCTCGCCGCTGGTGGCGGGCGTCACCCCGAAGATGGTTTCGGCGACGTTGGACCGCCCCGACCCGATCAAGCCGGCGAGGCCCAGTATCTCCCCCGCCCGCAGATCAAAAGAGACCCCCGAGAAGACGCCGCGCAAAGTGAGGTCACGAACCGAAAGTAAAACATCATCGGTCGGAACATTCTTTTTCGGGAACAGTGTTGAGATGTCTCTGCCAACCATCATGTGGATGATCTCATCCCGACTAGTGGCCGCTGCCGCATGAGTGCCGATATATTTGCCGTCACGAAAAACGGAGATCTCGTCCGATATCTCGAAGATCTCGTGCATCTTGTGCGAGATGTAGACGATGCCGATGCCCTGCTTCCTCAGGTCGCCTATTATCTCGAAGAGGTGAGCAGACTCGCGCTCTGTCAGCGCTGACGTGGGCTCGTCCATGATCAGGACGCGCGAGCGATAGGAAACCGCTTTTGCGATTTCCACCATCTGCCTGCTGGCAATCGAAAGATGACGAACTTCCGCCTCCGGGTTCAGGCTGATCTTCAGCTCCGCGAGAAGATCAACCGACAAGCGATTCATGCGCCGGTGATCGATGATCCCAAATCGATTGCGCGGCTCTCGGCCGATCCAGATGTTCTCCGCGACCGTCATCGAGGGCATCAGGTTTAGCTCCTGATGGATCATCCCGACACCCTGTGTCAGGGCGTCGAGCGGGGTCTTGAACTGGGCGGAAACGCCGTCGAGGAAGATTTCTCCTGCATCGGGTTGATATATCCCCGCCAGGATTTTCATCAGCGTGGATTTGCCCGCGCCGTTCTCGCCCATCAGTGCATGGACGGTACCCCGCCTGAGTTGAAAGCTCACATCGTCGAGTGCTACCACGCCCGGAAACGACTTGCTGATCCCGCTCGCGCTCAGCAGGCAAGACTGACGCTTGTCCTCAATACCAGGCGGGGTACGCGTGACGGCGACTGTGGTCTGCATCGAAGTCGTCCCAAATCCAGATCGAACGGAACAGTCCGCGCACCGGTCAAATGACCGGCGCGCGATGCTGGCGGTCAGTTCCTTTTCAGGTACTTGTCCATGTTGTCCTTGGTGACGAGTTCGAGCGTAGTGAAGACCTTCTTGTCGCTCTTCGCGCCTCGGGCCAGCTTCAGCACCGTGTCGAGCGCGCCTTCTCCCTGGCTGATCGCGTCCTGGAAAACGGTCACCTTGAGATCGCCCGACTTCATGGCTGTCAAGGCGTCCTGCGTCGCGTCGATGCCGGCAACGACGTAGTCGCCGGTTGATCCACCACTTGCCTTGATGGCCTGAAGCGCACCCAGCGCCATCTCGTCGTTGTTTGCAATAACAGCGTTGAAGTTCAGGCCTGCCGACAGCCAGTTTGTGGTCAGGTCGAGCGCCTGCGTGCGCGACCAGGTCGCCGTCTGCTCTTCGACGATCTCGATGCCCTTGCATCCATCGGACTTGAACACCTCGTGCACTGCCTCGGTGCGGCCACGCGCAACCAGGGTTCCAAGCTCTCCCATCAGAATGACGGCTTTGCCCTTGCCACCCAGCAGGCGACAGACCTCTCGCGCCTCCAAGCTGCCTGCCTGGATCTGGTCGGAGCCGACGAAAGCCTGCTTCTCCGGCAGCTGATCGACGTTGGAAGGCTGATTGTTGGCGAAGACCAGAGGGATTCCGGCTTTGTCGGCGGTCTTGGACATCGCGACGCCGGCATCGGCCTCTACCGGGATCACGATCATGCCGTCGACCTTGGCGGCAATGAAGTTTTCGATCTGGCTTTGCTGCCGGGCGATGTCGCCCTGCGCATCCTCGATCAGCAACGTCACGTTCCCAAGGTCCTTGGCGTGCGCCTCCAGACCACTGCGAAGAATCGCGAGAAAATTGTCGTCGAACCGCTGCATGCTGAAGCCGATTGTTTCAGCCTGAGCAGGGACGCCGAGCAGCGTTAGACATGCGGCGGCCAGCAAAATCTTTTTCATGTTCCGTCTCCGTCGGTTTTTTTGATGATGGAAAGCTTTGTCTTTGCCGACTTCGCCCGGTACCCGTCGGACTAGCGGCAGCATCGCAAGAAAACGATCGTGGAAGTTTCAGGCGTGGCGTTGCCCCCATGCGAGACGTGTTCAGCGCCTTTAAGCCTGCTGCGAAGCTCTTTGGCTTGCTACAGTTGGTAAAACGATACACCTGATTTTTTTCACCTGTCAACTCCCTTTGACGCGTTTGTCCTCTCTTCGGAGTCGAGCTGTCACGCCAAATTTTGCGATACCAGTGGCATGATCGGTGAACATCGTCAGATCGGCGATCGATTGACAGGGAGGAATTTTAGTGTACCGTTTTACCTGATTGATTGGCCACACAGCGGCGGAGCCGGACTCGCGACCATCGAGGTTTTGTTCTCCTGCGGGAGTTGTAGAATGAGGGTCTCTGGGACCTTGGGAGATTTGAACGACATGCCGCCGAAGAGTGGATCGCCCACAGATGCTGCGGACCGCGCCACCATTCAGGACGTCGCGAAAGCGGCGAGCGTATCCGTGAGCAGCGTCTCGAATTACATGAACAATCGATTCCACCGGCTCGGAACGGAGACCCGGACGCGCATTGCGACGGCAATTGCCGAGCTCGATTTCCGACCGAACCAGGCTGCGCGCCAACTAAAGACTGGCAAGGCCCGGGTAATCGCCCTTGTCGTGCCCAGCATCGTCAATCCCTTCAACGGGCAGATGGTGTTTTCGATAGAACAGGCCGCGGTGAAGGCGGGCTATCGGGTCCACCTGTGCAACACCATGCGCGATCCGAAGCTTGAGAAGGAGTTTCTGGACAATCTGGCCGCCGTAGGCGTTGCCGATCTCATCACGATCGCGCCCCTGAACACCAGGCGGGGTTACTACTCGGCCTGGAGCGACCTGTCGATCGTTGCCGTGGACGCCAACAGGCTCGATTTGAAGCTTGCTCGACTCGATACGGTCAATCTCGACCATGAGGCGGCAATCGGGATGGCTGTGGAGCATCTGTTTGCTCTTGGTCATCGGCGGATAGCCTATGTGACCGATCCCCTCATCACCCACAGCCGGGTGATGCGGTTGTCCGGTTTCAAGAAAGCAATGAAGGACCACGAACTCGACGACAGTCAGGCTGTGGTGCTCGAGCGTCACCAGAGCGCACTTGATGTCGCAGACGCCCAGATGGTCGAGGTCGGTCGTGATGCCGCTTCCGATGTGGCGGCACTGTCGCCCAGGCCCACGGCCATTATTGCGTTCAACGACATGATCGCGCTGGGGTTACTGGCGACTTTCCGTTCCGCCGGCATTGCCGTTCCAAAGGACATGTCGATTATTGGCGTGGACGATGCCTGGATCAGCCAGCTGTCATTTCCTGCACTGACGACCATACGTCAGCCTATCGAAGCGATGGCCAGCGCTGCCGTCGAGCGTGTTCTCAAACCAAATGCGGCGCCGGCCAACGCCGGCTCCGACACGATTTTTCTGCCCGAACTCGTCATTCGAGACACATGTGCGAAGCCACAGGAAGATGCTGCCACGCATGTCCGGAAACGACACCTAGAATAGTAGCGCCAAACAGCGCCCTTCTTCCGACAACCCGAGAATATCCGGCCGGATACATCCGCGCTGGCACGAAAGAGGCTTGCCTTATGAATACCCACGCCACCCAGATCAAACCAAGCGCAAATCATATCAGGATGGCGTGCGACACCGGTGGTACTTTCACCGACCTTGTCGTTCAAGATGGCAACGAGATCAGGCTGTTCAAAGCGTCGACGACTCCTGATGACCCGGTGCGCGGCGTGCTCGATGCCTTGGGTCTCGCAGCCAGGCACTATCGGGTAGAACTCGGAGATTTCCTGAGCCGCGGCGCCATGTTCGTGCACGGCACCACCCGGGCCATCAATGCGATCATCACCGGCAAGACGGCGAAAACAGCCTTCATCACGACCAAAGGTCATCGTGACATCCTGGTCATGCGCGAGGGCGGGCGCATTGAGCCGTTCAACTTCACGGTCGCCTACCCTGAACCCTATGTGCCTCGGCGGTATACGTTCGAAGTGGATGAGCGCGTCGATGCTCGCGGCAATATCGTCGAGGAACTGGACGAAACCGACTTCATCGCGACAATCAAAAAACTGCAGGCGCTGAAAATTGAAGCCGTTGGCGTTTGCCTCCTGTGGTCGGTTGTCAACCCGGTTTATGAACGGCGTATCGGAGAACTGCTGAAGGAGCATCTGCCGGATGTTCCATACACGCTCTCGCACCAGTTGAATCCAACCCTGCGCGAATATCGTCGAGCGTCCGCGACCGTCATCGACGCCTCACTGAAACCGCTGATGTTTAAGTATCTCGATGGCCTGACCAACAGGTTGCGAGACGCCGGTTTCAACGGTCGTACACTGATGGTTACCTCAAGTGGCGGCATCATGGATGCGACGGCAGTTGCACGGGCTCCCATCCACTCGATCAATTCAGGACCGGCGATGGCGCCCGTTGCAGGCCGCTACTACGCAGAGCGCGATTTCGGCAACGCCGTTGCGATTGTCGCGGACATGGGTGGAACCACCTTTGATGTCAGCCTGGTACGTGACGGGCGCATCCCCTGGAGCCGCGAGACGTGGATTGGCCAGCGCACGCGTGGCCATATGACCGGCTTTCCATCTGTCGACATCAAGAGCATCGGCGCCGGAGGGGGCTCGATCGCATGGGTCGACAATGGCGGAATTCTGCAGGTTGGTCCGCAGAGCGCGGGTTCGACGCCGGGGCCAGTCGCATACGGCCGCGGTGGAACCGAACCTACTGTCACGGATTGCGCCTTGATCCTTGGCTATATCGATCCGGACTTCTTTTTGGGCGGCGCCATGGTCCTCGACCGGGAGGGCGCGACCCGGCAATTGCGCGTGAGGGTCGCCGAGCCGCTCGGCATCAAAGTTGAGGAAGCCGCTGCCGCCGTCTTGAGGCTTTCAACCGAAAAGATGGTCGGAGCGATCGAGGAGATCACGGTCAATCAGGGCATCGATCCCACCTCGGCCGTCATGATCGGCGGCGGCGGCGCCGCCGGGCTCAATGCGGTCGCGGTCGCCAGGCGTCTCCAATGCGCTGGCGTGCTGATCCCCGAAGCAGGTGCCGTGATGAGCGCTGCCGGAGCCCTAATGTCGGAGCTTTCGTCGGACTACGCGCAACTGCAGTTTACAACCAGCGACAGATTTGCGGGCGACAAGATCAACGAGGTTCTGGCAGAACTGAGGAAGCGATGCCTTGAGTTCGCAGAAGGGCCTGGCGCCGGGGCACTCGACTGCCAAATGGAGTATTCCGTAGAGGCGCGGTATCCGCATCAGATCTGGGAAATCGACGTTCCTCTCCCGCTTAATCAAGTGAAGAGCGAAGGCGATTTGAAGCAGGTCACGGATGCCTTCCATGACACCCACCAGCGCATTTTCGAAATCAGCGACCGCAATTCCAATGTCGAATTCGTAACATGGCGCGCCAAGGTCAGATGCAGACTGACCGATCGGGCCACCGGCACGCTCCCTCCTGAGGGTGATTTTGCCGGCGGTCGCGCAAGGCGACCGGTCTACTTCTCCGAACTCGGCTGGAGCGACGTCTCGGTTCATCGCTACGAGGCTATGCAGCCGGGCGAACCAGTTGCCGGCCCCGCCATCATCGAATCGTCGTTCACGACCGTCGTGATCGATCCGGGCACAGTCGCAGAACGCACGGCCAGTGGTGGCCTGCGTGTGACATTCTAAGGAGGCGCTTACATATGTCTGAGCAAATTTTGAAGAAGGCGCCGGACGGCGTTCAGATGGCGATGATTTCCAGCCGTATGGAGACCATCGCCCGCAAGATGCAGAACACTCTTTTCCGAACCGCTCGCTCCGGTATCCTCAACACTGCCCATGATTTTTCATGTGTTGTTCTGACTGCTGACTGCAAGCTGCTGGCGGCCGCGGAAAGTCTGCCGAACCACACGCTCATCGGCCCTGACTTGATGTGCCAGGCGGTCCTCAAGCACCATCCGGGGCTCAAGCGTGGCGACTGCTTCCTCCACAATAGCCCCTATGAGGGAAACTCCCACGCGGCTGACCACTGCATGATCGTCCCGGTCATCGACGATGAGGGCATCCTGCGCTTCTTCGTGCTGGCTAAGGCACATCAGGCGGACTGCGGCAATTCCCGTCCCTCCAGCTATCTCGCCGATGTGACGGATCTGTACGAAGAGGGTGCCCTGATCTTTTCGGCGACGAAGATTCAGGAAGACTACGAGACCAACCACGACATCGTGCGCATGTGCCAGGCCCGTATCCGGGTTCCGGACCAATGGTGGGGTGATTTTCTCGCGAGCCTGGGATCTGTCCGCATCGGCGAGCGCGAACTGCTCAACCTCGGCCGCGAGATCGGCTGGCATATGCTTGAAGGCTACGCCGCCCGCTGGTTCGACTATTCCGAACAAAAAATGATCGAGGCAATCAGGAGATTGTCTTCGGGACGTGTCGTTCTGGAGTCCGCTCACGACCCCTTCCCCGGCATCCCGGACGGCATTCCCATCAAGGTGGACGTTGAGGTCGACACGGCCCAGGCCAGGATCATCGTTGATCTGCGCGACAATCCCGATTGCCAGCCCTGTGGTCTCAATCTTACGGAGGCAACCGCCAAGAGCGCGGCGATGATCGGGATTTTCAACGGCATCCTCGATCATCATGTCACCGCCAATGCGGGCAGCTTTCGACGCATTGAGATTCGGGTTCGCGAAAACTGCTGCGTCGGCATTCCGAGGCACCCGGCCTCGTGCTCGGTGGCGACGACCAATCTCGCCGACCACGTCACCAATCCGGTGCAGCGCGCAATAGCCGAGCTTTCGGCTGGCTTTGGGCAAGCCGCGACCGGTCCAATCCAACCGCCAGGAATGGGTGTCATCTCTGGGCGCGATCCCTACAACAATGATGAGCCCTTCATCAATCAACTCCATATCGGCATTAGCGGTGGCGCCGGCACGCCGGTCACCGACGGCTTTTTGACCATGATCCATGCCGGCAACGCGGGCATGTGCCATATCGACAGTGTCGAAGTCGATGAGCTCCACCATCCAATCATCGTCTACGATCGCCATATTCTCAACGACAGCGAGGGAGCGGGCACGTTTCGCGGCGCGCCGTCGGTCTACAGTGAGTACGGCCCGTGGGGCGGGAACTCCTTGACGGTCCTCTATACCGCTGATGGTACCATCACGCCTGCCGTAGGCGCCCGCGGCGGTGGCCCCGGCGGTCTGTCCAGAGCTGCAATGCGCAAGGCAGATGGTTCGGTCGTCGATCTTCCCCCTTGCTACGGAGTCACTCTGCAGCCGGGTGAGCACATGGTCTCTCACTCCGCAGGCGGCGGTGGATATGGTTCTCCGCGGGAACGCGATCCCGCGCGCGTGCTGCACGATGTTGCCGAAGGGTGGATCAGCGGGCAGCGCGCACGAGACATCTACGGAGTAGCCTTCAAGGGGTCTCCCGAAGACGACAATCTTGAATTGGACATCGTCCAAACACGCGTCCTGCGCGCCGGCCGGAGCGAACTGGCGGTGGCCATATAGCCCGGCCGATACCCCGCGTTTTGTCAGGCTGCCCGACAGCGGGCACGATTTTTCAGATCAAGGAGAACTACGATGACAGACGTCGATTGGTCCGTTGGCGCGGCCTACATTGATGGTGAATTCATGCCTCTCAAGGATGCCAAGCTCGGTATCACCGAATGGGGCTACCGCCGGTCCGATGTTACCTACGATGTGGTGGGCGTCTACTACGGCGCATTCTTCCGGCTTGACGATCATGTCAAACGCTTTCGCACCTCGATGACGAAGTTGCGGATGAACCCGAAGGAAAGCGACGAAGAGATCAAGAATATTCTCGCCGAACTGGTGCGGCGCACCGGGTTGCGCGAGGCCTATGTGGCGATGGACTGTGTCCGCTCCCGTCCACCGCGCGGCGTGCCGCTTCACCCCATAAACGGCCGCAGTTATTTGATTTGCCATGCCATGCCTTGGGTGTGGGTGTTCACCCCCGAGCAGCAGGAACGCGGCGTGCACGCCATGATCGCGTCCCCCCAACGGATTGCGCCGGAGTCACTCGACCCGACAATCAAGAATTTCCACTGGGGCGACCTGACGCGCGGGAATTTCGAGGCGCACGATCAAGGTGCCGAAACCTGCATTTTGCTGGGTCGCGATGGAAACGTGACGGAAGGACCAGGCTTCAATGTCTTCGCCGTCATCGACGGCAAGGTCATCACGCCGAAACGCGGTGCGCTCGAAGGTATCACTCGAAGAACAGTCCTGGAACTCTGCGACGAGTTTGGAATTCGCTGTGAGGTCCGGGATATCTCCCGCGACGAATTCGAAGCCGCCGACGAAATCTTCTTCTCGACTACGGCTGGCGGCATTATGCCGGTAAGCCGTCTTGGAAAAAGGATCATGGGGAACGACCGACCTGGTCCGATTTCCGCGCGGCTGAGAACAGCCTTTTGGGAGAAGCGGAAGGACGGCTGGCATGCGACGCCAGTGTCTTACGCTTCCTGATCGCAGGGCGAAAACGCAGATGCGATCGCTTTTCGACCTCGACGGTAAGATTGCCGTGATTACGGGCTCGAGCCAGGGCATTGGCCTGGCGATTGCCCGTGGCCTGGCGGAGTTTGGTGCCCTGATTGTCCTGAACGGTCGCCGTGAGCAGCCGTTGAAGGACGCCGCCACAGATCTGCTCAAGGATGGTCTGTCGGTGGAGGTGGCGGCCTTCGACGTCACGGATGCCCGGTCTGCGCGACAGGGGGTCGAGCGGATTGAGACCTCGATTGGTTCGATCGACATTCTCATCAACAATGCCGGCATCCAGCATCGATCAGCATTGGAGGATTTCCCGGAAGAGAAATGGGACGATCTTGTTCGAACCAATCTCTCCAGCATTTTCTATGTGAGCAAAGCCGTCGCCAAAGGCATGATTAGCCGCGGCCGCGGGAAGATCATCAACATCGGCTCAGTCCAGAGCGAATTGGCTCGTCCGGGTATCGCGCCCTACACGGCGACAAAAGGGGCTGTCAGAAATCTGACCCGAGGCATGTGTGCGGATTGGGCAAAACATGGCTTGCAAGTCAATGCCATTGCGCCTGGCTATTTCAAGACGCCGCTCAACGAAGCTCTCGTTCGCGAACCCGAGTTCTCCGCATGGCTGGAACGGCGCACGCCGGCCGGTCGATGGGGCAACGTTGAAGAACTGATCGGGGCTGCAGTGTTTTTCGCCAGCGACGCCTCCTCGTTCGTCAACGGGCACACTCTCTACGTGGACGGCGGCATCACAGTGACGGTGTGAATGACTGGCGATGCCTGGGGCAAGCATGTCCTTTCGCTTCTCCATCACCCACAAAGCCATGCGGATGTTCAGCGAGTTGTCGCGATCGCTAGCAAATGGCGATGACTCCTCTGCTTCTGCTGTTGGATCGTACGGGGACGTCAATCAAGATCCATGAGGTGCGGTGCGCGCATCCGAGCCGTTGCTGCCTGCGGAGGATACAGAGGACGCGAAGATTCTCCAGCACTACGGTGAGGCTCACGAAGCGGATTATCTCAACACGCCTTGCCTGCCTCGAAGGCACGTGCCGCGCGCCGAGCAAGAGATCGCCAGCAAACCGATGATGCTCCGACTCCGAGAGAGGAGCGCCATGGCCGCTGAACTCGGATCTCCAAATAATTAAACCCTTATTGGTCAGCTCGCGGCCGCAGCTTGACCGCGGCCGTCCGGCAAAGGAACAAAGTGCGGTGCCGCTGGTTGAGTTGAGCCAGAGCGGAGGCGTTCCCCACCGCTCTGTATACTGTCTCATCCAGCGCAAGGATTCGCCGTGGGTATTCTTGAGAGCGTGAAGAAAACTGCCGAGCAGGCGTCGGGTATTGCGCGACCGAGAAAGCAAGAACTCGCCGAACTGGTGAAGGTGAAGAAGCCACTTGAGTTTCGGTTCAAGGATGATGGCCTCGTGCCGAACCACCCGTGCTGGCCATTTATCATCTATTGTGCGGCGGTGAAGCCGATGGAGCAATTCGACTCCGCGGCCGTGCTGGAAGAGCTTTCGAGGCCAATGGTTGGCGTGACAGCTGGCGGGACGGCATCTACCACTACGTTCATTACCTTTCGCGCAGACATGAGGTGCTTGGAGTTGCGCGCGGAACCGGCAGGTTTCGGGCACTAGAAACGATGCGCAAGATTGGCCGTCCACGGAAGGTTCCGGTCTATGGGAGCAAAGCCCCGCTACTCTCAGTGTGGAAAAATGAAGCTTGAAGACGAAGTCCGCCACGTTTCCGAAGACGTCAACGATGCTGTACTGGGCGATGTTGTGCGGGCGCTGCACCGTCGGGTGCAGATCGTTCACGATTTCGACATCCCCTACATTGCCGGCTACAGCAAAGATGGCAAGACGATTTATATCGATCGCCATATGCCGCGCACTATGGATTGGAAATCGGCCAAAGTTCGGCTTGCCCCATTTCTGCTAACGCACGAGATCGTTGAAAAGGCCCTCCTGGACGAACTCGGGCTTCATTATCTTCACGCGCATCAAATCGCCCTTCGGGCCGAACGCGATGCGGTGAAGGCGGCGGGTGTTGGCTGGTCCGCTTACCAGGCCGTCAACAAAAAGAACGAGAAACCGATCTCCGAAGAGAAGCTCAAGAAGATCCCGAAGGATCTTGACCTGACCCCCTACCGCGACATGAGGGACTTCTCAACGCTAGAGCGTCTGCTGAAGGCGCAAAGCTAGTCGGGCAAGCCGATATTTCGCGCTTTGGCAGTTCTACGACCGCCGCCTCCCTGCAGAGCCGACGATGTGTTTCAGCCGACTACCGCGAATAGCCGAGATGGTGGAAAGCTGGCTATTCTCATTGGTCGCTCGAACAAGCCACTGAGCGTCCTGGGCAGGCGGTGTCGCGATTAAATGAACTCGTCGCATGAGGATGGCGCAGTGTTTCTGCAGCCGGCGGATGTTTATTTGTGGGCGCAGGTCTGCACCTGCATCGCTCAGTCGGCCACTCCGTCGTTGAGATGAACGATCGCGTCGAGCATCGCCTAATGAAGGCTGCCGGTGTCTTCCTCAATCTCGGTGCTGCTGATGCCTGGCGGCTTGGCGTCTTCGAACGGCTTATGCGTTAACTCGCTCATCGGAATCAAACGTGGGCACAGACGTTTCGGGCGGGTCGAACCCTATCCACTTTACAAGGAGTTCGTCCCACGGGCGCTCATGGCGTACTAGATTGTGACGCGCATTAGGCTGCTTCTTCTCGGTATCCTGCAGCTTATATTTGCCAGAGTTGGACAGCGCAAGATTTCCAAGCCCGAAGCGGCCGAGCGAGGAACAAGGTCCGGATCCAGGGGTTCGGTATCTGAAGGAGCCTCACATGGGCGAGGACAGGTCAGACCACGAGCGATTGAAGGATTTTCAGGCGAAGTTCCTAGCCAAGGAAACTGGCATAACGGAGAGTCAAGCGCGCGAGCTGATCGAAACGATCGGAACTGACCACGCGTCATTGCTACGCGAGGCGCGCTTACTAAAGACCGCCAGGATAGAAGCTACGCTTCGGCTCTCATTCAAAAAGGCCCGCCAGCAGAAGCCAGCGGGCAAGGGGTAGACTGTCCGGGTTGGGGTCAGCCCCCCAGTTTGGGATAAAAGTCTTCTGTGACATGCGCATCGGCCGAACAGATGAGCATCTCCGCCCTTTCGGAGAAGTTACGGGAATGATGGAAGCCCAACCGATCCATTGGGATCTGTCAATCGCCTACCGTCCAAGCGGCTGTCGGGAAGCCGACAGAAGTTCTTCCTCGTCCACTAGCCCGGCCATGTAATTTGCAATGATCCGGGACGCGAGCGCTTGACGTTGATGCTCAGTTTGAGCGTCGACCTTCAACCGATCGAAAACGCGGCCCAGCAGCGCCATCTCGGATGGCCTGAAAACACCAGCATTTTCGGCTTTTCGATGTATCGGCATGACAAACCCCCTTCGCCACAGGATTTTGTCCGTGCAGAGTTACCATACACCTAAATCGCCCCCGGTTCCTGAAACCGCAGGCGCGGAAAACGACAGAAGCTCTATAGGGTTTTGACAGGTCAGGTCATCCCCCGTCGCTATCGCTCGCGACCAGACGGTAGCGGAAGTTGTTGCGAATGTGGTCGTTCAAATAGCGGCCCTTAGCGAACGCGGCCCAAACGCGGCAAAGGTTTCCGGCGGTACGCCCTCAAACTCGTACCGTTTGCCGCTGGCCGCGTCCCCTTCTCGAAAGTCTGCACGCGGCCATCGAAGCGCGACAACGAGAGGGCCGTTCGTGTTTGGCATGATATACCCGTAGTATGTCATTCGTGCCAATTGCAAGATGATATCCTAGTCAGCCAAATGCAGAGCCGAACAGAAAGGAGATCACCTTGTCCTCTGCCGTCACAGCCGCTCCTGCTGCTCCGAGCGAAATCGCACGCGAACCACACTTCTCAGCCGAATTTACCTTCGAAACGGACTGTGGGATGTTCATGATGCGCTGTCGCGCGAACCCGATTTCGTCCTCCTCGATGTCCGCAGCCCTTCGATGTTCGCCCAAGGTCATTTCCCCGGGCCATCAACTTGCCCCATGGCAAGATTGTCCGCTCAAAGCTGGAGCGCTGGTCCGACCAAATCGTATTCGTCACCTACTGCGCCGGCCCTCACTGCAACGGTGCCGCCCGGGGGGCGCTTCGCCTTGCGGAGCTCGGTCGCCCGGTGAAGATCATGGCTGGCGGCGTTACGGTTGGCTCGATGAAGGCTTCGAGTTGGCGAAAGATTCAGACACGTGACCATTGCGATCCGAGTTGCATCGCCAGGCGATGCCGCTCGGCTTCATGGACTGATTGTGGAGCTTGCTACGTTCGAACGGAGCGCCGAACCTTCTTCGAGACCCGGTCAAACTCCTCGTTGCCGAGCGCGATAAACAATTATTGGGCTATTCCGCCATTAGCCATCGATCAAAGGGCTCTAACTTCGGCGAGCCGTCTTGATTGCGTAATCGTTTTCCAACAAACAGCGGCTTCCCAAGCGGCTGACGCCTGAGCGGCAATGTCATGGGCGGCTTCTTCGAGACCAGCCGGATTGTTAGGGTCGCCATGAACAACACATGTCCTGCGCCCGACGAGCCGCGACCACGCTGCCCTACATCGGGCAACGCCGTCCGGCGGCATCGCGGCAAGGTCGATCCTGGTTCCCGTCTCGGCTTGCAGGAGGTCGATTGACGAACGCCAGCCTGGCGGTACGCGGAGTTCGTGAGAAAGCTTAGCGTCAGCGACATCGACATCGACATCGACATCGACATCGACATCGAAAATGCGATCATCGAGCGAAAGGTGCAAACGTCGCTCCGCTGACGCTTCGCACCGTCGTCCTGTCGCTCCCAACCGGCGGTCGGTGGACGCGTTGCCGCTGTTGCGCTTAGGTTGGTTGCGGTCCGCGCTCACTTGACAAGCCCAACCCCCGCATCCCCCCGCCTGGTGCAAAGCGTTTGATCGGTCCCGCCGTTCTGGCAGTGCGGCGGGTTGCGGTCCAGGTGGAACATCGGAGCGCGGGGAAGGCGCGGTGCACGCAGCACCCTTTTCTCATCCAACGTGTGGCGCGCTGAAGGGTCTCAACGTCGGTCTGCCGCCGGAGCTCAACTAGCACTACTTTGGCAGATTTTTAGTTCCGGGAGCGTTTCGAGGATTCCCAAGAGCGGTTTTGCGTGATTCATGAGAGGTCGGCTGTTGGAGGGGCCGGCCATGAACAGGGATTGGCAACTCGATCTGGAGCGGTGGCTTGAGCCGTTCGTCTCGGCGTTGAGGCACAAGACGCGTGCGCGGATGTGTCCGGCCTATATTGCTGGGCTGATTGGCCTTGGGGATCGCAAGAGCGTCCAACCGATGGCTGCGCGCGACGCAGGCGTCAACTATGACCAGCTGCACCACTTCATCGCGAGCGGCGTGTGGGATGCTGCGCCGCTGGAGAAGGTGCTGCTCGCGGAGGCCGACAGACAAGTTGGCGGGAACGATGCGTGGCTGATCGTGGACGACACCGCGCTCCCCAAGAAGGGGCGCCACTCGGTCGGCGTCGCGCCGCAATATGCCTCGGCACTTGGCAAGAACGCCAACTGCCAGACGCTGGTGTCGCTGACGCTGGCCTCTGGCGAAGTGCCGGTCATGGTGGGGCTGCGACTGTTTCTGCCCGAGAGCTGGACTTCCGATCCCGCCCGGCTCGACCGTGCCGGTGTGCCCGAGGACCATCGTGCCTACAGGACCAAGCCCGAAATCGCGCTGGCCGAGATCGACCGGGCTCGCGCAGCCGGCTTACGCTTTGGCTGCGTGCTCGCCGATGCCGGATATGGCTTGAGCGCCCCCTTCCGGCAGGCGCTCACCGAGCGCGGCCTTACCTGGGCCGTCGGTATCCCGTTCAAGCAGAAGGTCTATGCCGCCGACGTGGCGATGATCTTCCCCGTTGCCGGACACGGCCGCCCGCGCCGCCGGCATATCCCCGATGTGAAGTCGATGGCCGCGCAGGCGATGCTGGAAAAAGCCCAATGGCGGACGGTCAGTTGGCGGCGTGGCACCAAAGGCCGCCTCTCGGCCCGCTTCGCCGCTGTCCGTGTCCGGGTTGCAGATGGCCCACCCCAGCGCATCCGCGACATGGGCGCTCAGCATCTGCCTGGCGAGGAGGTCTGGGTGATCGGCGAGCACCGCTCGACCGGCGAGCGCAAATACTACCTCTCCAACTTGCCCGCCGACACCCCGCTCAAGCAGATCGCAGGCGCCATCAAGGCGCGCTGGGTCTGCGAACAGGCGCATCAGCAGCTCAAGGAGGAACTTGGCCTCGACCACTTCGAGGGGCGCTCATGGACGGGCCTGCACCGGCACGCGCTGATGACGATGATCGCCTACGCCTTCCTGCAATCTCGCCGCCTCAAACAAGCGGGAGGGGGAAAAAAGAATCCTCGGCCCGCCGCCCCAACCGAGCCTACCCGCCGTCAGGCAAGCCATCCTCACCGCGCTCGCGCAGCCGCCCCCAATCCGTCGTCCCCACTGCCGCAGAACCATCTCCGCTAAAAATCTGCCAAAGTAGTGCTAGGACGTAGACTCATTACCGCGTAGCCAAATACGGACGCAGACGAGTTTGAGGGCAGCGAGGTAGTTTTCTGCCAGCTTGTCATATCGAGTTGCGATGCGACGGAAGTGCTTGGCCTTGTTGAAGAAGCCTTCGACGAGGTTGCGTGCCTTGTAGAGGAAGGGGCTGAAGCACATCGGGTCCTTGCGGTTGGCCTTGGGCGGGATGTTGGCCCATGCCTTTCGCTCGGTGACGACAGTGCGCAAGGCATTGGCATCATAGCCCTTGTCTGCGAGCAGCATGGCACCCTCGGGCAAATCCGTGATCAAGTCCGCTGCGGAAGCGACGTCACTCATCTGACCTGCCGTAAGCATCAGCTTGATCGGCCTGCCTTTCGCGTCGACAAGAGCATGGATTTTGGTTGTCAGCCCGCCTCGGGATAGGCCGAGACAATGATCTCGATCCCCCTTTTTGCCGTCGCACCCTGCTGATGGACGCGAACAATGGAGGTGTCGATCATCTGCACCTCACCGTCATGGGCTTTGGTAATGTTGGCCATGAGGCGATCCCACACACCTGCTTTCCGCCATCGGACAAAGCGATTGTAGCAGGTTGTGCGTGGGCCGTATCGCTCAGGCAGATCGCGCTATGGCGCACCCGATCGCAGCACCCAGAAGATGCCGTTCAGCACCCGCCGATCATCGACGCGCGGCACCCCTCGCGGCTTATTGGGCAACAGTGGCTCGATCACGCGCCATTCGAACTCGGTCAGGTCATATCGGCTCATGCTGAACCTGAATCAGATTCCGCTCCAATTTGAAACCGCCAGTCGACAAACGATCCTTCTCGGACATACGAGGCAAGTTCAGATCCAGCGGAAGCCGACATTGAACTGCCTCTCCGTTTACACGTTTAACAAATGTTGCGAATGGAGGGAGTTGCGTGTTTGAAGGTTTCTCGCTGGAGCAGATCAAACTTCCGGAAGCGACGCTCAGAGTGCGGGTTGGTGGAGGGGGCCCACCACTTCTGATGTTGCACGGTCATCCTCGCACCCATGCCACTTGGCATCGCGTGGCGCCGATTTTGGCTGAGGAATACACCGTAGTTTGCCCTGATCTTCGCGGTTTCGGCCAGTCTTCCAAGCCCGTTGACATGCCTGACCATTCGGGCTCGTCTAAAAGGTCCAAGGCCCGCGATTGCTTAGCGCTTATGGACTATCTTGGCTTCGATCGCTTCGGACTTGTGGGTCACGATCGTGGGGCATTCACCGCTTTTCGGACAGCAATGGATCATCCGGCATCCGTCAGCCGCCTCGCAATCCTTGAAGCCATTCCGATCGGCGATGCGCTGGCACGATGTGACGCTCGGTTCGCATCGGCATGGTGGCATTGGTTCTTCTTCGCTCAGCCTGAAAAACCGGAGCAAGCTATCCTTGCCAATCCAGATGCATGGTACGGCGGTGATCCCGCGGAGATGGGCGCTGAGGCTTACGCTGATTTTCTCGCCTCGATCCACGATCCGGCGACGGTCCACGGCATGATCGAGGATTACAGGGCCGGGTTAGGCATAGACCGACAACATGACGAGGACGACCGAGCCGCAGGCCGAAAATTGGAATGTCCGCTGCTCGTGCTATGGTCAGCTTACGATGACCTGGAGGAGTTGCATGGCGACTTCATCGCCATATGGCGGGAATGGTCTTCAAATGTTCAAGGAAACAGCCTCAACTGCCACCACCACATGGCGGAGGAGGTGCCAGAGGCACTGGCTGCCGAATTAGGTGCATTCTTTCACGACGAATAGCTAATGTCGGCATCCACCGCGGCCTCTCCTGATGGCAGCCAGTCGGCTTCCCGCCATCCTCCGCATTTATGAATTCACGGCCTAGCTGGACTATTGCTCGACCGGAAGCGGCTCGTGCTGCGGCTCAGCGTGGTGGAACACCTGTCCAAGATCGCGCGCGTCGAAGGTTTGGCCGCAGACTGGGCAGTAGATAAAGTGCTTCGATTCGTCCTCTACCGGCCCGTCATGCGGCCTGCCCTTATAGCCTGTGGCGATGTTGTCGGTTCTAATCCGGGGCATCGACAAGTGCCTTCGGTCGTTTTGGCGGCCGATATTTCTCGCTTGTCACGGTCGACCGTGACTAGTGGCCCGAGGTCGATCGTCACGGTGTCCTCGTCGATGCGCGTGACCTCGCCTTTCAGGTCAATTTGCTGGCCTCGGTTCACCTTGGTGTGGTCGATGATGGAATGTGGGAACTCGTAACCTGGGATAGAGACGCTTACGCGGTCCTCTGTTATCCGCCTTCGAACCGTGGCAGTAATTGCCACTTGGTCACCAATGCCTATTCCCCGAGCCATGCCATGGATTCTGGTGCGGGCAGTGTCTTCTTCAAGAGGCTTCTAATATACGCCAGCCATCCTAAGGCTGACCTACGACCAGAGTTACAAAAGTTGAACTTCATCGGGGAACACTCCTTCTGTCTGCCTGTTCGATTTGCCAGGCGCATCCCGCGCATTCAGACAGGAGAAAGAAGATGAAACGCATCCTTTTGGCTTCGGCCGTGCTAGCGGTGTCGGCCGGGCTTTCCTTTGCCCAGACGACCAGTGGAACTTCGAGCGGAACCTCGACCAGCGGAACCTCGACCACGACAACCATGCCCAGCACGACCGATCAGGGCACCGGCACGACGAGCAGCGGGACCAACATGTCCGGCGATCAGGGCACCGACACGACCACCACCAGCGGCACCACAAATCCGAACTCGGCCAGAGACTGCGCGCCCGGCCAGCAGACTGGCAGCGCTCAGCAGGCTGCGCCAGGTCAGCAGGACACGACCGCCAACACCGCGGCGCCGGGCCAGGTGAAAAAGACCGACGAAGGTTGCTGATTGGCACATCGGCACAGGTTGGAATGACCAGCGTGTGGCTGGCCAGTCTCCCCCGACCACCGCGTGAACTCAACTCGGCTGGCGAGCAAGTTGCCGCCAGCCGAGCATCAGTCTAGGAACCTTTGCGCTTGCTTGTGCTTTCAGTGGGGCACGCCTCGCTTCTGTTTGCTTTCGGTCAGATAGATACGCGATCGCCTCTACTCTAGCGCTGAACAGACCTGATGGCGCGCTAATCCACAGACATTCGTCAAAAGCCCGCGTCTCTGGATTGAGGAGACGCGGGCCGGATCGGAGTCAGCCGATCGTGCAGCAATATCGTATGGAGGATGCACTGCGTGCACCGAACCTTGCCCGCGCCCCGGTGTTCCACCTGGAGCGCAAAAAATCCCGCCGCACACTGCCAGGGCGGCGGGACTGATCAAGCGCCTTTGCACCAGGCAGGGACTTCGGGGGTGGGCTTTGCGAGGTGCGCGCGGACCGAAAGCGAACTTAGGGCAACAGCGGCGACGCGTCCACCAACCGCCGGTTGGAGCGACAGGACGATTGAGACACCGGCAGGTAGGTCATCCCGGGTCGCTATGGGTCGCAACCAGATGGTAGCGGAAATTGTTGCGGATATGGTCGTTGAAATAGCGGCCCTTGGCGAATGCCGCCCGGAAAGCGGCAAAAGTTTCCGGCGGTACCCCCTCAAACTCGTACCGCTTACCGCTGGCCACGAACCAGACCGAGAGGATTCTTCTGTCGGGATCGTATTCCGTTTTGCGTATCGATATGGAGGGCATGACGGCGGCTCGATTCGAAAAGCAATCAACGAGCGGAGAGGCCGTCGCGTTCCTTGCGAACGTGATGGTGCGGTGAGGCACGAGGCTCAATGCGGAGCGCCAGCGGCCGCGATCAGTGCCTCCTCAAGAAACCGCTTCAGCTTCGCCGAGCACTGGGAGTTTCATCTGCTTGCCGTTCTTACTTGCCCGGGACGACAGACGGCGGTCGCGGTATGCCATGCGGGGCGCTTCAATTCGTCGCCGCGTGGGATGGCGAGGAAGCGGGCCAGTGCCAGTTGGACTTTGTAATGGAACGCGCAGCGGCGAGCAGGTGTGGTTGATCGGCGCGTCTCGCGTCCATGGCCCGTTTTCCTTGCGCCGATCTTCCGCCATCTTGGCCTTCACCCGCATTGCTGAGGAATCTTCGTGAGGTGAATTGAGATCCGCTACGTCGCTGATCCTCTGGGACTGTCAAGGGCCGTTCGGCGGGCTTTGCTCCGGAACAATGTCTTCTTCCGAAAGTTTTTCCTTAAGTAGCAAAGGAGATTCGAAATGTCAGAAAGCCGGGAATGGTTTGTCCAATGGCTTAGAGACGCTCATGCCATGGAAGAGCAGGCAGAGACGATGTTGAACGGGCAGTTGCGTCGTATCGAGAATTATCCCGAACTGAGCGACCGGATCCGACAGCACCTCGACGAAACCAAGCAGCAGGCCGCTCGGCTGAGGACTTGTCTCGATCAGATGGACGAGGGTTCATCCACGATGAAGGACGCTGGCGGCAAGCTGACGGCGATGGCGCAATCGCTGAGCGGTGTCTTCGCCGGAGACGAGGTGATGAAAGGATCGCTGGCGAGCTACACGTTCGAGCACATGGAAATCGCCTCCTACACGATCCTGATTGCCGCTGCTCGATCGCTCGGCGAAACCGAGGTTCTTCGGGCTTGCGAAGAAAACCTGCGAGAGGAAGTCGCGATGGCGGATTGGCTGAAAACCCATCTTGCCTCAACGACCGAGCAGTTCCTTGCGCGGGCCGAAGCGGACAGCGACAGCGCCAAGCGGTGATCGGTGGGAACGTAGCGATCGTGAAGTGAGGGATCGGCGCGGAAGCTGGTTAACACCGGCTCCGATGTCGACGAGCGAGCTCCGGCTTGGAACTGAATAGGAGCGGCGGCGGACGGCAACGATCGAGGGTGCCCATCGATCATTGCCGCCAAAGAGAACATAGCGAAAATTGCTTGTAGGCGTTGCCGTAGCATCAAAGCGCGCTCGATACCTGCTTCCGGCGTCGGCGTTCCTCGAATTTACCGGAACGACGTACCTGAAGGCGAAAGATCGATTTCCGCTCCACGCTCCGCGTTTATGGCCATCGCCAACCGAGAGGAAGTCCGCCGCTCCGCTAACACGTAGCTGGGCGGGACGCACCAAAGTCATCGCTGAAGGTCAACCCATTTTCTGCAGAATTTGACGCACCAAGGCCGATCCGAGGCCAACTGGGAGTGCATACCAGCTTGGAATTGAACCGCCGAAGTCGATTGCAAGCAACCAACCTGGTTGGCCGGGCATTAATTTAGCAAAGCGTCAATTAGGAAAGCATCGGGAGGAACACCATGCTGCACGTTAACATGCCTCGCGAATTTGAGGTCGGCGATGAGGTTGCGCTAGCAAGTATGGTCATCACGATTCTCCCCAGCGGGCGCGCCAGGGTGAGCATTCCTTCGTATGACCATCCTTATACGATTGATCCGCCGCCCAAAGTCCGGGCCGGCGACCGAGTGGTTCTTGTTGGGGACGTCACCCGCATCGATCGCGGAGCAAACAAACTCACTGTACGGATTGACTGCGGCGGGGTGATCACGGTCGACAAGTCGGCGATCACTCGGCTGAGAAAGCAGCGCCGGACTTCAGCGGGTTGACGCTCCGGCGATACAACGGCCGATGTCGGCATAGGATGCAAGCGCCTTTGAACAGCCCAAGGGCGCAGCGCGGTCCAGCCGGATATGGGGCGGACGAACGGATAAGCCGGAGTTCGACGGCTAGCAAGTCCGATGTGCGCCTATCGCGACCCCGCTTCACCTGCCGTCCAGCCGTTCGCGCATTCGCGATCGTCGCTCTCGGCAAACAGGCGGCGCGCCCGGCCAGGACGTCTCGCATGGGCGCGCTGTCGAAGGAGGCGCCCAGCAACATTTCGCGTGAAGGCCGCGGGCATCCGATCGATCGTAACCTTTCTCTGCGATGATCGCCTTGTCGCCGGCGATGGGCCTCCGGCTCTTACGCATTATGGAGATCACATATTGGTCCCGGCACCCACAAGGAAGCCCGGAACGGGCGAAGCACAATTGTCGGTAAGCGCTAGGCGACGACAATCAGCGGCCCCGCTAACAATCGTGGTTGCGCCTTTGGGCATCATGGTTCAGACCGCTGGCGGATTAGAACTCTGCTGGCTTTGCGATCGGCTCATCGCTGCCGACAATCGGTGACCTATATAAAGGGGCATGTCCACACGCCGAAAAATCAATGCAGCAGCGAAGCTGATTGGAGAGTGGCCTTTAACCCCGGCTGCAACGCTCGGATCGTCCGTCAGAGCGAGGGGTATTTTCCTTGAAATACGCGCCCGCCTTCCAACGGAGTTCAGGAAACTGCTCCACATCGAGTCCCGCGTGCTTACCCTGCGCCTGTCTGAGGGCACCGAGAATGATGTGCAGGTGGTATTCGGGATCGTATCCAATGCACTGCAGAATATCGAAGACCTGCCTGTAATCCCCCGTGAAATCGAGGACATTCTGACGATCTCGACGGCCGAACGGCACCGTTGGCTGAAAGATGGTCGCTTGCAGAGCGCCGGGACGAAAACGGTGAAACTCCGCGGGCGGGCAAGGAACATCACCTTTCACGTGTTCGACCCGCAGCACGTGGAGGATGTGCTTGACCGCGACTTGGTTACGGTCTGGCGCGAACAGGACGCAGCGACAGCTGCAGAGAATAGGCGGCGAGCCGCGGGGAAGGCCGCTTTGAAACGTGCTCAAAGAAGCGGTCGCGGAACTGCAGCTTCCGCTGGCTATGGCCCCGATGAGAACTCGCACTCCAGTTTGCGCGGCTGGGAAGATTTTGAGAATGACGGGTTCCTGCGATGATAGGCCGGGCGCACAAGCAGGTTAGGACGTTTGCCTGCGCCGTGCGAGATGCGCAAGGAGGGCCGCCAAACGCATCGCGTTCAGGACCCGCTTCGCAGGGACACCGCCCTTGCGCGCCATCTCGACACCCCAATGCATGTGGTCGAGCTCGCGGATTGAATGAGCGTCCGGATTGATGCTGAAGATGCAGCCCTGATCGAGTGCCGTTTGATGCCAGCGCCAGTCGAGGTCGAGTCGCCACGGATGTGCGTTGATTTCGACAGCGACGCCGTGTTTCGCACACGCTTTGAGGACTTTGTCGACGTCGAGATCATAACCGGGCCGGCGCAACAGCTGGCGACCGGTCATGTGCCCGATGATTGTCGTCCGAGGATTTCCGATCGCCTCAATGATACGCTCCGTCTGTTCCTTCTTGGGCAACTTGAAGCGGCTGTGCACGCTCGCGACGACGAAATCGAACTGCTCCAGGATATCATTCGGGTAATCGAGCGAGCCATCCGCCAGGATGTCCGCCTCGATGCCCTTCAGTATGCGGAATTTTCCATTGTATGCCTTGTTCAGCCGGTCAGCTTCGCGGTGCTGTTCAGCAATCCCCTGCAACGAAAGGCCGCCTGCGTAGTGAGCGGACTGCGAATGATCGGCGACACCATAGTATTCGAAACCGCGCTTGCGCGTGGCTTCAGCCATTGCCTCAAGCGTTTCGGTGCCATCGGATGCGGTCGTGTGAGAATGCAGGATGCCATGCAGATCTTCATCCCGAATGAGGGCGGGTAGCTTCTGCTTTGCCGCTCGCTCGATCTCGCCCTTGCCTTCGCGCAATTCAGGCTCGATAAACTGCAATTCTAGCGCTTGGTAGATTTCTTCTTCTGTCGCTGACGCGATCAACTTTCTCCCGCGATGAAGCCCGTTGGCGTTTAGGGTGAATCCCTTGTCGGCCGCGAACGTCTTCAGTTGCTCAAGGTGGCCTGCCGAACCGGTTGCTTCGAGCAGGCTCGCGCCAAAGTGCTTCCTGTCCGTGAAAACAAGTCTGAGGGTCGTATCCTCGATTCCAGTCGACTTTCTGCCTTGCGCTACCAGAACGAAGTCGGAAACGAGCTCGCAACCGCGCCGGAAGTCACCTGCAATTTCGACGCGCGAAAGCTCTGGATGCTCTTGCTTCACCGATAGAACCGCATGTTCGAGAAGAGCGGCGGCCTTGTGCAGGTGAAGTTGCGTTTCGCCGCTTCGCACGATGGCCAGGTTCTGCAGGAGCTTTGTCTGAAGCGCGGCGCCGAGGCCTTTGACTGGGCGTATGCGGTCTTCTCTTGCTGCGGCCTCGAGCTCCGCCAGCGAGTTTACCCCGAGCGCCTGATGAAGCTTCAGTATCTTGTCGGGACGAAGCCCGGGTATGGCAAACAGCTCCATCACGCCCGCTGGAACATCCTCGCGCAGCTTCTCAAGGCGTGGGTGCGTGCCGGTTTGGTAGAGCTTGGTCACGATGTCTGCGATCGCGTCACCGATCCCCGGGATCTTGGTGAGGGCGCCGGCGGCGATGATCCGATCAAGCGGCTGCGACAGCGCCGTCAGACTGTCTGCCGCGCGCAAGTATGCCTTTGTGCGATAGGGATTGTCGCCGCGCATAGACGCCCGTTGCGCGTATTCCCTCAGAAGACTGGCGGCGGTCCTCGGATCGATTTTTGCCATGGCTTCAGCCAAACGAGGCCGATCTCCGCAGGTTCCAATCAGGCAAGGCCATGAGCGCCGCGTTGCCCTTTGAATCCCGGCTTTACTGCCTCTTCCCGCGTCGGACGCTACAGATTGGGCAAGGATTGGTCAGCGCGACCCCATCCTGCCAGAGCTTTGGAGGCCGCGCGTTTCCTTAATTCAGGAGCATCGCCCACGTGGAAATGAGAGGGCGCATCTATTGTCTTCATCTCCGCCCACGTGATCGGTGCGGCGACAGGAGCGCCCGGACGTGATCTTGCGCTGTAGGGCATGATCGCGGTCGCCCCGCGCTGATTGCGTAGATAGTCCACAAAGATGCGACCCTTGCGGCGCGCCTTTGACAACACGGCCGTGAAATGGGCCGGATCGCTCCGGGCGACCGCCTGCGCCAGGCGAGACGCGAAGTCCTTCACCTCTGGCCACTCGGCGTCAGGGGTGAGCGGCGCGATGACGTGCACTCCTTTGCCTCCCGTTAGCATCGGGAAATTCGTAAGTCCCAACGATTTAAGGATAGCGCGGAACTGAAAGGCAGCGGCGCGGACGGCCTCAAAATCGAGGCCTTCATCGGGGTCGAGGTCGAACACGAGGCGGTCGGCTTTTTCGACATCCTCGATCCGAGCCCCCCATCCATGTAGCTCGATCGTTCCCATCTGGACGCAAGTCATCAGTCCGTCGGCATCGTCGACATAGAGATATGGTTCCTCGTGCCCGTCCTTCTCCATGATGCCGACGTGGTGAACTTTGTCACCAAAGCTGCCGGCGTCGTGTTTTTGGAAGAAGCACTTCTTCGCGCGGCCCTGTGGGCATCGAACCAGACTGATCGGCCGCCTGCCAACCCAAGGAAGCATGATCGCCGCGACCGCTGCGTAATGGTCGGCGAGCTGTCCCTTGGTGATGTTGGATTCCGGATAGATGATGCGGTTACTGTTACTTATCGTGATGGCGGTTGTCGCAGACGCTCCGAGATCGGCTGCATGACGTTCCCTCTCAAGCACGACCGCCTCCGGCTTCTTGTCTTCGCGGAGACCAAGATAGCTCGGATGTCGTAACGTCCCTTCATTTGTCATTTCGGTGAAAGCAATCTCAGCGACCAGTTTAGGACGCAGCCAGTGTGCGCCGCGCACTTCGGCGCGTGGTGCGTCGACGGTCGCGGCCTTCTGCTCAAGCGGCGCCATGATCTTCAAGAGACGAAGAAGTTCAGCGGTATCGAAGCCGGTGCCGACTTTCCCGGCGTAACGCAGCTTGCCGCCGACATGAACGCCAAGGATCAAGGACCGAAACGCGCGCACCTTGTCGGACGGCGTCCAGCCGACAATCACAAATTCCTGCCGCCTGATGCATTTGATCTTCAGCCAGCTTGCGCCGCGGGCCGCCACATAACTCGAATCCGCGAGCTTTGAGATCACGCCCTCAAGGCCGGCAGCGCAGAACCGATCGAGCAGCTCTTCTCCGCGGCCGAGGATATGGTCGGAGTAACGAAGGACCGGATTTTTCGCAGGCAAGATCGCCTCCAGCTTCGCCTTGCGCTCAAGAAGAGAAAGCCTTGTCAGATCTTCGCCGTCGAGCTGCAGCAGATCGAACGCATAAAAGTCGATAGTCGCCGGGGCACCCTTCAATGCATTCTGAAGCGCCTGGAAGTTAGATCTTCCTTCCGCATCGACAACCACGGCCTCGCCGTCAATCAGGGCGGAGCGCACCTTGAGCTTGCGAGCCTCGGAGAGGATCGAGGAAAAACGGCTAGACCAGTCCAGACCAGATCGTGTGTAGGCTCGCGCCTCGCCACCGCCGACGGCAACGAGAATACGATAGCCGTCGTATTTCATCTCATGGATCCAACGATCGCCGGCAGGGACCGTGTCCACGAGCGTTGCGAGCTGGACCGGCCGGAAAGCGGGCGGCGCTAAAGTGACCTCGTCACGAGCGGGCGACTTCGCTTGACTAGCGCTCGATCCATTGATTGCCTTACGCGACGTTGGCTTAACCACTCTGACCTAAACCATACTCAGAGACGAAACAGCGTTATCCGCCATCCAACGCGCGACTACTTCTTTAGTTTCGCTGCCGGCCGTGTTGAGCTTTTCGCGATCATTACCGACCCGCTTGATTAGCGCCTCGGCCTGAGGCCGTGCTTCCTGCCTCCGGCCCTTCCATTCCCGATTTTCGTGCACAGCTCACAGGCAATAATCAAGAGCAGGAACGTGCCCTCAAATGCCGCCACAGCGTATCCGCTTTCTGCCATCGGCTTTAGAAGCCCGACATTCCGGTTCCGGTCCCCTAGGTCGTGCGAACACTTGTCTGATCGATAGGACGATCCGCAGGCGTCAAAGCGGCAACAACGCGTCGGGCTTCACATCACCGATCGATGCGAAGCTATGCGTTTCCCTGACACCAGGAAGCGGCAGAATGACCCGCTGCAGGAATTCCTGAAACGTCGCCATGTCAGCTATTCGTGCTTGACCAGGTAGTCGAAACCACCAATCACCATATGGCATTCGATGATTTCGGGTGCCGTCGCAACAGCCTCCGCAAAGCGGTCGAAGACGTGTGGCGCGGTGTGATCGAGCCTTACCTCGACAAAGACGAGGGTGCCGCGTCCTGTCTTCGAGGGTTCGATCACAGCCCGGACGGCGCGGATAAAGCCTTCGCTGAAAAGGCGCTTGATGCGCTATGATGCGCCGGTCGGTGACAGCCCAACGCGTTCGGCGAGGTCAAGTACGGCTCGCCGACCATCTTCTTTCAAAAGCTTGAGCAGCATCCGGTCGACACGGTCCAGATCGTTCATTTTGGATTCACACTTTGTCTTGGCAAAATGCGCGATAATCACGCAAAGAAATCGAAATTATCATATTTGATCACGCCAGTTTGCCGCAATACGTTTGGAACACATCAACTGTAATGAAGGCAAGCAACATCATGGACAGCCAACAACCCGCCTCGAACATTGATGCAAAAGGGGAGATCAAGATTCTCTCCTGAGCGAAGCGGAGATCAAAAGATGTATCGACCTGCGTAAGCTGCTCGACGCGCTAGCGGTCGGGTTCAAAGCGCTTTCCGACGGTCGTGTCGTCAATCCAGCGCGGCCACAACCCGATATTCCGAATGCAGGCTATTCGCTGGCGATGCCGACCTGGATGAAGGGCATGCATTTGACCGTAAAACTAGTCAATGTGTTCGAAGGCAATATCGGCCGGGGCATCCCAAGTCACCTCGCAACAATACATCTCTTCGATCCAGAAACAGGAATGCCTGTTTGCATCATGGATGGCACCTACATTACGGCCATACCCACGTCTGGCTCGGCCGTTCTCTCGGTGCGAGAGCTCGCCAGGCGTGATGCCAAGGTCGCGACCGTCGTCGGCGCCGGCGTGCAAGCCAGCCAGCACCTTCACCTGTTGCCGCTCGTTCGAGATTTCCAGGAAAATCCGAGTTTTCTCGAAGGATTTTGCCGATGCGCAGGCGCTGGCTTCACATCATTCAAATATCACTGCCGTCGAGGACCTCGAGGCCGCGGTACGCTCTTCAGATGTTGTGTGTCTCGCGACGCACTCCTACGTGCCCGTGATATCTGCACAATGGGTGCAACCGGGAACGCACGTGTCCTCGGTTGGTGTCGCGCCGCCCGGCGGCGAACTTCCGATCGATTTGATCGCTCGCGGCAACCTCTTCGTTGAGACGCAGGCTTCCTTCTCGCCAACACCCGTGGGTTGCTGCGAGCTTGCAAATATTGATCCCGAGGCAGGCACCGAACTTGGGGCGATGCTGCTGGGTCAGCGACCAGGTCGGACGTCAGATCAGCAGATCACGATCTACAAGGCGATGGGCGTCGCCATGGAAGATATGGTGGCAGCCGACCTCGCTACCGCGAGGCCAAACGCCTGGGTGCGGGCCGAGCTATCTCGCTCTAGATCATGGGGACTCTTATCTGAGCCACAGGACGATTGCTGCGAGAGTGACGACGGCCAGACAGGACTTGGTCAGCATTAGACAGCCTAGCGGGTCCCTCCCAACATAGCCATGGGCACCGGCCTGCTACTCACGGAGCACCCCCTCCTCCTTGGCAGCAGCCTCGAAACCCTGACGCACTCCGGAGTCACACGGTCCTGAAAGGCGTCGGCGCACAGTTGCACAGCCTTCCTCCACTTAGGTCCCATCTTGGTCCACTTCATGAGTTCCTCGGCGGCACTCTCGACATTGTTGCACCCGTAAGTGATCCCAGGTCGGTCAGTCTAGACGTACACCGGAGGGGAGAACCAATGGGTTGCCATGACACCTCCTCCTACGGAGAAAGATACATCTTGGCCTCCTTAGCGGCAGCCTCAAAAGCCTTTCGTATCACCTGGGGGTCAATCGGATCGCCCTCCAGAGCTGACAGGCAGAGGGCCACCGACTTGTGCCAGCGAGGTCCTCTCCGGGTCCACGTCTTGAGCTGTTCAAGGGCTGCCCTCGCATTGTTGCAGCCATGCCTGACACCGGTTTCAGTCTTCACGAACACCGGAGGGACGAACCAGATGGACGCCATGATACCTCCTACTCAGGGGAGAGATACACGTTGGCCTCCTTGGCAGCCGCCTCAAAGGCTTCACGGACCTCTTGGGGGGAGGCTCTGCCCTCGAACGCATCGACGCAGGATTGGACCGCCTCGGTCCACCTCGGGCCCTTTGTGTCCCACGCCATGAGTTCCTCGGCGGCTCCCTCGACGTGGCTGACCCCATTGCGAATGCCCGGACGTTTCGTCTTCACGTAGACCGGGGGAGCGAACCAGAGGGGACCCATAAGGGGAACTTAGAGCGGCAAGAGCCCGCTGACCAACCCCGCTTTAGCCGCAGCTAAGGGAACGATGTAGGCCCTCGCGGGTTTAGAGGTTGCAGTGGTCCTTCTCGGATGTGCAGCCGCTGTGGCGGGGTCCGTCGCCTCTCCCTCACCGGCGGCGGGCTCCTTTCGCGAAGGCGGTTTTGGTCAGAGACACCTAGAACCTTATACCCATCCAATTCAGCTATGTCATTGGGGGGAGTAATGTCCCCTCCTCTTTTGCAGCAGCCAGGAATGCCTTGCGGGCCTCCTCAGGTTCCATCTCGTCGAAAATCACGGCCATGCAAACGCGCACCGCGAGGTCCCAGCAAGGGCCACGCTTGGTCCACTTCATCAGCTCCTCGCCGGCTGTCTCGGCGTTGTTGACGTTGTGGATGATCCCGGGACGCTCGGTCTTGACCGGGACCGGAGGGTTGAACCAGTGGAGAGCCATACGTCACTCTTTGTCGGCCCGATCAAGTTCCTCCAGCAAATACTTTTGCTCAGCCGGCAGCTTCCGTTCTACAGGCAGATCTAGCATCCTGCGAAGGTAATTGCGGATTACCTCTGACTATTGAAAACGGCGCAAGAGGGTGCGCCTCCGTTGCGATGCCACAGACTGAAGTTGGCTGACAGCTACTCGCGACCGTCGAAAGCCACGCAGAGGCCCATGGCAGTTGCTGCCTCGACGATCGCCTCGGTTAGTTCTTCGTCGGAGGCCACCAAATAAGGCACAGTCTCCCGAGCTTCGCGTAGTGCCGCTTTGATCGAGACCGTGTCGCGACGGTCCGCCCTGTTGAGGAGTACAGTGATTGCCTGTTCTAGAAGCGGACCGACCCTTCGCGCGACGCTCATCCAGCCCTCCCCAGGGACACGCCGAAAGAGTACTCTACTCGCTACCTGAGCGGCATCAAGACCATGTACGAATTGTACAATTGGTACGGTGCTGGGCCGCAACAGTGAGCAATTTCTGGCTAGAGTTCTGATACATTGGCTCGCGCGAAGCCCCCTAGAGCGCGCCTCGATTCGCCTTTCGTCCCCCGGTGCTTTCGGTCCTGCCGTAGATTGGAGGGTTGAACCAGTGGAGAGCCATGAGGGCTATTCGCGAACGTCGAACGCGACGAACATGCCGAAGGCTGGAGCAATATCGACAATAAGCTCCACCAACTCGCACTCACTTTCCACCAGATGTGGCCCGTCTCGTCGCACCGCGGCGATAGTCTCTTTGACGGAGATGATGATGATTTGGCCGCGCCGAGCTTGTAAAATCAGCTCTTCAACAAGCTCATTGGCAGTCACTTTGATGGGTCGGCAGTTCATCCGAACGTTCATCCGAGGCCTCCACCTCAGCGATAACCCACGGGGACATTCATGATCCTTTGTCGGGAAACATCAAGAAGAATGTTTGGTAGAAATTTCTGAGCCGGAATCAGAGAAACAAGCACGGAGCGAGCGAGCCTCTGTACTCTTTCGCTTTGACGCTCAGCCGGCCCGCTAAGGACCTTCTTCCGTCGACCCCTGTTTTGCCTGGTCAATAGCCGCAAGTAATGACTGTAACGTTGGCGGCAGTTCTGGTTCGACCTCCAGATTTAAGAACGTTTGTACGTGATGACGATAGCCTTCGGAACGGATCAGTTTCCGAAACGCTTTGGAGACAGACTGATGGTCTGCTTTGTTGCTGGTTGTCATGTACGGGAAGTCCGTCCCAATGAGCCGCAACTCGCTCGCGACGAATGGGTTCCATCAGGTGGTCGGAATATTTGGTAGAAATTTTTGAGCGGGAGATCGGATAACTGGCTCGCGCGAAGACGCCCGTGCCCCTTCGTTTGCCGCAGCATTAATCCTCGCTCTTTGAACTGAGGATTCGTGTCGATCTAGCGTCGGTGTTGTACATCGTGAATGGTGGAATGCTTCTGTCAATGTTTGCTCACGCTGTGATGCCGACAGGGCAGGCTCTTGCGGCAGGGTGCCGCAAGGTCGCGACGAATGAAACGCCGGCCCAGTTCAACCCGCGCGACGTCCTTCAAAGCTGGGGGGATCGATCTTCATCAAGCGGTCTGCGGCCTCGACCGCAGTTCGTATCCTGCTGCACAGCGCGAGATTTTCGGCCAGCATTTCTTCAGTGCGTTGAAGCGCGAACTCGGTCCGGTGGATGCGCTGCCTGGCATTGGCAACTTCCGATGTCAAAAGATCGGCCGCCATCCCGTGGCCGTGGGGTTCCAGAGTGTCCATCGGTTTCTAATACATGGGGGGCGATATCGTTCCCTCATGTCGGGCGAAACGGCGGGCCGCAGAAAGGCGCGATGGGCCGAATGACCGATGCGCTCCCTGTCAAAACAGCGTCAGCAGGCGAACGGCTTCGGTCCGCTCTACATCCCACGGGCAGAGGCGATCACGGTCCATAGGGCCATTGATCTGTTCAGGTACGACTATAACGTAAGCGAAGACACACTCAGGCGGCTGGTGATCAAGCACCGTCTTCACAACCAGACAATGCCCGGTGCTCCGTGGAGAATAAGCGCTCCCGGTTTGGCTATGGCGCTCGCCGGCGATGATGACGCGGTTGAGGCAGGACGATCGCGAGCACGATCGTTTGAGCCGGCTCCTTCAGTATCCGCGGGGCACGCATGCCTTCGGTCGCAATTTATGGCGACAGCGGCATGGGTAAAAGCCATGATCATGAAGAAGTTCAGGGACGAACACCCGCCAAGCTTCAATCCGGCGACCGGCACTTTGATAACACCGGTTCTCGCCATGGAGATGACCAGCCGGCCCGAGAACGGCGGTTCTACGCCGAACTGCTTACCCTGCTCGGAGTACCGCAACGGCGGCGCGCCGACATTGCCCAAATGGAGCAAGCCGCACTGCGGATCATGGAGGCGATTGGCGTGCAGGTCCTGGTCATCGACGAGGTGGACAATATCCTCGCCGGATCCTACCACGAGCAGCGGATCGTGCTGAACACGCTAAGCTTTCTCAGTGACCGTCTGCAGATCTCGCCCGTCTGCTTCGGCGTCAACGAGGCGCGCGAGGCGATCAGCGGCGACGTCCAGCTGGCGCGCCGGTTCGAGCAGTTCACCTTGAGCCGATGGGCAGCAAACGAACAGTTCGAAAACCTCGTAGCAGCTTCAGATTACTCTGCGTTAGCGTTCGCCAAGGTATCGACGGCAGGCGCAAGGAGCTTTGCCAGCTTCGCCAGCGTCGACCGGGAACAGTTGGTCGCCTCCCTCCACGATGGTGTTCCACCGCGATCAGACTGTGCTCGCTCCTCGCCCCGAGGACGGACCGTGATCTGCGATTGCAGCAGACGCTGGAGCCGGGACGGAAAAGCCCGCCGCCCGAACTGCGCGG
>NZ_JAMYPA010000032.1:0-55371 GCF_040320105.1 Mesorhizobium sp. M0778 | reverse complement strand
GGTGCGGGTTTGGGCGGTTGGGCGGATGGCAATAAAGCGTGCCTTGCCGTCGGGTGTGTAGAAATTGCCGTTGGCAAAGAAGCGGGTGCTTTTGTCCTCCGGCAGGCCAGAGGGGGGTGCCTTGGCTCGGCGCTGGCCATTGGAATGGCGCCAATTTCTCAAAGGTCCCTGAATCAATCGCGCCATACGCGCCTATATCAAAATCGCGCGCGCCGTCATTCTCGAAACCCGACAACGCCGCATGCTCGGCGAAGATGTCGGCCGCCGACACATGCGAAAAAGCTTCGGCAAACCCCATCCGCCTGGCGACTTCAGCGATGATCCACCAATCTGGCCTTGCCTCGCCGGGCGTGGCCAAAAAAGCCCGCTGGCGCGAGATGCGGCGCTCCGAATTGGTGACGGTGCCGTCCTTCTCGCCCCATGCCGCCGCCGGCAGCCGGACCTGAGCATGGCGGACCGTGTCGGTCTCGCCCAGCACGTCCGAGACAACGACAAACGGGCAAGTCTTGATCGCCGCCTCGATGGTATCGGCGTCCGGCATCGAATCGACCGGATTGGTCGCCATGATCCACAGCGCCTTGATGCGTCCGTCGGCCACCGCTTGGAACATCTCGACCGCTTTCAGGCCGGGCTTTTCGACGACGGTCGGCGCGTTCCAGAAGCGCTGCACGCGGTTGCGGTGCTCGGGGTTTTCGATCTCCATGTGGGCGGCCAGCATGTTGGCCATGCCGCCGACCTCGCGGCCGCCCATAGCATTGGGCTGGCCGGTCACCGAAAACGGCCCGGCGCCGGGCTTGCCGATGCGGCCGGTGGCGAGATGGCAGTTGATGATGGCGTTGACCTTGTCGGTGCCCGAAGACGACTGGTTTACGCCCTGGCTGTAGACGGTCACCGTCTTCGCCGTCGCGGCAAACAGGCTGTAGAAGCGGGACAGTTCGTCCTCACTGAGACCCGTGGCAGCCGCGATGCCGGCAAGGTCGAGCGCCGAGGCAGCGAAAAGCGCTTGCCCGAATCCGGTCGTGTGCGCCGTGATATAGGTACGGTCCAGCGCGTTATGCTGGCCGAGATAGGCGAGCAGCCCTGTGAACAAAGCGACGTCGCCATCGGGCGCGATCGCCAGATGCATGTCAGCGATATCCGATGTCATGGTGCGGCGTGGGTCGATCAGCACCACCTTCATCTCGGGCCGCTTTTCCCGGGCAGCGGCAATGCGCTGATAGAGCACCGGATGGCACCAGGCGAGATTGGAGCCGACGAGCACGATCAGGTCGGCAAGTTCCAGATCCTCGTAATTTCCCGGAACCGTGTCCGAGCCAAAGGCGCGGCGGTGGCCGGCGACCGACGAGGCCATGCACAGGCGCGAATTGGTGTCGATATTGGCCGAGCCGACAAACCCCTTCATCAGCTTGTTGGCGACGTAGTAGTCCTCGGTCAGCAACTGGCCGGAAACATAAAAGGCGACCGAATCGGGGCCGTGTTCGGCAATGGTTTGCGAGAAGGTCAAAGCGACTAGATTGAGCGCTTGGTCCCAGTCGGTACGGCGACCGTGGATTTCCGGATGAAGCAGCCTGCCGTCGAGATCGATGGTCTCGGCCAGTGCGGAGCCTTTGGAGCAGAGGCGGCCGAAATTCGCCGGGTGGTCCGGGTCGCCACGAACGGTTATTTCACCGTCCGCGGCGACCTTCGCCAGCACGCCGCAACCCACCCCGCAGTAGGGGCAGGTGGTCCTCACCTCGCGCGCTTCATCAATCTGCATGGTTCACGCCGCGCGGCTGGCCAGCGCTTCCAGCGCAATGAACAGCCGCTCGCCGTCGATCCGCACCGGAATGGTGCGCACCACGCCCTCGTCGGCGCCGAGCGCCTTGCCTGTCTCGAGCGAGATCACCCAATTGTGCAAAGGACAGGTCACCGCCGTGCCATGGACGATGCCCTGGCTGAGTGGCCCACCCTTGTGCGGGCAATGGTCGTCGATGGCGAAGACTTGATCGTCGGCCGTGCGAAAGACGGCGATCTTTCCTTCGGGTGCGGCGACGCAGCGCGCACCGCGACGCGGAATGTCCGAGAGCGTGCCGATGGATACCCAATTCATGTGGCTATTCCTCTTTTGCGCGTGTTCTTGTCCGGAAACCGCATTCCACTTTTCGGGAACACGCGCCTACTCCGCCGCCTGCGCAAAGCCGACCGAAGCCATCGGCCGGAATTCATGCTTGTCCTTGCCGGAAGCACGTTCCGACCACGGGTCGACCTGGGCGAATTTCTGCGAGAAGACGAAGCGCGCGAAATAGGCCTTGCGCTTCTCGCCATCGTCCATGATCTGGCGCTTGATCTCGGCGATGCCGACGCGCTTGGCCCATTTGTAGATACGCTCGAGATAGCGGCCCTGCTCGCGATACATCTGCGTCAACGCCACGATATGCTCCAGCGCCTCGTCCTCGGTCTTGACCAGGCCGAGCACTTCGGTGCCCTTGATGTCGAGCCCGGCGGCGCCGGCGAAATGGATCTCGTAGCCGCTATCGACGCAGATCACGCCGACATCCTTGCAGGTCGCCTCGGCACAGTTTCGCGGACAGCCCGATACCGCCATCTTGACCTTGGCAGGGGTCCAGGAGCCCCACATGAATTTTTCGATACGGATGCCCAAACCGGTCGAATCCTGCGTGCCGAAGCGGCACCAGTCGGAACCGACGCAGGTCTTTACGGTGCGCAGCCCCTTGGCATAGGCGTGGCCGGAGACGAAGCCAGCCTGGCCGAGATCGGCCCACACCGCCGGCAGGTCTTCCTTGCGGATGCCGAGCATGTCGATGCGCTGGCCGCCGGTGACCTTGACCATCGGGATCTCGAACTTGTCGACGACGTCGGCGATGGCGCGCAATTCGGCGGCGTTGGTGACGCCGCCCCACATGCGCGGCACCACCGAATAGGTGCCGTCCTTCTGGATGTTGGCGTGAACGCGCTCGTTAATGAAGCGCGACTGGTAGTCGTCGGCGTATTCGTCGGGCCAGTCGCAGACGAGATAATAGTTTAGCGCCGGCCGGCATTTGGCGCAGCCGCAGGAGGTCTTCCATTCCAACTCCTGCATGACGGCGGGAATGGTCTTCAGGCCCTTGGCCTTGATCAGCCGGCGGACCTCGTCATGGCCAAGCGCGGTGCAACTGCACATCGGCTGGACCGCCGCGGGGTTGTATTTGTCGCCGATGGTCAGCACCATCAACTTCTCGACCAGTCCGGTGCACGAGCCGCAGGAGGCAGACGCCTTGGTGTGCGCGCGCACGTCGTCGAGCGAGGTCAGGCCCTTGGCCGTGATCGCGCCGGTGATCTTTCCCTTGCATACGCCGTTGCAACCGCAGATTTCCGCATCATCCGGCAAGGCTGCAACGGCCGCCATAGGGTCCAGGGGGGCGCCTCCCTGGTAGGACTGGCCGAAGATGAGCGTATCGCGCATCTCGGATATATCGGTCTGCTTCTTCTTGAGGTCGTTGAACCAGGCGCCGTCGGCCGTCTCGCCGTAGAGCACTGTGCCGATGATGCGGTCGTCCTTGAGCACCAGGCGCTTGTAGACGCCGGCCGCCGCATCGCGCAGCACGATCTCCTGGCGGTCATCGCCCTCGGCGAAGTCGCCGAGCGAGAACAGTTCGATGCCGGTGACCTTGAGCTTGGTCGGCGTGTCCATGTGGACGAAAGCCGCTGCCTCATTGCCGGCCAGATGGCTGGCGGCGACGCGCGCCATCTCGTAGAGCGGCGCGACCAGCCCGTAGACCTGGCCGTTGACCTCGGCGCATTCGCCGATTGCATAGATGTCGGGATCGTTGCTGCGCATGCCGGCGTCGACGACAATGCCGCGATTGACGGCAATGCCGGCTTCCTTCGCCAGGACCGCGTTCGGCCTGATGCCCACGGCCATGACGACGAGCGTTGCGGGAATGACAGTGCCGTCGGCAAGCTCCACCCGCTCGACCTTGCCGTTGCCGGTGATCGCCTGGGTGTTGGCCTTGGTGATGACCTTGATGCCGCGCTGCTCGACGGCGCGCTGCAGGAGATATCCGGCGGCCGGATCGAGCTGACGCTCCATCAGCGTCGGCATGACATGCAGCACGGTGACGTCCATGCCTTGCGCATTTAAGCCCGCTGCTGCCTCGAGCCCGAGCAGGCCGCCGCCAATGACCACAGCCTTGGCCCGCGACTGGGCGGCAAGCATCATGGCCCGGACGTCGTCCAGATCGCGATACGTGAGCACGCCCGGCAGGTCATGGCCCGGCACCGGAATGATAAACGGCACCGAGCCGGTGGCGATGACGAGTTTGTCATAGGGCTCGGTCACGCCATGATCGGAGGTGACGGTCTTTGCCTGCCGGTCGATGGCGACGATCTTGTGGCCCTTGTAGAGGGTGATGCCGTGCTTGATGTACCAGCCGTCGCCATGGATGATGATCTCTTCATAGGCCTTTTCGCCCGACAGAACCGGCGACAGCATGATGCGGTCGTAGTTCACGCGCGGCTCGGCGTTGAAGATGGTGACCTGGTAGCGCCCAGGCGCCTTTTCCAGGAGGTGCTCCAGCATGCGCCCGGGGGCCATGCCGTTGCCAATGATAACGAGTTTCTCGGTCATGTCCTGATCCACTCCGGTCTCACTCAGCCGCGTAGGAAAGGCCTGAAGCTTCGTCAGACGCCGTGCGCTCCATCCGCCGGATGGAAAAATGCATCCAGGCAAAGCAGGTGGCGACGATGACGAAGAGCAGCATGAAGCAGCTCGACCAGACGCCGGTGAGGTCGTTGAGCGCGCCGAAGACGATTGGCAGGATAAAGCCGCCGAGCCCGCCAATCATGCCGACAACGCCGCCGACCGCGCCGACACTCTGCGGATAGTAAGCCGGGATGTGCTTGTAGACGGCAGCCTTGCCAAGGCTCATGAAGAAGCCGAGCACACAGGCAACGGCTATGAAGGCGAGCGGGCCGACCTCGAAATGGAAGGCGATCGGCCCGCTGACACCGCGCACGACGTAGTCTGCCGAGGGGAGAGACAGAACGAGAGTCGCGGCGGCACTGACAGCGAAGGTCCAGTAGAGCACGGTGCGGGCGCCGATCCGGTCGGAAAGCACGCCGCCATAGGCGCGGAAAATACTTGCCGGAATTGAATAGGCCGCGCCGATCATACCGGCGGTCGCAAGCCCGAAGCCGTAGACGCCGATCAGGTAGCGGGGCAGCCATAGCGAGAGCGCCACGAATGCACCGAAGGCGAAGAAATAATAGAAGGCGAAGCGCCAGACCTGCAGGTTCTTGAGCGGCGCGAATTCCTGCCAGAAGCTTCTCGAGGGCGCGGCCTTGCCGGCGCGGCGCTCGCGGATGACCGGATCGTCGCCGGTCGTGAACCAGAAGACGGCGGCCATGACGACGAGTGCTGCCGCCCAGATCAGCGCGACCGACTGCCAGCCCCAGGAGAGAAGCACGAACGGTGCCAGGAACTTGGTGACCGCGGCGCCGACATTGCCGACACCGAAAATGCCAAGCGCCGTGCCCTGCTTGCCGGCCGGGAAGAAGCGCGAGACATAGGCGACACCGACGGCGAAGGAACCGCCAGCGAGCCCGACGCCCAGCGCAGCGACCAGCATCTGCCCGTAGGTGTGCGCAAAAGCGAGCAGAAAGGTCGCGACCGCCGCCGCAAGCATGGTCGCGGTGTATACCAGCCGTCCGCCAAAACGGTCGGTCCAGACACCGAGCACCATACGCACGAGCGAGCCGGTGAGGATCGGCGTGCCGACGAGCAGGCCGAACTCCGTCTCGTTCAGCCCCAGCTCCTGCTTTATGCGCACGCCGATGATTGAAAAGATCGTCCACACCGCGAAGCAGACGGTGAAGGCGATGGTGGACATGACAAGCGCCTGCCGGGGAGCACTGTCCTGGCTGGGCGCGGCTGGGAGATTTACGGTCATTTTCTGGCTCCGGTTAGCGGCGTGGGAAGCACCGCCCTTGTGCTGTTCGTTCGCGACTGTCAGCGGCGCGGCATCGCCCGCAGCGCGCTGACGGCGAGAAAATCGCGGCGCGCGTGAAGTCCGCGAGGGACGCGCCAGTTCCGATCCGTTTCGTCATCGTCGTCTCCGGTTGGGCGCCGCTTGGGACCAGCGCCGTCGATTGCATCAAAACAAAAAAGCCGCCGGCCAGGTCTTCGCGTCCGGAGTTCCGGGAGCGCGTGTGGACCTGAGCGGCAGCTTTGCCTGTAGCGCCCGCCATTGGACGCCGTGTCACTTGGCCCTTGCGGACCTACATTTTGAAAAGCAGGAAGCGTGCCAAGTCGACAGCGCTCTGAATTATCGAAAGAAATCAATGTGAACTGCAGCCGCGCGACTCTTGACCAAGCTCGGCAGCGGATCAAAGATTAGTCAGAATGCCTTGCACAGCAGCATAATATTTGTGCAATGCGGCAGATTGCCCATTGCCGATGCAGATTGCCAATGATGATGACGAGTTTTCCGGTTATTGCCTTACTCCGCGGCTTCGACGAAGCGGTGGCGTTCGTAGAGGAATTTCAGCACCGCCTCGCGGCAGCGCAGGAAGGTGCGGTCAGAGGAAAGCTCGATCCGCCGACGCGGCCGGGCCAGCGGCACGGGAAGCACCTCGCCGATGGTGGCCGCCGGGCCGTTGGTCATCATGACGATGCGATCGGACAACAGCACCGCCTCGTCGACATCGTGGGTGATCATGACGGTCGTCGAGCCGAGCCTCGAATGGATATCCATCACCGCGTCCTGAAGATGGGCGCGCGTCAGCGCGTCGAGCGCGCCGAAGGGCTCGTCGAGCAGCAGGATCTTCGGCTCCATGGCCAGCGCCCGGGCGATGCCGACGCGCTGCTTCATGCCACCCGAAATCTCGGCCGGACGTTTGTCCTTGGCATGCGCCATCTGCACGAGATCGAGATTGCGCATGATCCATTCATGCCGCTGGGCCCGGCTCTTGCTCCGGCCAAAGACCTTCGTGACTGCCAAATTGATGTTCTCGTAGACGGTGAGCCAGGGCAGCAGCGAGTGATTCTGGAACACCACGGCGCGTTCCGGGCCAGGGCTGTCGACTTCCTTGTCCTCGAGCAGCACGGCGCCGGCCGAGACCTTGGTCAGGCCGGCGATCAGGTTGAGCAAGGTCGACTTGCCGCAGCCTGAATGGCCGATGATCGAGACGAATTCACCTTTGTCGATGGTCAGCCGGATGTCCTTCAGCACGTCGCTGACCTGGCTGCCGCGGGCGAAGGATTTGTCGATGTGGTCGAGTTTCAGATAGGCCGTCATCGTCCCTCTCCTCACTTTGCCGTTGTGCCGCGGGTGACGAAGACGCCGACCGCCGCGACCAGGCGGTCGAGGCAGAAGCCGGTGACGCCGATATAGGCGAGCGCGACGATGATGTCGGGCAGCCGCGATGAGTTCCACGCGTCCCAGATGAAGAAGCCGATGCCGACGCCGCCGGTCAGCATTTCGGCGGCGACGATGGCGAGCCAGGACAGACCGATGCCGATGCGCAGGCCGGTGAAAATGTAAGGTGCAGCTGCCGGCACCATGATCTTCACGAAGAATTCGAACTGGTTGAGCCTGAGGATGCGGGCGACGTTGCGGTAGTCCTCAGGGATGTTGCGGACGCCGACCGCGGTGTTGATGATGATGGGCCAGATCGAGGTGATGAAGATGACGAAGATCGCCGACGGGCTGGAATCGCGGAACGCCGCCAGCGACAGCGGCAGCCAGGCGAGCGGCGGCACCGTGCGCAGGATCTGGAACACCGGATCGAGGCCGCGCATCGCCCAGATCGACTGACCGACAAGCGCGCCGAGCGCAACGCCGACGATCGCCGCAAGGCCGAAGCCGACGGCGACGCGCTGCAGCGAGATCAGCACCCGCCAGGCGAGCCCGATATCCTGCGGGCCGTTGTCGAAGAACGGATGGGCGATCAGGTCATAGGCCTCGTTCCACACCTGGCTTGGCGGTGGCAGGCTGGCTGTGGGCGACGAACAGGCGACCTGCCAGACGACGAGCATGATGGTGATGACAATGACCGGCGGCACCAGCGTGCTGGCCAGCTTGCCGGCGATCGCGGCCGGGTCGAAGCGGCGCCGCGCCCTGGCGGTGAAAGCGATGACCTCGGCGGGCTTGGCCGGCGCGGGGAACGGCTTCACCTTGCTGTCCTCGATGGCTTGGATAGACATTTCTCGAAAACTCCTTGGCAGCACATGCACAACGGGCGGCGTTGCCAACGCACTGTCGCGCATCTATGTCGGGCTCAGGCCGACGCCTTGATCTTCAGGCTGTCGAGATAGGCCGACGGATTCTCCGGATCGAAGATCTTGCCGTCGAAGAAGGTTTCGGTGCCGCGCGACGAAGACGCCGGAATATCGGCCGCGGCGACACCAAGATCCTTGGCCGCCTCGCGCCACAGATCCTCACGGTTGACCTGGCCGACCAGTGCTTTGATGTCGGTGGTCGGCGCGAACTTGCCCCAGCGGATGTTCTCGGCGAGGAACCAGCTGTCGTGGCTCTTGAAGGGATAGGACACGCCGCCCTGCCAGAACTTCATGTAGAGATCGGTGCCGTTGGCGACGCGGCCATTGCCGTAGTTGATGTCGCCCTTGAGGCGGCCGATGATGTCGGCGGTCGGCACGTTCATCCACTGCCGCTTGCCGATGATGGCGGCCATCTCGTCCTTGTTTTCTTTTGCCTCGCACCATTGCTGGGCCTCCATGACGGCCATCAGGATCGCCTTGGTGGCGTTCGGATATTTGTCGATGAAGGCGGCGCGCAGGCCGAGCGCCTTTTCCGGATGGCCCTTCCACAGTTCGCCGGTGGTGGCGGCGGTGAAGCCGACGCCCTGATGGACGAGCTGCTCGTTCCATGGCTCGCCGACGCAGAACACGTCCATGTTGCCGACCTTCATGTTGGCGACCATCTGCGGCGGCGGCACGACGATGGTCGAGACATCCTTGTCGGGATCGATGCCGCCGGCAGCCAGCCAGTAGCGCAGCCAGAGGTCGTGCGTTCCGCCCGGGAAGGTCATGGCGGCCTTGACCTCCTTGCCCGCGGCCTTCTTGGCGGCGAAGGCTTCCTTCAGCTTTGAGGCATCGAGGCCGACGCCGGTGGCGGCATATTCCTGGGCGACGGAAATGCCCTGGCAGTCGTAGTTGAGCCTGGCCACGATCGCCATCGGCAGCGGCTGCTTGTTCTGCGTCACCTTGCCGGTGTGCATCAGATAGGGCATCGGCGTCAGGATATGGGCGCCGTCAATGCCGTTGGCTTCGCCGCCGAGCACCAGATTGTCGCGCGTTGCCCCCCACGAAGCCTGCTTGAGCACCTCGACATCGGGCATGCCGAATTTCTCGAACAGGCCTTTCTCCTTGGCAATCATCAGCGGCGCCGCATCAGTCAATGCGATGAAGCCGAGCTTGGCGCCCGTGACTTCCGGTACGGTGGTCGCCGCATAGGCGCCGGAGGGCAGCAGCGAACGCGCCGCGGCCAGCGTTGCCGCGGTGGCCGCGCTGATCCTCAGGAAATCCCGGCGGCTGATCGCCGTTTGGGCGGAATGGCTATTGGTGCGTTTCGTCATCGTCATCTCCGGTTGGGCGCGGCTTGGGATCGGCGCCGTCGATTGCGTGTTCGACCAAAACAAAAAGCCGCCGGCCAGGCCGCGCGCGTCCGTCCATCCGGGATCGCGTGTTGACCTGAGCGGCAGCTTTGCCTGTAGCGCCCGCCATTGGACGCGTATTCCGTGACCCGACAAGAGTCTGCCTATTACAAAGCAGGAACCGTGCCAGTTTCGGAATGGACGACAAACATCAATGATATCAAGGGCATGCCAAATCGTCGGCGCGCCGGCCCGCCGGGCGAGCAAGCCAAACATTGTTCATTAGCGCAGTTGCACGCACATTTTTTGTGCAGTGCACAAGAATGCCGCGGAAATGATCAGGCTTCGGCGCGCGCCAATTTCTGGCCGGCAATGTAGGCGTCGATCTCGTCGGGATCGAAGATTTGGCCATCGAAGAAACCGTCGGGACCGAGCACCAGGCTTGCCCCCGCCGAACCGACCGGAGTCGCGGCCTTCAGCGCGCCCTCGACCTTGGCATTGGCACCGGGAAGCGCCACGCCAAGCCGCTTCAATGCCGAGCGGTAGAGATCGGGGCGGTAGCAGTCGCGGGCAATAGCGAGGTTTTCCGGCGTGTGCGCGACATGCCCCCAGCGCACCATCTGCGTGTAGAACCACAGCGCATGGCTCTTCCACGGGAAGTTTGCCGCCTTGTCGAAAGGCAGAAAGAAATCGCCGACGCTCAGTTCGGCGCCGCCGCCGAGCGCAAGATGTCCGCTGAGGATCGGCATCTGCAGCGCCGGCTCAAGCCCGAGGAAGGCCGGCTGCGCCATCAGGGCCGCAAGTTCGCCGCGGTTTGCCGGATCCTGGCACCAGCGCGCCGCGTGATGAAGCGCGCGCAGCAAGGCTGAGAGCGCGTCCGGCTGTTTTTCCGCCCATGCCTTGCGCACGCCGACGACTTTCTCCGGGCTGGTCTTCCAGATGGCCGCCTTGACCGTGGCGATGTGGCCGGTGCCGGCGACGACGGAGGCGCTGTTCCAGGGTTCGCCGACGCAGTAGCCGTCGATCCTGCCGGCAGCGAGCGCGTCCGCCATGAAGGGGGGCGGCACGATGACGATTTCGATTTCACGCGATGGGTCGATACCGCAGGCGGCGAGCCAGTAGCGCAGTTCGTAATTGTGCCCGGAATGCGGATGGACGACGGCGAAGCGAAGCGGATCGCCACCGGCATTCGCCCGTTCACGAATCAGCGCTCCCAATGCCTTGCCGGCCCGCGCCGGATCGAGGTCGGGTCGGGCGCCGTGCGCGGCCATGCCGGCCCAGACGGCGTTCGAAACCGTCACGCAATTGCCGCCGAGGCCGAGCGAGAACGGCACGACCGTGTCGGAGGCGAGCGGCGTCAGCCCCAGATTGCAGGCGATCGGCATCGGCCCCAGCATATGCGCGAGATCGAAATGGCCGATGGCGATGCGGTCACGGATGTTGGCCCACGACGTTTCCCGGTTGAGCGTCAGGTCGATGCCTTCGCGTAGCGCGAAGCCGATTTCCTTCGCCGCGACAAGGACAGCGCTGTCGAAGAGCGGCATGAAGCCAGCATTGATCCGGTGCTCGGCCGCCATCGTCAACTCTCCTCGGCATCCAGAAGGCCTGCCGCCGTCACCAGGCTCTGGGCGATTTCGGCGATCTTGCGGTTCTGGTTCATGGCGGTCTTGCGCAGCAGCGTATAGGCCGCGTCCTCCGACAGGCCGCGCGACTTCATCAATATGCCCTTGGCGCGATCGATTACCTTGCGGCTTTCCAATTCGCTGCGGGCTTCTTCCAGTTCGCGCGCCATGCGCGAAAACGCGTTGAAGCGGCTGATCGCCATATCGAGGATCGGCTTGACCCGCTCCTGACGCAGGCCGTCGACGACATAGGCCGACACCCCGGCTTCCACCGCGGCTTCGATCGAAGCCTGGTCCGAGCGGTCGACGAACATGGCGATCGGCCGCTTCACCACGCGCGAAAGCTGGAACATGTTTTCGAGCATGTCGCGGTTGGGATTTTCGAGGTCGATGACGATGACGTCGGGTTCGATCTCGGCGATCCGCCGCGCTATGCCGGCGACATCATGGATGACCGTGACCTGCTGATGCCCGGCCTCCCGCAATCCCGCTTCGATGATCGAAGCGCGGATGTGGTTTTCATCGATCACCAGAACAGTGAGGGATTTGCGGATCATGCCGCATTTTGCGCAGGCGAGGCGATTGTGCAATGCGGCATGGCGAGATTTATGGAAACGAAGCTGGCGTCCAGGCGCCGCCTGAGGCATTAGATGCAACGGCCGCAGCGACCAACTTGATGCCGCGGGCGCCGGCACCAGCCTTCACCTTGAGCCGCACCGGCTTTGACCGCCTTCTCTATGCCGTCGGCGACAACGAGGCGGATCGCCAGGGAAGCGAGGCAAGCGAGGGAAGGCAGCGTCAAGTTCGAGCCAGAGATTAAGAAGAACGGAGCCATCGCCGCATAGGCGTCTGCCTCCGTGGGTATGGACGGATTCACTCATGCGCAATATGGATGTGGAGGCCTGCCGTGGCGTTCACATTTTCGCCGCGTCGCTAAGGCAGGTGACGATCGTTCAATGACGCTACGCAGGGCGGGTTGCCGCCCGCAGAAGTGTCGATATCAGGGGATCTGGTCGATGACCGACAACAAGCCAGACGTTACCAAGGATTGGCAAGCGACGCAGGGCCAGAAGTCCTCCGCCACGCGTCTTCGCCTTTTCGCCGCACTCTCGTGGATCGTCGCCATTGGCGGCGAGATCTACGGGGTTATTCTGCTTCGCCAGAACAAGTTCGACCAGGGACACCTGCCGCTGATCATCGGCCTTCTGGTCGGCATCGCGATTTTTGCAATCGCCGGCAACTTGCTGTGGAAGGCGGCCAACAGGCACGATCCGGCCCGTGCATCCGACGCGGCCAGGTTCTTCTTCCAAAACCAGCTCGGCGCAATCATCACGCTGATTGCCTTCCTTCCGCTGGTTTTCCTGATCCTCACCGACAAAAACATGGATCCGCAAACCAAGAAGGTTGCCGGCGGCCTCGGCGCTGCGCTGGCCGTGCTCGCGACGGTCATGGGGATCAGTTTCAAACCCCCGTCGGTCGAACAGTACACCCAGGATATGAACGCATGCGCAGCCCAGATCAAGTCGGGGCAGCCCACCACCGCCTGTTCGCCCGATGTCGCCGCTCAGGCGCAGGCGATCGCGACGGACACCGCCGCGGTGGCGGCGGCGACGCGGGACGCGAGCCACCCCGCCGGTCAGGATGTCGTCTACTGGATCGCGCCCGAAAACGGAGCCGCGAAGTCCACCGAGCCGCATGTTTTCCACCTGTGCGCAGGCGTGAGTCCGCTGAAGGACAAGACCGTGAATAGTGGTTCCGTGACGGAGGCCTACGCACAGAACGCCGTCCGCATCACGAAGCAGATCGATATGGAACAGAAGCAGTGCGGGTTCACCCCCACAACCAGCACCAACTGAACCCGCCTGCGCTCGATCCCGTCCAGCCGTTGGTCTTGTCGAGAGGGATGGCGCGCAAGCGCAGGCTCAGTATTGACCCGCCGAAGCAACGCTAAATACCGGGATCGCCCGGCTGGCCATTATTGTCCAGCTGCAAACTTATCCGCGGCGGGCAATGACTGGGCGTCCTTACGCACGGCAGCTTCCGGCCTGAGCGCTTCGAATGGAGAATGACGTTAATGCGGCGCAAAGCAGACTTCACCCCGGCCTGATCCAGCGGCGCTTTCTCAGTGCGCCTGCCCCGCCGCTTCACCCCGCCAAGCTCCCCTGCTCCGCCTCCTCGGCATTCGGATCGCCCGGCGCCGTCGCCCAGGCCAGTTCCACCAGGGTCACCGTCCGCCGTCCGCCCCCGTCAAGCTGACACACGATCAGCCTCTGCTCCTCGATATAGGTCAGCAGGCGCCGTGCGCGGCGTAGCGAGTGCGAGCCGTAGGCACGGGCGATCGCGGCATCGCTTGGGCAGGGCCAGCCCTGCTTGGCGGCGCGGGCGATCATCATGAACACGCCTTGCATGTCCTCGGGCAGCAGCGAGGCGCGCGCCGAGACATCCTGCCAGGCGTCGTTGCCTGCCATGTCGGAGCCGAGCCCGGCGCGGGCGCGGGTCAGCATGCGGCGAAACTCCGGCAGGTCCGGCACGACCGCGGCGAGGCCCTCGATGCAGCAGCGGACCACGAACTCCTGATAGAGCACGCCGATGACGCGGAAGCCGGCATCGGGTTGCGCCAAGAGGCGGCTGATGGTGTCGGGACTGCGAGCAGCGCGGCATTCGCGGTCGGCTACGAAAGCGGGATGCCGAAGAGGCGAGAGAGGCAGAACCTTGGCCGCAGCATGAGCAGGCCGTGAGCAGCGATGAAGCCGGCAAAGGTCATCCTCAGGAGGCTAAGCGGTCGGCCGGAAATAGCCGATGTCGCGCTTGCCTTGCCGGGAAATATACCGTCCGTCAGGCCCCTCCATAGCGCCAATCATCGCGCACGTCCTCCCGATCAGCGCGAAAATCAGCGTGGAGCGATCTCTGCGACGAGATCGTTCGTCGTCTTGACCCCAGCCATGAAGCCGGCGGCATTGAATTCGTTCATGACGAAGAAAGTGCCGACGCCGCGTGTCGGTGCAATCGCAACATAGAGAAACATCCGTTGCAGGCCGCCGCTCTTCTGGAGGATGAGCGGGCGATGCTCGTTAGGGAGCATGATGACCCATCCGAGACCCATGGCGTCCATCGGCCCACCGTCATCCAGCCCCATCACCGACGCGAGCCCGTCCCGGTACAAAAAAGCCGCGTGGTTCAAAAGGCGCAACTCGGCGTCGGCCGCGGAAGGCTTGTTGTCGACATGCCAGTTCATCCAGCGCAGCAGGTCGTCCGCGGTCGAGTACAATCCACGGGCGCACTCCATGGCTGTGCTCGTCGGCACGATTGGCATGGGGCTGCCGTCGAAGTTATGGCCCTGCATCAGGCGCGGCTCGTCCTCCGGTCTCGGGTTGAAAACCGTGTCTTTCATGCCGAGGGGATCGAGGACACGCTCTCGAAGGACCTCGGCATAAGGCTTTCCAGAGACATTAGCGAGCGCCGCTCCGAGGAGGTCGTATCCGAAGTTCGAATAGAGAACGGCGGTGCCCGGCGCGAACAGCAGCGGATTGTCCTTGAGGGCGGCAATCTGCGCCTCTTTGGTGTTCGTAGAGAAAGGGTCTGAGGGGGGCGCCTCGGCCACTGGCACCTCCCGCGGAAGGCCGGAAGCTTGCGCGACGAGATCGATCAGGCGGAGGGCGCGGCCGTCCTTCTCCGGGAGCCTGACGTCCCAGCCAAGGCGATCCTGCAGCCGGTCGGTGAGTTGTACCTTGCCGTCGATCGCCAGCGAGGAAAGCACACCGCCGCAGAACACTTTGCTCACGGACGCGATGCGGAACATTGTGTCGCCGTCGGGCACTTTTTCACTCCCGTCGGCAATCTTGCCGAAACCGGCCAAGGCCGTCTCGCCGTTGCGCACGGCGCCGAAGATCAGGCCAGGCACCTTGGTGGAGAGATACAGGATCGTACCGTTGAACTGCACCGCTTCCGTCAGCAGCTTGTCTTCGGCATGTTCATAAGAGGGAAGCGTCACGGCTGCGATTGCCGTCAAAGCGATGGCCATAAGTCGGCGCGATCGAGACAAACGCATTGCCAAAATCCTTTGATAAAGCTGCAGAATAAAATCTTCGGAAAAAGGGCCGCCGCGTAGTATCTTACCATCTCTCCAGAAGCAGGAGATGTCAACAGAATGAACCGAAGGGGTAATCGGCCGAGGTAGCGTAGGTTCGGCGGATATTTGCGCTACAGTCCTGCCGTATTTCTTGTCTTCGTCAGTTGATCGCGGCTGATCTCTTCATTGGCAAACCGACCCGCTGATAATTTAGAAGATATGTAAAGCGCCGTCGGCAAGAGGGAGTGCTGTAGCGTCGAACAACTTACAATAGCGGATCTGCGTCGCGCCAATCGTCGTCGTATGATGAAGACCGCGCTCGGCCGCCGCCTCACCCCACCGCACTCCGCTGCTCCGCCTCCACCGCATTCGGATCGCCCGGCGCCGTCGCCCAGGCCAGCTCCACGAGCGTCACCGTCCGCCGTCCGCCCCCGTCAAGCTGACACACGATCAGCCTCTGCTCCTCGATATAGGTCAGCAGGCGCCGTGCGCGGCGTAGCGAGTGCGAGCCGTAGGCGCGGGCGATCGCGGCGTCGCTCGGGCAGGGCCAGCCTTCCTTCGCCGCGCGGGCGATCATCATGAAGACGCCTTGCATGTCCTCGGGCAGCAGCGAGGCGCGCGCCGAGACGTCCTGCCAGGCATCGTCGCCTATCATGTCGGAGCCGAGCCCGGCGCGGGCGCGCGTCAGCATGCGGCGGAACTCCGGCAGGTCCGGCACGACCGAGGCGAGGCCTTCTATGCGGCAGCGGACGACGAACTCCTGATAGAGCACGCCGATGACGCGGAAGCCGGCATCGGGCTGCGCCAGCACGGCGCGCAGCACCCGGTCGACGCGCTCGCGCCGCTCCGCCAGATCCTCGGCGCTGATCGGCGGCTCCACCGGTTCGGGGCGGATTTCCAGCGCCGCCGATTTCGCCGCCATCAGCTGATCGAGCAGGTCCGGCGAGGAGCGGCGCTGCGGCCGGACGGTTTCCGGCGGCGGGGCCGCCAGGATGATGGCGCGGGCATCCTCCAGCGCCGATTCCGGCAGCGGCATCAGGCGCGGGGTCGCGTTGCGCGGACTCGTATCGGTCGGGCCGATGCGCAGACCGAGCGGACGGCGCGACAGCGCCGGGCCGAGCGCCATGAACTGCCCGCGCTCGAGGTCGCGAAAAGCCTCCGCCTGGCGCCGCTCCATGCCGAGAAGATCGGCGGCGCGCGCCATGTCGATGTCCAGAAAAGTCCGGCCCATGAGGAAATTGGAAGCCTCGGCGGCGACGTTCTTGGCGAGCTTGGCCAGCCGCTGGGTGGCGATGATGCCGGCCAGCCCGCGCTTGCGGCCACGGCACATCAAATTGGTCATGGCGCCGAGCGAGAGTTTGCGCGCCTCGTCGGAAACCTCGCCGGCAACCGCCGGCGCGAACAGCTGCGCCTCGTCTACCACCACCAGCATCGGATACCAGTGGTCGCGGGCGACCTCGAACAGCCCGCCGAGAAAGGCGGCGGCGCGCCGCATCTGGTTCTCGGCGTCGAGCCCTTCGAGATTGAGCACCGTGGAGACGCGGTGGATGCGCGCCCGCTCGCCGGCGCTCTGCAGGCCGCGCTCGGTATGCTCCTCGGCATCGATCACCAGATGGCCGAAACGGTCGCCCAGCGTGACGAAGTCGCCTTCGGGATCGATGATGGTCTGCTGTACCCAGGGCGCACTCTGCTCCAAGAGCCGGCGCAGCAGATGGGATTTGCCGGAACCCGAATTGCCCTGCACCAGAAGCCGCGTCGCCAGCAGTTCCTCAAGATCCAGCGCCGCCGGGGCGCCCGCGCTCGTCTGGCCCATCTCGATCGCAACGGTCATGTCCGACTCTCCTTGGGGAGAGGGCTTATCAACCGCATCACAGCCCGTCGAGCGCGCCATGGCCGGCGCTCCGTGTTGCGCACAGGCTGGATGCTGCTAGGGTCAAAGATACGAAACGTACCGTTTCGATTCGAGACTGCCGCTAAGGGGTGGATTCCTGTCCTTGGCATCGGCAACCGGATCAAACCGATCGCCCAAAGCCTTCATTGACGCGATGGAGATCGAGCGGCCGAAGCCGGTTTTTTGCGGACATTTGCCCGCTCCTCCAGGTCTCGCCAGAAGCCAAGCACTGTCGCCACGATCGCTTCCGGCGCGTCCTCCTGCATAAGATGCTTCGCGTTCGGCACGACATGGAAGGAAGCACTCGAAATGCGGCGCGCGAGCTCGCGACCGTCATCGATGGGAATCCACTGGTCGTCCTCGCCCCACAGGATGGCAACGGGGCAACGAATCTCGCCGTAGCGCCACTCGACCTCTTGCGAGTATTTGTCATCCATCTGAGCGACCTGGCGCCAGAAAGCTTTTTGACCTTCGGCTCCCAGCCACGGCGCGAGGTAGAGCGCCATCTCTTCCTCGCGCAGCGCATTCGCTACGGCGGCGCCGATATAGGCGCGCAGGATTGCTTCATGAATGTAGTGCGGAAGGCCGGAAAAGACCGCCTCGTGTTTCTTGGCGGCCTGAACAAGTGGTGAGCCTTGCGGGCTGATTGCGACCGGATCGATCAGCACCAGCGACCGATAGTCGAGCCCATTGAGCAAATGACCGCGTAACGCTGTTGAGCCGCCGAAATCATGCGCGACGACATCGGGGGCACGCAGGCCCCAATGATCGTAAAGGGCCGCGAAAAGCTCGTTCTGAATGCCACGAGACACGTCGCTATCGGGTTTATCAGATCGACCATAGCCGAGCATGTCAAAGCAATAGATTCGCCTCTGTTGGCCGAGCAAAGGCGCAATTCTACGCCATGCCGACGATGAGAAAGGCGTGCCATGCAGCAATACCGCGGGTGAGCCCTCGCCCATCGCGCCCCAGGCGATCGAGTTCCCTTGAAAGGTGAAGCGTTCAGGAAGAGGCCAGTCCGCTGTCGCCATCAGTCTCTCCTCCGATCCTAGCGCAGCCAGAGACCTACCCAACGGCAACCCATGGATCAGGTTCCAATGGTCCGCCTTTCACCGGCTGGCCTGCTTGGCCCTCGGCGATCCGGCGCGCGCAGCCGCTGCAAGAATGCTCTCCATCAGGTCCTTTTCGCGCAGCGGTTTGCCGAGCAGCGGCACGTCGGGGGGCCGGTCGGCGATCGCGTCGGCGTCGGCATATCCGGTTATCATCACCGCCGGCCAATCGGACCGCAGATTGCGGGCGAACCGGATGACCTCGAGCCCCGAGACGAGCGGCATGGCAAAATCGGTGACGATGACATCGAAATCGTACGGCGCCCGCTCGATCATCGCCAGCGCTTCCGCACCGCCCCCGGCGCAGGTAACCGCAAAGCCATGTTGGCGAAGCGATTGCGCCGTCAGTTCCCGCAGTACATTGCTGTCGTCAATCAGCAGGACCGACGGATAGTCCTCGCCGGCATTCACGACGGTGTTGTCGGCATCGGACTTGTCGGCGATTTCCACCGGGCGCTCGATTGAACGCGGCAGCCAGAGCTGGACGGATGTTCCACTGCCGACGGTGCTCTCAATGCGGAGCGTGCCGCCCGATTGCTTGACGAAGCCATGCACCGTGCTCAGACCGAGGCCAGTGCCCTTGCCGACCGGTTTTGTGGTGAAGAACGGTTCGACGACCTTGGCGAGAATGTCGGCCGGTATGCCCGACCCCGTATCCTTGACGGTGACCACGACATAGTCGCCCGCCGAAATATCCTCGGCTGCACTGCCTAGCGTTCGATTTTGCGCCTCCACGATTATCGTGCCGCCGGACGGCATGGCATCGCGCGCGTTGAAAACCAGGTTCATCAGCGCCAGCTCCAGCTGGCCGGCATCGACATGCGCCGGCCACACCGTGTCGTCGACAAGCCAATCGAAACGGATCAGGCCGCCCAGAACCGGGGCCACCAACCCGTTCATGGTGCCGCCAAGCGCAGCGAGGCGCACGGCCTGCGGCCTCAGTGTCTGGCGGCGCGAGAACGCAAGCATGCGGCTGACGAGCTCGGCGCCTTGTTTTGCCGACCGGCGCGTCAGTTCCAGAACTTGCCTGGCCTGTCCATCGAACTCGGCGTGGCGCTCGAGCAATCCCAATCCGCTGAGAATTGCGGCAAGCAGATTGTTGAAATCATGCGCCAGGCCGCCGGTAAGCTTGCCAATCGCGTCGAGGCGCTGCGATTGCAGCAGCTGGTTCTCAAGCTCGCGCCGCTCGGTAACGTCCAGCAATGTGCCGAGGATCTCGGGCCTCTGGCCATCGGAACCGTTCGACAGGACGCCCTGGTCGAGGAAAATCCGGTAATTGCCGTCGGCGCATTGCCAGCGGAATTCGCAGGTGTAGGAGCCGATGGCCTTGGCTGCGAGCAGGGCTTGCCTCACTCTCGGCAGATCGTCGGGATGAACCCGGCTTAGGCCGAAGCCTGGATCGGAGGTCAGCCGTTCGGCAGGAAAGCCGGTCAAGCGTTCGACCCCTTCAGTCACAAAGCTGGCGCCGAACGGCGGCTCCGCCGCCCTTGCGTGGAAGCAGACCGGAAGAGAGCTCAAAATGGCATGCTGCCGCTCCTGGGCGCTACGCAGCGCCCGCTCGGCCTCGAGTTTTTCCTGCTGCGCCTGCAGTGCCTGGGCCAGCAGCCGTTGCTCGGCAGCCGCCTTTTGCTGGATTTCGAGCGTCTTCTCATGAAGTTCGACGAACACGGCTACCTTGGAACGCAGCATGGCCGGGTCGAAGGGCTTGAACACGTAATCCACCGCGCCGGCGTCATAGCCGCGCAGCATGTGGGCGTCTTCCTTGTTGATGGCGGTGAGAAAGATTATCGGCGTTCGCCTGGATTGCTCGCGCTGGCGAATCAATCCAGCGGTCTCGTAGCCGTCCAGCCGAGGCATCAGCACATCCAGCAGGATGACTGCGAAATCCTCCTTCAGCAGAGCGCGCAGCGCCTCTTCGCCCGACTGCACGCAGACGACTTCGCCGACAGGGGCCAGAACCTCGCCGATCGCCAGCAGATTGCGCTCGTCGTCATCCACGGCCAGGATGCGCGCCTTTGCCGGCCCTGTCGCCGGGGCCATAACCTCCAGCTTCCTCGCTCCGTTTCTCGACAGTTTCTGCATCGAGCGGCCGTCAGTTCACTGCCATGAGCGTCTTTTCCGGACGATGGACACGGGATCGCGAGCGGCCGATCCAGACACGCAGCAAGGCCAGCAGCAGGTCGAGGTCGACCGGCTTGGCGATATAGTCAGAGGCGCCGGCGTCGAGGCACTTCTGCCGGTCGCCCTTCATTGCCTTGGCGGTAACCGAGATCAACGGGATATGGGCGATTGCCGGCATGCCGCGGATCTGCCGCATCGTCTCGTAGCCGTCCATCTCCGGCATCATGATATCGATCAATGCGGCGTCGATATCCGGGCTCTGCTCCAGAAGCGCAATACCTTCCCTACCGCGCTCCGCGTGCAGCACCTGGATGTCATAGGTCTCAAGAACGCTGGTGAGCGAATAGATGTTGCGGATGTCGTCGTCGACGATGAGGACCTTTGCGCCGGCGAGGTCGAATTTATCCGGCTGTTCGGCTGCCGAACTGTCGTGGCCTCGCCCCGGGAGCGTTGCGGATATCAGGAGAGCCAGCTGCGCGAAATTCTCCGCCCGCGGAACGTCCGCCAATGCCGGATGCAAGGCGAGCGACTGTTGCAGCGCTTCCGGATGCGGCGCGAAGAACAACAGTCGCGACACGGACTGCCCGAACAGGACGGCAATCTCATCCAGCATCTGGGCGTTGTCCTTGGCCGAGCGGCCAAGGCCGAGCACAACGGCATCATAGCCGGCGATGCCGATGTCGTCGGCATTCGCCGCGACGCGGCCGATCGCGGTGACCGAGGTGACGCCGTCGCGGATCGCCTCGATCAACGAGAGACGGCGCTCGGGATCGGTATCGGCAATCAGAACGCGGCGCTGGACGCGGAGCTTTCTGGAGTGAATGTCCTGGAAGACCTTCATCAGTTCGTCCGCCGACACGGGCTTGGTTGAAATGGTGGATGCGCCCTTGCGGGCAAGCACCTCGATATCTTCGGCACCCGAGATGACATGGACGGGAATGTCCTTGGTTTTCGGGTCATGGCGAAGCAGATCGAACAACACCCAGCCGTCGATATCCGATAGTCCGAGATCCAGCGTGATCGCATCGGGAACCAGCTTGCGGGCCAAAGCCAGCGTGCCAGAGCCCGCGGTCGACAGGACGCCCTTCAGCCGGGCCGAACGCGCCAGGCCGAGCAGCAAACCGCCAAAGGTCGGGTCGTCCTCGACGATCAGCACGACCCTATCTTCCGGTGAGATCGTATCGCGGTCATCAAGCAATTCGGAGGATGGCGGGCTCGGCTGCGCCGTCGTCGCGACCACCTCCATCGCCGGCAGCAAGGCCGCTTGCGGGGCCAAGGCCATCCGAGGTCCGTCGAACGGGATGACCAGCGTGAACGTCGAACCCTTGCCCGGCGTGCTCTCGACCCGCAATTCGCCGCCGATCAGCCGGGCGATCTCCCGGCTGATCGAGAGCCCAAGCCCGGTGCCGCCATATTTGCGACTGGTGGTGCCGTCGGCCTGCTGGAAGGCCTCGAAAATCAGCTTCTGCTTGTCCTGCGGAATACCGATGCCCGTATCGGTGACCGCGATAGCGAGCGCTTCCATCGGTTGCACCGAGCCGTTGTGACGGCCAGTCTTTTCGGCCCGGAAATTCAAGCTGACTTCGCCCTCGGAGGTGAACTTGAACGCGTTCGACAAGAGGTTGAGCACAATCTGCTGCAAGCGCTTCTCGTCGGTGCGGACGGTCTCCGGAAGCTCGGGATCGACGTTGATGGCGAAGCCAAGCCCCTTGTCGGTCGCCAGCTGCCGGAAGGTTCGCTCCATATGCTGGCGAAGATGCACCACCGGCATGTCGTTGATATCGATCGAGACGGTACCCGATTCGATCTTCGACAGATCGAGGATATCGTTGATGAGGCTCAAAAGGTCGGTGCCGGCCGAGTTGATGGTGCGCGCGAACTCGACCTGCTTATCGTTGAGATTGCCTTGCTGGTTGGTTGCGAGCAGGTTTGAAAGGATGAGCAGCGAGTTCAGCGGCGTACGCAGTTCGTGGCTCATATTGGCGAGGAATTCCGACTTGTATTTCGAGGTAAGCGCCAGCTGCTCGGCCTTCTCCTCCAGCGCACGGCGCGCCATCTCGATTTCGAGGTTCTTGTTCTCCACCTGCTTCTTTTCGTTCTCGAGCAGCTGCGCCTTTTCCTGCAGCTCCTCGTTGGTGGCGTGCAGCTCTTCCTGCTTTTTGGTCAGCTCGGTCTGACGCGCCTGCAGCTCCGAGGTCAGCAGCTGCGACTGCTTGAGCAGGCCTTCGGTGCGCATGGTGGCGGCGATGGTGTTGAGAACGATGCCGACGGATTCCATCAGCTGGTTGAGGAATGACTGGTGCGTGTCGCGGAATTCGCTGAACGAGGCGAGTTCGATGACGGCCTTCACCTCGTCCTCGAACAGAGCCGGAAGAATGATCACGTTGGCCGGCGCGGCATTGCCAAGGCCCGACGTGACGCGCAGGAAATTCGGCGGCACATTGTCCAGCATGATGGCGCGCTTGTCGGCGGCACTTTGCCCGACAAGGCCTTCGCGCAGATCGAGGCGTTGCTTGATCTCCGCCTTGCTTTCGGCGCCATAGGAGGCGGCGAGTTCCAGATAGAATTCATCCTCGTCGCGGTTGGTCACGTAGAACACGCCATATTGCGCATTCACCAGCGGCGCGAGTTCGGACATGATGAGACGCGAGACCGTTGCCAGGTCGCGCTCGCCCTGCAGCATGCGCGAGAACCGGGCGAGATTGGTCTTCAGCCAGTCCTGCTCGGCATTCTTCAGCGTCTGGTCCTTCAGATTGCGGATCATCTCGTTGATGTTGTCCTTCAGCGCCGCGACCTCGCCGGAGGCCTGGACGCTGATCGAGCGGGTCAAATCGCCCTTGGTCACCGCAGTCGACACTTCGGCGATGGCGCGCACCTGGGTGGTCAGGTTGGCCGCAAGCTGATTGACGTTGTCGGTCAGGTCGCGCCAAAGGCCGGCGGCGCCGGGCACGCGGGCCTGGCCGCCGAGCTTGCCTTCGATGCCCACCTCGCGGGCGACGTTGGTCACCTGATCGGCGAAGGTCGCCAACGTCTCGATCATGCCGTTGATGGTGTCGGCGAGCGAGGCGATCTCGCCCTTGGCATCGACCGTCAGCTTGCGCTTGAGATTGCCTTGCGCGACCGCGGTCACGACATCGGCGATGCCGCGCACCTGGTTGGTCAGGTTCGTCGCCATCAGGTTGACGTTGTCGGTCAGGTCCTTCCAGGTGCCGGCGACGCCCTCGACCCGTGCCTGGCCGCCGAGCTTGCCCTCGGTGCCGACCTCGCGGGCGACACGCGTCACTTCGCCGGCAAAGGAGTTCAGCTGGTCGACCATGGTGTTGATGGTCGATTTCAGCTCCAGGATCTCGCCCTTGACGTCGACCGTGATCTTCTTCGACAGGTCGCCGCGCGCCACAGCCGTCGTCACCTCGGCGATGTTGCGGACCTGGCCGGTCAGGTTCTCGGCCATTGAATTCACATTGTCGGTCAGATCTTTCCAGGTGCCGGCAACGCCGCGCACCTGCGCCTGACCCCCGAGCTTGCCCTCGGTGCCGACCTCGCGCGCCACGCGCGTCACTTCCGAGGCAAAGGAATTCAGCTGGTCGACCATCGTATTGATGGTGTCCTTCAGCTCGAGGATCTCGCCGCGCACGTCGACCGTGATCTTCTTCGACAGATCGCCAAGCGCCACCGCAGTCGTCACCTCGGCGATGTTGCGCACCTGCCCGGTCAGGTTGGCGGCCATCGCATTGACGTTGTCGGTCAGGTCCTTCCAGGTGCCGGCAACGCCGCGCACCTGCGCCTGGCCGCCGAGCTTGCCGTCGGAACCGACTTCGCGCGCCACGCGCGTCACCTCGGAGGCGAAGGAATTCAGCTGGTCGACCATCGTGTTGATGACGTCCTTGATCTGCAGGATCTCGCCCAGTGCATCGACCGTGATCTTCTGGGTGAGGTCGCCGGTCGCAATTGCCGTCGCCACCTTGGACACGTCGCGCAACTGCACGGTCAGATTGCCGGCCATGGCATTGACGTTGTCGGTCAAATCTTTCCAGGTGCCGCCGACACCCTCGACATGCGCCTGGCCGCCGAGCTTGCCTTCCGATCCCACTTCGCGCGCCACACGCGTCACTTCGGAGGCGAAGGAGTTCAGCTGGTCGACCATCGTGTTGACGGTGTCCTTGAGCTCCAGGATTTCGCCCTTGACGTCGACGGTGATCTTCTTCGACAGGTCGCCGCGGGCCACGGCGGTCGTCACCTCGGCAATGTTGCGCACCTGGCCGGTCAGGTTGGCGGCCATCAGGTTGACGTTGTCGGTCAGATCCTTCCAGGTGCCGCCGACGCCCTTCACCTCGGCCTGGCCGCCGAGCTTGCCTTCGGTGCCGACCTCGCGCGCCACACGCGTCACTTCCGAGGCGAAGGAGTTCAATTGGTCGACCATCGTGTTGATGGTGTCCTTGAGCTCGAGGATTTCGCCTTGCACGGCGACGGTGATCTTCTTCGACAAGTCGCCCGAAGCAACCGCGGTCGTCACCTCGGCGATGTTGCGGACCTGGCCGGTCAGGTTCTCGGCCATCGAATTGACGTTGTCGGTCAAGTCCTTCCAGGTGCCGGCAACGCCGCGCACCTGCGCCTGGCCGCCGAGCTTGCCCTCGGTGCCGACTTCGCGGGCGACGCGCGTCACTTCGCCGGCAAATGAGTTCAGCTGGTCGACCATGGTGTTGATGGTTGATTTCAGCTCGAGGATCTCGCCCTTGACGTCGACCGTGATCTTCTTCGACAGGTCGCCAAGCGCCACAGCAGTGGTCACCTCGGCGATATTGCGCACCTGGCCGGTCAGGTTCTCTGCCATCAGGTTGACGTTGTCGGTCAGGTCCTTCCAGGTGCCGCCGACACCTTCGACGCGCGCCTGGCCGCCGAGCTTGCCTTCTGTACCGACCTCGCGCGCAACGCGCGTCACTTCCGAGGCGAAGGAATTGAGCTGGTCGACCATCGTGTTGATGGTGTTCTTGAGCTCGAGGATTTCGCCCTTCACATCGACGGTGATCTTCTTCGACAGGTCGCCGGAAGCGACGGCGGTCGTCACCTCGGCGATGTTGCGCACCTGCCCGGTCAGGTTCGTCGCCATGGCGTTGACGTTGTCGGTCAGGTCCTTCCAGGTCCCGGCCACACCTTTCACGCGGGCCTGGCCGCCGAGCTTGCCTTCGGTGCCGACCTCGCGCGCCACGCGCGTCACCTCCGAGGCGAAGGAGGCCAGTTGCCCGACCATGGTGTTGACGATCTTGCCGATGCGCAGGAATTCGCCGCGCAACTGCCGGCCGTCGATTTCGACCATCATCGTCTGCGACAGGTCGCCTTTGGCGACCGCGCCGATGACGCGCGCCACTTCGGCCGTCGGCTGAACCATGTCCTCGATCAGATCGTTGACGGAACGGACGCTCGATTCCCAACTGCCGGTAGCGTTGCGGACACGGCCGCGTTCGCCGATCCGGCCATCCTTGCCGACGACCTTGCTGAGGCGTTCGAACTCGCGCGTGACCTGATCGTTGAGTTCTACGATTTCGTTGAAGGTGTCGGCGATCTCGGAATCGAGGCCGGTGTAGACATTATCGATGCGAACGGAGAAATCACCGCTCCGAAAAGCCTTCAGCGCGTTCAGTATTTGACGGTGGTCCAATTGCCTTGTGGATGCAAGCACGCTCACAGCGCCCCTCCCAGCTCACGGATTTCTTGAATGTCCTGGTGAAACTGTCCCCTGCGGCCGACACAACTCCCCGCAAGCGCCATAACGCGGCATGCTCGATTTGGTTCCAGACGAAATTGCCGCTATGCGGCAGGAATTTCGCAGCCGCATTCACGAAACGACGAGCAACAAAGATCCATAATGGTTGTATCGATCACTATTTATGCCAAACGGAACATCTCGAAAAAACTCTCGTTGGGTATAGATCGCGATAGAGCGATGCAACTCGATGGAGACACTAAGATGATGAAAATTCTCTCTGCATTCCTACTTGCTATCGGCCTGGCCACATCTGCCATGGCACAATCGATGGGCTCCGGGGCCGGTAGCGCCGATGGCAATACCGGCGTCAACACAGGCACTTCCGGCGGCAACATCGGGACCGGCAGCGCAACTACCCCGAACACGATCGATCCGAACGCAACGAACGCCACCACGCCGCAGACAAACGGTATGGAGGACCGCTGCAAGGATACGGCGGGCAGCGATACCGACAACAATACCCCCAGCGGCGCCATGACGTCGGATATGCAGAACTGCAACAAGTAACGGAGTTTTGCTCAGCGGTCATTTCAGCCCGCTGCCTGGTTCAGACCCGGCGCTCGCGGTTCAAACCACAGCCAGAAAAATGCACTGACCGGGCACGGGCTCACTACTTTTGGACCGGCGAGCCCAAGCCGGGCGGCCGACTACACTAGTCTCAGCTAGGTTCCGCGATAGGCGGCGGGCAGCCCGGGAGCGCAAAGAGTGGGGGAGTCATTTCCAAGCCAGTTATATGCGACGATGGCTTAGTCCAATTTAATGGACGATTTCGGTTAAGCGCTGCAACTGATAAAACAGTTAGGAAACAGTTGGCACTCTCGCTGAAAACAGCGGCGGAACAGTGTCCGATGCGCACTGAAAACAGTGAAGGAACAGCGACCCGGGCAAGGGAATTTCATGCCTGAAAACAGACCGGAAACAGACGGGACGCGACCCTGGATTCTGGCGCACTATATCCAGACTCCAATAGCGCGCGACGAATGGGATTCGCGACCAGTACGCGCGCCAGGGGGAGTTAGCTCAAAGAACCTGTATTAGGTGGCAGTTAGATAGTGTCTCAGTTTGAAATTTTGCCGCTCGCCGCTCGCCTGTCGCACCGCGCACGGCGCACGACCGGCCGAACCAAAGAAGAGGCGCGCTCCCTTGTTTCGCGCCGTATCCCCATCTAGCCTGCACTACTTTCAGTTGTGGGGATCGGGTATGAAACAGAATCAGGTTGGCACTCGGCGATCATTCGCAGGCAACGCATTGGCCATCGGGCTTTTGATGTCGAGCATATCTCTGGCAGGGTGCACTACAGTTTCGACTAGCGGCGCGGATGGATGGCTTACGAAGCGAACTGCTTACGGGGTTTCCGACGCAATGGCTAAGAAGGGCATGATGCCCGTAGCCGTCGACTGCCGGTTCGATAGAACAGATCCGGACAATGCGGCCTTTGGATCCAAGGTTACGTGGAAACCTGCCCCACCAAACTTCCTCTGGCAGTGGCATGTCGGCTATCCCGATTACGTTGCGACGAAGGAAGCTAGATCACGCGCAATGGGCCTCCATCGCGTGTTTTCGAAAAGGGTTCGTGATCAGGCAACGGGTCAAGTGGTTCAGTGTTCGATCTGGACGAATTGAAGCCGCTCGGCCTCGGCCCAAAAGGGAATCGATTCCGGCTTGGGGGTGACTACCGATAAACGCGATTATCGCTGGCGTCCGTCACAGCTGAAGAGGGAACCGATGGCAGAAGCTCAGCACATCACGAAGATCGTCGACGGCGTGGCAGCCTACGGCTCGGAGAAAGCGAAATGAGCCACCAAGCTGCAATAATGCGAGCACTTCTCGTTGGCATCCCTTTCCTGATTCTTATGGCGTTTCTGCTTTGGATGGCAAACCGCTCAAGGATCGTCATGGCAAACGCCGCGAAAGAGATCGCCAAAGAAATTCGGGAAAATACGGCAGCGGTGAAGGCTCTTAGCGAGCGTATCGACAAAATGAAGCGTTAGTCCAAAAGACCGATTTTCATGTGGCGATACCGGGCGCCGTCGAGCCACCGCATCCAATTGGCCGGTATAATTAGCGGTATCCCGGTCGACCGCTGCAGCTGAAAACAGTTGGGGAACAGTAGCTTCGGACCTCAGTCTTGGCTCGGCTTACCAGACATGCGGTTGTCGATATCAGTCAACTTGGTCAAGATGCCTTCTTGCGCCTGCACCATCGCTTGCTGAACGTGGATGAGTTTGAACGTGAGCCAGATAGAAACCCAAAGGCTTGCTGCGAGATAAATCAGCATCGGCATCCAGGAGATGAAGATCCCGAGCAGCGAGTTTTCCGATTCCATATTGCCCCCACATACGATGTTGCCGCGATATCCTTGCCGCCGGGCGTGCATGAACGCAAGCTACTGGCGCCAAGATCGATATCTCGTCCACCGCTGTCAGGCATTGCTGCTTCGGACCTGAAAAATGTTTTGTGCGGTGCGCTGGCGGTGCCCCGGACCTTTCCAAGGCAAGGCCCCTGAGGGGGTGGAAACTAATTTTCTGAAAACGTGAAAGAACTTTTGGTGGAGCCAATCGGAATCGAACCGACGACCTCTTGAATGCCATTCATAGGGTCTGACTTTCGTTCTGTTTCCGTTCGTTGCACCGAGTTTCCGCAAGCCTGTTGTTTTCAAGGCAAATCAGCTACTGTCTTTCCGTGAGTATCGCCGGGTTTCCCTTTTTAGGGTGCCCCGGCGGTGCCCCGACCTCAAACCGGGCAAGCGGAAATGTCAGAAGGCGCCAAGTCCGTCAAAATCACAAAGCGCGTGGTGGATGCCACCAAGCCGAACGGCACAGACTTCTATGTGTTCGATAGCGAGCTGATCGGGTTTGGCCTTCGCGTCCGCGCTACTGGTGGCATGTCCTATATCGTCCGCTATCGCGCCGGCTCGGGAAAGAATGCCCCGGTCAAGCGGGTCACGATTGCCAAGGTGGGCAAGGTGACGCCTGATCAAGCGCGCGACGTTGCGAAGGACCTCCTGGCCTCTGTCGTCAAAGGGCAAGACCCGTCGCGGGACAGAGCCGAAGAGCGCGGCGCCGTGACGTTCGCGAAACTGGCCGATGCCTTCCTCCACCATGTGGAAGCGCTCAAGAAAGCGAACACTCACGCACAATATGCCCACATGCTGAACGCTTACGCAGTGCCGCAATTCGGAACGCGCAAGGCGGCTGCAGTCACCCCGAGCGATATCGCCGGCCTGCACATAAGCCTGAAGGCAAAGCCGACGACCGCGAACCGGGTTCGGGACGTGATTAGTTCGATGTACGGATGGGCTATAAAGGGCAAGATTCTGCCCAAGATGGAAAACCCCGCTGCCGGCATCGCCAAGTATCGGGAGGCGAAGCGAGAGCGGTTTCTGTCGTCAGAGGAAATCCTTCGGCTGGGCTCTGCCATCCGTGAAGCTGAAACCGTTGGCATCGCATGGGAGCCTGACCCGTCCAAAAAGGCCAAGCACGCCCCTAAGGCGGGCAACCGGGTTGTTAAGCTAGATCCTGCATCGGCTGCGGCGCTTCGGCTGTTTATCCTGACTGGTGCCCGGTTGCGGGAAATCCTGCATCTGACATGGGACATGGTGGACCTTGAACGGGGCCTGTTGCTTCTGCCCGACAGCAAGACGGGACAGAAGACAATCATCCTGAACGCCCCGGCTCAGATGGTCCTTGCCGAGCTGCCGCGCATCGATCGTTACGTTATCCCCGGCAAACCGCGAGCTCTCAAGAATGGCAAGATGGAAAGTCGTCCGCGCTCGGATCTCAAGCGCCCTTGGCAGATGATACGCAAGCGCGCCGGCCTCGCGGCACAGGCTGACAATCCTAGCTTTAGGGTGCGCATCCATGATTTGCGGCACACCCATGCATCAATAGGCGTCGGCGCCAATCTTGGCCTCCCTATCGTGGGCAAGTTGCTCGGGCACACGCAATCCCGCACGACCGAACGCTATGCGCACCTTGAAGCCGACCCGCTGCGCAAGGCATCGAACGCAATAGGCAAGCGCATTTCCGAAGCGATGGGCGATGCAGAGCCGCCAGCGGCGGAAAATGTTGTGAAACTAAGAGGATGAAAAATTCTCAAATGCCCCAGAACCGGAACACTCAAAAGGTTCAAAAGGTCTGACAGACCCGCAGGGATAGGACGGCCATCCGATAAGCCGGTTAGCACCACCGGTTTCCCTGCGGCCCTCAAGGTGTAATCGCGAAGGTGCTGCGATGAGCGGACGCATTCAGTTTTGGAGTAACCGGGGGCGATGGCCTAGTGAGGTTCCGGGCTTTGTGTTTGCAGCTCGCGCTGTTCTCAAGGTTGGGCCGGCGATTCATGGGAAAGACTGGGTTGGCACAGAACCCGTGTCGCCCGATCCATATGGACTGCCAAAGCTTACTCTTCCAGACGGTCGCATAATCCGCCTTTCTCAATCCTCGGCAAAGCCGGGGCAGAAGCAAAGCATCAACACGCTTCTGCTGAAGTATCGGCCGGATCTGGGTCGGAAGCCCGCTGAATACGGTGCCTATGGCCCAAAGCCTTTGATTTTTACAGATGAAGAATGGGATGCTGGCCTAGACCTCGCCGCACAGGCTGATGGGGAATTGATAGCGCAGCGCTGGCGTTTCAACGAAACGGTTGCGCTGATGTCCAGAGCGTGCGGAGAGGGCAAACTGGTTTCTGCTTTGCGGCCCAAGCAGGGCGGCAAGATGAGCGACCCGCTGCCCGTGTATCTTTGGCATACTGAGCCCGAACGCGCCGCCATTCGCTTTGATTGGGGACAGATGAACCCAGCCAAGCCATTTGACTACGCTCTTGGCGGGGACGCCTTCCATTATCTGTATTTCGGAGAGGAGAGCCTTGACGCCCTTTTGCGTTCTTTGCCCGCGCCAGGAGCCGACAAGACGGGCGCGCCAGAGACGCAGCGCAGGCAAACTTCGCAGGGGGCCGCGATAGACCGCGCTCTGGCTGAAATTCCACAGTGGGGCGGGAATGTTCCGCGCGGATTAGCCCCAAAAAAACGAGACGCCCAAATACAAGAGTTTGCCAAGGCCTACGGGCTGTCGATTCCCGATCAGCGGACAATTAGACGGCATCTCAAGGAAAAAGGACAATAAGCGCCCATTTGCGGACAGATTGGCGCTAAATTACCCTGGCCCAAGTTGTCCCTTGCTGACCCTGCCAAACTCTCGGAATGGGGTTCACTTTCAACGTGTTAGCCGCTCTATCGCGGTGTTGCACGGAGAAAGAAATGAACGCCACCTATACCCAAGAAGCCCGCAGGCTCCGCACCGATGGCGCGGCGCTTCATGTCGGGCTCTCAGCTTCCACCCTCGAAAAGCTGCGGCTTACCGGTGACGGCCCCGAGTATATCAAGCTCGGCCGCACGGTGGTCTACAGCACAGCCGACCTTGACTCATGGATGGAAGGCAACCGCCGCAAATCCACTTCTGTGGCCGCGTGAGGTGCGGACATGACCCCAAAAAATGAAACCGCAGGCTGGCAGGCCTGCGGCTCGGTAGTCTCGAAAGGTATCGCGCCTCAGGATTACCAAAACCGCACCGACATCGCAACAAGCTTCGACTACGCCGCTGCAAAGCTGACGGACCGTTTTCGCCTTCGGATCGAAACGGCTCGTGTTGTTTGCACCCTCTCTGGTTTGGGAGGCGCATCATGAGCCGCTCCAAGGATAAGATCTGGGTTCGCGCCAGGGTGCTGCCGGATGGCGAGCCGATGACCATCTATGGCCGTGAGGCTTGGTGCCTTCGCAGCCTTATCGAGGCCGGCGAAAAGGGCTGCACTCCCATTTCGCATCCTGGGCCACGGTTCGCCGCGTACGTCCACGATCTGCGGCATGATTTCGGGCTTGTAATCGAAAGCATCCACGAAGCACATGCCGGCGCCTATCCGGGCTCGCATTGTCGCTATGTGCTTCGCTCCAGTGTAGCCATCCTCGAAGACAACGACACAGCGAGGGCGGCGGCATGATGACCCCTGACGACCCTTTCATCAAAGATGCAGCCCGCGCATTCGCCAAGCTTGTAGCCGATTCCGATATCCACGTCGGTATCACCCAGAGCCCGGAAGGTCTCGAGGAAGTAGCTGCAACCGTCGTCTCCATTATGGGCGGTGGTGCGGTTTTCTCCCCCGAAACCGCTGCGGATCTGCGGCAGGCTGCCCGTGAGGGCTATCAGGAGCGGCTGAAATTCCTCAAGTCCATATCTGACCGGATTGGGGGAGGCTAAGGTGCGCGATTATTCCAAAATCAGCCCCAAGGTGTGGCGTTCTCCAAGGTTTCGGAGCCAGACAGACGATTCCAGGCTGCTCTACATCTATCTGCTCACATGCGAGCATCAATCCAGCGCGGGGTGCTTCAGGCTCCCCGACGCCTACGCCGCAGAGAACCTTAATTGGCCCATCGAACGAGTGCAGGCGGCCCGCACGCCGCTAGTGGTTTGCGAGTTGGTGGTCCACGACCCCGAAACGTTTGAGTACTTCGTTCCGCGTTGGTTCCGCCACAACCCGACAACCAACCCCAAGCACCTGCAAGGCGTGATGCGGCTGATTTCCGAGCTGGACAGTGACCCGGTTCGGGAGGCCGCAGATGCGGAACTTGAAGAGAGCTTGGAGACAAAGGCGCAGACCTCGACAAACGTGGTTTCTGCAATAGAGAAGTTTCCAGGGAATGACCGTTTAACCGGGTCAAACTACCTCTCTGGCAACGGGAGGGGATAGCCCTATGAAAGCCCTTTCCAAGCACTCCGATATACAGAGACAGAGACTGAAACTAGACAGAGACCGAGACGGAGACAAAAACCGAGACCGAAACAAGACTGAAACACACACCGTCATTTTCTCGAATGACCGCGTTCCCTCATCGTCGGCAAGAGGCTTTGGAGGGAAGAAAGGACGCAAGCCCTCGAAGGCAGCACCTTACGACCTCAGAGCATCACGGCGTGATGAGCGCTCCTACGAATGGCCGGAAGCGCTCTATCCCTTGCGGGACTGGCTTCGCAAGCATGGTGTCGATGTCGGCGCCCTCAAGAGCGAACGGCAGGCGCTATGGCTGGCAATAAGGCTCGGCCGCCAGGGCAAGAAAATGCCGCATCGGCTCCAGCCTCTCTTCCCTGCTCTGCTGAAGATCCAGCGCACGCTCTGCCCCACGATGGCAAAAGCCCAGAATGCCGCTTTTCGCCTGCCAGTTCCGGGGCGCTCCGAGCTTGGAACGTTCGGCCCGGCGTCGGCCGTCCGATCTGTCAGCATCGCTGCCTATCTGGCGGAAAAGGCTGCTGCACAGAACGGGGACCGGCATGGATAAGCCAAAGACCCTCACCCTTCAACAGGCGGCCGGCATAGCTGGCGCCTCTCCCGACACGATTGCCAGGTGGTGCAAGCGTTACGGGATTGGGAAGCAGCTTCACAGGAAGGCACCATGGCGCGTTGACCCAATCGGCCTGTCAATTGTCATGGCGGGGGACGCCGCAGCGCTTGCAGCATACCAACGATGCTCAGCGTGTTGAAGAAGCTCGCGAAGTCGCAACCGGCTAAGGGCGAAAAGAAGAAATCTTATCTACTTCGACTTGCGGCGGTAGCCCGATCGGGTCACTTCGATGTCTACGGCCCGTATCGACCGGTTTCCCTTGCGCTTCGGTACTTCTGCTGCGCCCTCAATCGGGAAAAGCATCTCGGTTTGGCCTTCGACACGCTTCCGCCCGCGCTTGGCTGGCGGTGGGGCTGTCGCCATCACCTCCGGCGAATCCAGCACGCCGGGTAAGTGCACAGGATATGGCTGAAACAACTGGTCGATGGTGACAATCTGGATTTTTTGAACCTTCCTCGAAGTGGGACCGATCTCGCCCTCTGATGCGGCCTCGCGGATCATAGGCCCGGTCGGCGGGTTGACGCAGACAAGAACGCCGATTTCCGCACCCTCCCGCTGAACAACCGACTTCAGCTTGTGAATGGCATCGACACCGACGTGAAGGCCGCCCTTCACCGACACAATAGCCCGGTGCGGTCTTTCGCTGCCGAGTTGATGATAGCGGATAATCCCATCAATACCGCCGTCCGCCCCCGGCTTTTCCTTTGGAAGTCCCCCCAACGCGAAGACCGCCCACTTCTGGAATTCCAGCCAGTCGCGCGCGGCGAGGACAAGCGCATCATCCGGGTCTTTGGGCCGGCCAAATAGCCTGTACTGTTGCTTGATGGGTTCCTTGAAAGCCTTAAGCAACCGGCCTTCAATGACGTGGATGGCCAGATAAGTAACGTCGATGCCTATCCACTTTCGGCCAAGCCGCTGCGCCGATTCAATCGCCGTTCCGCAACCGCAAAATGGGTCAAGAACGACATCACCAGGATTGGACGAGGTAAGAATAATCCTGTCTAAAAGGGCCAGTGGCTTTTGCGTCGGGTATCCGATGCGCTCCCCATGCGCGCCGGATAGGGAGGGTATATCGGTCCATATCGATTGCGCTGGCACGCCGCGCGATTCACTGAGAAGCAGAATCTTTCGCGGGTAGCCTGTTCGCGAGTAGTACAGTCGCCCTTTGTCATGGAGCTTCTGCATGGTCTCTTTGCTGTAGCGCCATGCGCGAGTATGCCCGTTCCATTCAAAGACAGGGTTGCCCTTCTCTGCCCCACCGGGACCGGTCAAGGGCGTCGTTGTAAACCGCTCCCCGGTCTTTTCATCGATCATCCGATAGGTCTCTTCGATGTATTTCGGATCGAGCGGCGTGAACTGTTGCGACCATCTGCGGTCATCGGATTTCGAATAGAACAACAGGATGTCATGCACCCGGCCGAAATGTTTCGACCCTTGACCGACATCGTTATGTGCGCCGTAGCGCTTCCACGCGATTTCATTGACGAACCCCCGGATGGTGAAAATCGAGTCGAGCAGGATTTTCAGATAGTGGCTCGCGGTCGGGTCGCAGTGAAGATAGAGCGAACCGGTCGGCTTAAGCACGCGCTGCATCTCTATGAGACGAACGGCCATCATGGCTAAGTAGGCCATCATATTACTGGTGGGAAAAACCTTCTGAAACGCATCGAGAAGCGCGCCGGCCTCCAAATGCCGTGACGCGGTTTCGTCTAACGCGCGCTGTGCATCTCGTCCCCAAGTCCATGTATCTACGAAGGCATGGGATTGAGCTTTGGACGCCCCTCCGTGGGTAGTCCCGTACAGGACATTGTAATTGGCGTTCGAATTAAACGGCGGGTCAAGATAGATCAAATCGACAGACTCCGCAGGCATTGCCCGCAGCACGTCTAGGTTGTCACCGAAATGCAGTTCATTCATAGCAGTATCCCCTGCTAATAAGATTGCAGGTCGTGGTTAAAAATTTGAGAATTAAAGTTCTATTTACTTGTGAGGCGGCGCTAGATGGGACTGTCACCGCTGCTTGTGAATGATCCAATCCAATAATTCAGGCTCAATCTTTTCGATCGCCCTGATGCGGGATTATGCCTCACTTTGCCGATGATGCGGAACGCCAGCAATAGCCCAGGATGATACATTTCCTGTGTTCGTTACAGGAGATTTCCCATGCGCCTCAGCGCAGCGATGATCGAAAACATCCGGCTTCGAGTTTCGCCCGAAGAGAAGCAAGCACTTCGCCTCGCTGCCAAGCGGCGTGGCCTAACTCTATCCGAATACGTGCGCGCCGCCGTTACCCGGCCGGTAGGTGAACGCTAGTGTCGTCGATCTGGGACTGGAGCAAGGTAGCCGCGGGAAACGCGACGGCCGATAGTGCCGTCAACTGGCAAGAAGGCCAACCGCCGAGCACCGTGAACGGCAGTGCCCGGCAAATGATGGCCCGCAATGCTGAATTGCTCGGCGACATCGGCGGTGCGTTGACGGCTGGAGGCAGCGCGAATGTCCTAACCGTGACTGCAAATTCGGCTTTCACCGCCTATGCAGACGGGCTGATCCTAGCCCTTCGAGGCGCTACGGATAACACGGCAGCCGCAACGCTCAATGTGAATAGCATCGGAGCAAAGTCGATCCGCAAAGTGACCGCGAGCGGCGACTCTGCTCTTTCAGGGGCAGAGATCCAAGCGGACGGCATCTATCTGCTGACGTATTCGAGCGCGCTCAACGCCTCCGCTGGCGGGTGGCAGTTACTTAATCCGACAATGGATTTCAGCAGCTTTGTCACTAAGACCGGGGCCGAGACGCTCACCAACAAGACGCTGACCAGCCCGATGATCAACGGTGGGACCAACGCCGGGGCGACGTTCACCACGGCAACCGTCACCACCCCGACCCTAACCTTGAAGCAGGGCACCGCGCCAACCCCGACTGCTGAAGGCGATATTCAGTGGGATACGGACGACGATCGGCTGATTATCGGAGATGGGGCCGCGCAAGCGGTATTTTCGAAGAACCCAGCGACCACGGTAGACAACACCGTTCCGCGCTTTGACGGCACCAAGGGTGCCACGCAGACCTCTGGCGTCTCCATCAGTGACACGAATGCTGTCACAGCCGCTGGCGGCTTCTATGTAGGCTCCGCTCGGGTTGGCGGCGCTCCTGATGCGGTTATAGAGGACCAGAAAACTTCAGGAACAAACGGCGGCAGCACAGTCGCGACCACTTGGACGACGCACGTTCTCAACACCGAAGTCTATGACCCGGATAGCCTCGTCTCGATCTCCTCCAACCAGTTCACAACCACCGTCGCCGGCTGGGTTGAATGGGAAGTTCTTGCTCAAGCTGGAAATGGCCTGGTCACGCGGCTGCAAAACATCACTGATGGCACGACTGCGGGAATGGGCATGTCCGCAAGATCGAATAACTCTCCCGACACTGGCATGGTCTCTGTTGGGGGCGCTCCGGTTGTCGCAGGGAAAGCCTACGCCGTTCAGTATTACGCCTTCGCCGGAGGCGGAAGCAGTCTTGGCTTGGCTAGCTCTCAGGGGACTGAAGTTTACGCCCGCGCCAAGTTCTGGCGCATCTGATGGTTGAAGACTTGGGCAGCTCGCCATTCACCCTGATGCAGTTCTGGAGGCTTCACCGCGACGAGTGCCGCCCGATCGGCTCAATAGTCGCTGACGCTCGCGCCGGGAAACTTGCCGGAGTGGAACCGCTGGAAAGCGGCTTCGGATTTGCCGTGCTAAATCCATCGGCAGCGCTTGCGGCCATGCAGTCTGCGAAAGGACGCTGAAAATGGACCTCCAAGAGCTTCTAGCTGGCCTGTTCGGTGGCCAAGGCCCATCTGTCGGCTTCCCGTCGCAAGTCGGGGACCACGCGAACCCCGCCGCCCTGATGCAGGCACAGCAGAGTTTTGCCCCTCAGATGCCACAGCAAGCGCCTCAGCAGCAGGCGATGCCTACGCAGGGCCAGAGGCGGCCAGCAACGCCACCGCAGCTCAGGCAAGGCGCGCCGGCCCCGGAAAGCTCCCCACAGGCCACCGCCACCTCGCCCGCACCTGGTGGTTTTGGCGGCGTTGGTGATTTCCTGCAGAACATCATCGCGCCCAATCGTGCCGCCCAGAATGTCACGGCAAAGTGGCTGCAAAGCCAGGGCCTCGATCCTGGCACGGCCACAGTGCTTGCGTCGGACAAGGGCGCATTGCGCTCCTACATCGTTCAGAGGTCGAAAAGCCAGGAGCCGAATGAATACGACCAGCGGGCTGCGGTGGCCGCGCAATACAATCTAGACCCCGCCACGCCAGAGGGTCGGAATTACATCCTGACCGGGAAGCTCGGCGGCGACGAAAACAAACCGACCAGCGACATCCAGAATTTCCAGTTCGCCAAGCAAAACGGCTATCGGGGCTCATTTGAGCAGTGGACGAAAGACAACAAGGGCGGTGTAAACGTCAACCTGCCTGGGGCGCCGAACATCGGAACTATTCCCCCCGGCTATGCGGCAAAACAAGACCAGGCAACCGGTGCTTGGACCATGGAGCCTATTCCGGGTGGTCCTGCTGATGAATCATTTGCCAATGCGGCCAAAGGTGAAAACGCTGCCACGGCAACAGATGTCATCACGGGCGCGGCAAGCAAAATCAGGACGCTTTCAAAGGAGCCCGGCGCAACCGGCTTGGTTGGGGCTGGCGCCTCCTATATCCCGAACACCCCGGCTGCCGAGGTTTATCGGCAGGTCGATGTTCTGAAGTCGAATGCCACTGTTGAAAACCTCAACGCCATGCGGGCGCAGTCCAAGACCGGCGGTGCACTCGGCAATGTCACCGAGGGCGAAGGCAAGATGCTTGCTGCTAAGTCGGGGGCGCTCGATCCGAAGTCGCCTTATTTCCAAGACCAGCTAGACGACTATGAGCGGACCCTGCTCCGTGTCGTTCACGGCAAGAGCGCTGGCGATCAGATTTTCGATGCAACGCGGCAAGGCTCCGATGCGCCGTCTCGGGTCAACAATCCAAATCCGCCCTCTGCCATTCCAGGTGGCGGCAAATACCGGAATCGAGCCGTGAACCGGCAGACCGGCGAGACCATAGAGTGGGACGGCAGCAACTGGGTGCCAGTACAATGAACGGTCAGATACCGCCCCCGCCGCCGGGCTTTGTCATCGTGGATGACCCTCGCCGGCAGCCGGCAGCTAATGCGATGCCCGCTCCGCCGCCGCCAGGCTTTGAGATGGTTCCAGCGACAGCGGTTGATCCGACGACAAATCAGCCTCCGGGCGTGCCTGCCTATGACCCGGGCGTGCCGGGCTATGACCCGCAGTCTGGCGAGATCAACCGCCCCGGCGATAAGCTCGGCGCTTTCGCGGGGGGCGCAATCAACGGGATGCCTATTCTAGGACCAGGAATGACAAACCTCGCGGCAGCTATTGCAGCGGGGCTGGCGCGGCCTTTTGCCGATGAATCCTACAATGACATTCGAAAAAGTATGCTTAGCGCGGATGAGCATGTGAGGACGAAAAACCCGCGTACAGCTCAGGCCGGCGGTATTGCCGGCGGCGTTCTTGGGACTGTCCCGGCCGTTCTTGCCGCTCCGGAGGCTTTTGGTGCGGGGACTGCTTCCCTGCTGGCCAGGATGCTCGCTGGAGGCGCGACTGGCGCTGCAATCGGCGGAGCAGATGCCGGGGTCCGAAACGGGCTGGCCGCTATCCCCGAGGGTCTGGCGTGGGGCGGTGGCCTGGGGGCAGTAATGCCCGGCATCGGCCAGCTTGTCGGGAAAGGCGTTGGTGCGCTCGCGCAGCGCTATGGCGGGCCAGCGATATCTGCTGCGGAGCGCATGTTCGGCCGGGCGGCTACGGCGGATTCCGCTCTCGACATGCCTCCGCGCCTTCAGGCCCTCGGCGATAGGGCCATGCCGATGGATCTTGGCCCGAACCTCCAGCGCCAGGCTGGAGCATTGGCCGCGACCCCAGGTGAAGGGCAGAGCATTGTGCGTTCTGCTATTGCCGCCCGCGATGCGGCTGCAAACGCTCGCATCGCTCAAGGGCTCGGACGCGAGCTTGGCCCGGCTCGCGTGCCTTCGCAAATTGCGGAAGAGATAGCAGCCAATCAACGCGCTCTAGGCCCCGCCTATGAAGAGGCATTCCAGGCCGCCCGCGCTGTTAACGCTGAACCGATCGCAAACAATCTTGACGCTATGGCGGTGCGCTTGAGAGGCGATGCACAAAGGGCGGTGCAGCAGGTTCGCAGGATGCTCAATGTCACCGGCACCGACGTTCTCGATCCCAATCCTCAGACACTCTTCCAGACCCGCAACGCCATCGACGGAATGATGGACGGGATGACAGACGGCAATGCAATCCGCGCCCTGACCGCCACGCGCCAACAGATCAACAGAGAGCTTGAACGCGCGGTTCCCGGTTTTCGCCAAGTGGACGCTCGCTTCGCGGAACTCGCCCGGCAGAACGACGCCCTTTTGCGTGGCCAGCAGGCGCTTGATAGCGGTCGCACTGCGCCAAGGCCGGCAGAGCTGCAGACAGAGATTAACAACGGCGCACTGCCACAAGGCGATATGCTCGGGCCCTCAGCCGTGCCGCTTCGTCTTCGCCAAGGTACGCGGGCGGAAATCGATCGGATCGTGGGGACGAACGCTAACGACCGGGTTGCGCTTCAACGGCTTGTGAAGGGTGAGGGTGATTGGAACCGCGACCGCTTGGCATCGCTGTTCGGCCAGAGCCGGGCTGACCGCATCATTGCCATTCTCGACCGTGAGCGCACGTTTGCTGACACGAGCGGCATCGTAACGCGCAACTCGGAAACCGCTGCCCGTGCTGCCGCCATGCAGGACATCGCTCCGCAGAAGGGCGGCCCCGGAATTGTCCGCTCAGCGCTCAATCTGCGCTTTGGCGACACTGCGGCCGATACGGTAGATAAGGTCATTGGCGGGGCCAAGTCGGCAGCCCAGCGTGCATCAAACACAGAGTTGGCACGGCTGCTCACATCGAATGACCCGGCAGCGATAGCCCGCAAGGTGCAGCTCGTTCAAGCAGCCCAGCGGCGCGGCGATATCTCTGCACAGAAGGCTCGCGAACTTATTCAATCGATGTCGGTGGAAGCCGCGAAGCAGCGGCAAGTTCTGCCAGCGCGCTAGTCGGACTCTCTGACCTGCCTGGAGGCTAAGGCAACAATGCCGATACCGAGAAAGAGACCGACAGTCATGCCGATGCCGAAATCCTTGCTGATGCCGGTCATCAGCCAATGAACGCCGAACATCGCGGCCGCCAACATTATGAAAGCAGCGGCGTAGAGAAAGCCTCGGATGTTCCTATCCATTTGAAACACATAAGCGCGCCTAGTCAGGCTGTCCAGAGAGCTAGCCTAAGGAAAGCTGTAGCAAGATGACCATCCCGACCCTTTCCGATTACATGGTGTACGTCGAAAAGCGCATGGAAGCAGCATGCGGCGAGATGGACCCGGATTTGGCCACGAGCCTTTCTGCCGTCTTCGCGACAACCGCTGTGAGCGACACCGACCTGTTCAATTTCATCGCCTACGGCCATGGCTGTCATGCTTTGGCGGACGCTTGTCGAGAGCGCGGCGACATCAGCAACGCGGGCTTCTTTCACGCCATGGGCCAGGACTTGCTCAGCAAGGCTGCGGACGCGCTTGGGGATTTGATGGCGATCGGCATTCAACAGACGGGCGTGGTGAGGCACTGATGACAGTCGTTCCCATGCCCAAGAGGGCCAAGACAGCAAACCCCATTGCAAAGCCGCACGAACCCACCGCGCGGGAAACTGCCTCCCAGGCCGCCTACAAAAAGCGCTGTGAGAGCACGCGGCCGGTTCCGCAGATGAAAGTCTCGATGAGCGAAGATGGCGGCAAGCGCATCGCATCGCTCGCGGTGGATCACCCTGACCCCGCACTAGGCTATGAGCTATTGGCCGAAGCCGTAGGGGCAGATAGCGGCACTTTCCTTGCCGGCACTCTCGATTCACTGGCCAAGGTTGCTCAGGTCGGCAACGTGATACGTGAGGGCGACATGAACTATGCCCTCTCCATAGTATGCGGGCTCCGGCCGAAGGACCAGATCGAAGCGACTCTCGGTGTCCAGATGGCGGCCATTCACATTGCCACTATGAATGCGGCTATGTGCATGGGAGAAGCCAAAACGTGGGAGTTGAGGGAAGCTCACGAGCGGGCATTGAACCGCCTTTCCCGTACGTATGTGGCCCAGGTGGAGGCCTTGAAGCGCTACCGCAGCAAGGGAGAGCAGCGCGTGATTATCGAGCGGGTGAACGTGGAAAAGGGCGGCCAGGCCATCGTCGGCAACGTCGCCCATGGGGGCGGGGTAGGTGAAGAAAATGATCGATAACCCCATGAACCGCGCACCGCGCTGCAAAGCTCGCAGCAAGCGGAGCGGGGTTGGCTGCAAAGCTCCGGCAATGCGGGGTCATCGCGTTTGCCGGTTTCATGGCGCCGGTGGTGGCGCGCCCAGAGGTAAGGCTCATGGGCTGTATAAGCATGGCCGTTTCACGTGCGAAGTCATCGCGGCGAAGCGCTCCCTAAGTCTGCTTCTGGCCCTGTCGAAATCGACAATTGCGGATATCTAGACGCTGCCGAGCGGCTTCAGGGGAGTCAGGTTTGAAAACTGCATCTGAATCCTAGGCCCGGCGTGGGGACCGGAGCGCACGTAGGAACAGACCATCACCAATTAACTGTGCTTTCCTTCGGCACCACCGTGAAACCGCCAAAGGCAATCCTGGAGCAGAAGACCCTCACCGGATCCGAGACACCGTAGACAGCGTCCACTAGGGCACGCACAGAGCGGAGAGCCAGATTACATGCCGGTCCCAAAACCACTTCTCTGAGGGTCAGATGACCGGCGAAGGGGAGAAAATACAGGTTTCCTTCCTTTTGGGCTGCTTCAAGAGTGACTATCAAACGTCGTTCGGCCTCGTACTCCCAATGTTTGAACTTGGTGCGTAACAGCTGATCTCGAACCTTGTCCGATAGGTCGGATACGGGACCGCTTAAAGCGAAGGCGGATCGCTTTTCCTGGTAGTCTACGACAAGGGTTTGCCCTACCGGCAAATCAAAGCCGAGAGCCAGTCCCGAGTGCTTGTTTGCATAGTGGGCCCACAAGACAGGATTGGTCCAATTAGCGCTAAAACATACGATGCCATGTGCGCGGCTATATTCGTCTTTGTAACTGTTTGCCGCATCCCGAACGTCCTTCGACTTGCAGTTCATAGAGAGGAGTTCGAACGGATCGTTCGACTCTGAAAAGCGTGCAACCTTGACTCTTCCGAGTGCGATATCGCTGATCCCAAACTCTGCAGATGTCAAATGGTACAGTCTGAGGACTTCACTCGGGGGCGGCGGCACAACTTCCGCGCTCCCCATTTGTGAACCGTATCCCGCCTTATTCCACTCATCACGCAAGTGCTTTTTCATGGCCATTAGTAAGCGACCCCGTTGATCTTTATGTGCAGGTCGTCAATGAGCCTTGCTTGATCAGTTTCGGCCACTCTGGACCGAGCGTGGTCCTAGCATCGACAGCATTGGCGCCAGCCGGGTCGCTCGTCTTAAACATCTTTATGGCGAAAGCCTGGGAATGGTGACCCGAGTAGATCGTTGGCCCGGGCTGATAGGTCGTTGTCGCATTTAGCATTCCGCCATTGATAGTGCCCATTGTCGTGGCCGTCTCCGGCATCTGCGTAGCAGTGACCGTATTCTGAGCCGCAGCATCGTAGATGATGTATTTGTCGAACCCAGCTTTAATCGTCTCAATGGCGGCTTCTCTTACGGCGACTCTCTCGGCGCCTACACCGCCACAAACAGGCGCTGCACGGGCCGTCACGATGGCGGTATTACCTGAGGTCTGAACAACGCTGGTTCCGGCGCACCCAGAAACGACGAGAGCAGCACAAAGTGCGGGCGCGGTCTTCATGGAATGTCCCCCCTATTCTTTCGCCTAATGCACTCAATATCCCCATCGTCGAAGAAAATGAAGTGCACAAAGCTGTTCGGTCAGTCTGAGGTCGCGATTGACTGCTATGAACGCGCCTTGGCATTCGCCAAGGGCAAGCCCAATATCAGCATGCCAGCTGCGCGGCTCGACATGATGGGAGGGACTACAGATGAGGACTTCAATCGCTAGGCTTGCAGTCGTTTTTGTGCTCGTCGCAGCATCCGCAGAGATTGCCAGGGCCGACGCTGAGGAATGTCAGAATGCGGTCGACAGCTTCAACAGCGCAACAAGCGACATCTCGTACGCGCTCAAACGGTATGCGAATTGTGTCGGTGGTAGCCAAGGTCGCGACGACTGCTATTCCGAGTTCCGGCGCCTTAAGTCGGCTCAGGACGATTTTGAATCGGCAGTCTCTAGTTATGGAAGCAACTGCGAATAGAAGCGTTCACGTATCGACGCGAGAAGGTAATCCTTGCCACTTCTGGTTACACCGCCTAGAGTGTAGAGCGTCCACTATCTGGAGGGGAAGCCGATGCACACAGATGGAGCCAGCCCGACATTTGGTCGGTTTTCACATGAAATGTACAACGCGTTGTTTGGCATCGAGTTTGTAGATGATCTGCTTAGGAAACAGAGATTCTTCGAAGATGACCTTGAAACATTGCGAGGTGTTTTCAAGCGTCACTTGATAGCGGATTATTTCGGTATTTGTCTTCTGCACAATCACAATACACTTCGCGGCGGTGAAGCGATGGTGCAGACCCGACAACGTCATCCGCATTACGGCGACGCGCTGACGACTTCACCGCGAAGGGCGACTGGGCGGATATTCGGACAAGCTGTACCGTGGAGTTTTCGGGCCTGTCGAGGCTCTGAAGGATATGTCCTATGTCCAATAGAGTTCTCGACCGATCCCCTCGTGCATGAGGCCAACAACCTCTTGGTGAGCAAACCAGCTTTCGCGGAGGAATTTTGCGAGCACGTATTCGTCCTTGGTCTCAGCGATTATGTCGGCCTAGCCCTCTTGAGACGGGACTTTCCTGCGCCACCGCTCGGGTGGAGAGCGGTGGAAGCAATTAGTGCAGGCAGAGAGAATATTGTGCATTATGCGCCGGACTCAGGTCAGCGGCTCATTCAGACCATATATTTCATGGGCGACGAAGACAGCGAGACGAGGCTTGCCTGCCCGCCCGGTTGTGTTCCGAGATCGGGGTGCTATCCAACATCGGTCGGCCACGAGATAAGACAGCGCCACGAGAGGATACACACGATTACTGCCTAGTGGTTAGCGTGGCGCGCCCGGCGTCGAACGGAGGGTGCCCCGTCAACAAATGCGCTCCAACAGGACAGCGTTCGGGTTGATGCCTCGATTGAGGTTCTCCCAGATAACCATTTTCTTCAGGGTGAGCTTTCGAAGATAGCCGATCGGTCCTAGCGAAGTGAACTCACTCAGGACGTGATTAAGATTGACTTGGTCGTGCAGCAGATTGAGCGAGAAAACTTGGACCCCAAGCCGCATAAGATCATCCACCGTTTTCGTCTGGAACGCCAGCATACAGGAATCGATGGGCAGTTCGCGAGTGGTGATCCATTGTCTCGGGGCATTGCGGCAGGACTCAAACCCCTCGCTCTGAAAGGAATAGATTGACGCCCCTCTCATCGAAAGCGCTTCAAGCGCGCAATCATACACGAGACAAAACTCGTCAGGAGTACCCTCGATTGGTCCGTTGAACACAATTTCGTTTCTCCTGTGATAATCGAAAGCGAACACGGCGGCTTTCGAAACAACGCTCGCGGCAAATAATCTTAGAGTCCCGTCAAGTACATAGGTCGGTCGAAGGCTATTGCCCACCAGTGGCCTGTTGAGACAATGGTATAGCGTCCGCACAGGCATCGTTTGGGCAGCGAGCAGATTCTCGCCGCGCCTACCTCGCACAATAAAGTCACGAATTTTGGACATTGCATCATCATTTTCCACCAAGAGCTTAAGGCCGAAATGAAGTGGAATTGGCCAATCTCCATACTCGATCCATCGAGTGCGGGAACCTTCTCTGCTATGCCAAGGCTCGAATTCTTGGTCGACGATGCCGAGAAAACTCTGATAAGAAAAACGTCCGCAGTCGGTTCGGAATGTGCTTAAGGCTTCGAAGCGAATAGGTCCATCGAAGCCAGTTTCCTCGAGAAGCTCGTCTGCCGCCGTGCGTAACGGATTTGAGCCAGTCTCGATCGCACCTCCTATTGTGGCCCACGTGTGCGGGTGCTGCACATTAGGCGAACGCTCTTGGAGGAGGAGACGTCCCGTCTTCTGTGACAAGACGATGCTTCCAGCCGCTCCATTGGCACCAAAGTAGGACGTACCGTCTTGCGCTCGTATGAAGGTAGCCATTTCGTGGGGCATGGGGGCCAGCAGGGTTCTATGGAATTGAAGCCAACATGCGGCTCGATTTCAAGAGTGATTATCTCAGCGCTATTCTCAAGCGCGCCTATGATGACAGCGAGCTTGCCGTTTCCGAAGCCATGAATGAGGTCCAAGCCGGCCTCAAGGACGAGCTTCGCAACCAGATCGTCGGCGGGCATGGGCCAGCGGCTCGCGAAGACGTGGTGCGGCAAACGCTTCCCGGATGCTGCGTACTGCCAGTCTCTCGGTGCTCGTGTTGGGTCGGATGCCTATGTGCAATGTCGCACGAGCGTTTCTGCAAATCGGCCGGTAAACGATGCGCCGCCGCGTCTGAAGCCGGTCACATGCATGTCAAATGTTGTCCTAATATTCGCTTTATTCCCCTGAGCGCCTTTCGCTTTCAAGCACGCTACGGACCTCTATGCCTTTGACAAAGGGTTGCGGCTTCTAGTTTTGGACGCAATCGAACGAATAGAAATTTCTGTTCGAACAGAGGTGGCGTTAGCCATAGGCCGTCATGCGCCTAAAGCGCACCGCGACCCTGCTAGGGTCGACAAGCGGTTCACGACTATCGCCCCGCCAAGGCAGCAGTCCATGTATACGGATTGGCTAAACAAGCTGGACGGGAAAGAGGCGGATTCAAAGGAGGAGTTCGCCGTTCATTTTCGCACCAAATACAACGGTGACCAAATGCCGGTTTGGGTCGCTGTAGAGCTGCTAGATTTTGGCCCGCTTTCAATCTTCCTGTCGGGCATGAAATATGCCGATCTCCAGTTAATCGCCGCTAGCTACGGGATACGATTCCATCTTGTGAAATCCTGGATTAGGTCTCTCTCTGCAATCAGAAATGTTTGTGCACATCACTCGCGCCTTTGGAACAAGCCACTGATCGATCAACCAGCGCTGCCTAGTCAGGGGGAAATTCCTGTCCTTGACCACATGATTGCGGGTGGCAACAAACGGCTCTACGCGGCGCTGGCCATTATCCGCCTGCTGCTCAAACAGATAAATCCACGAACGAAATGGGCAGACCGCCTGAAAGCGCATATGGCAACATTCCCGGCCGCGCCGAACATCAAAGTTTCGGATATGGGATTCCCGGCCGACTGGGAAAAGTTGCCGCTCTGGAATTGACGGCAAACATCATCATATTTGGTGAGTTTGCTCCATAACACCGGAGAATTCGGGAAACTCGTCGAGGAACAGCACGCCGTGATGGGCAAGCGAAGCCTCCCCGGGCCGCACGCGCAGGCCGCCGCCGGCCCGCCTGAAATTACCGCTGCCATTCCCCTACGGCTGGACCCTCAGCTCCTCAGCCAGCACTTGGACTCGGCTCGTCTAGCAGAGCGTTTCGCAGGCAACTCCGTCGCCGTCACGGTCCAGTTTGCCACCCCATGAGCAGTTGCTGAGATACCACTGGGCTTCATCGCATGAGTTGATTTTCGAGCAAGTCCGCCGCGGCTGGCACGAGTAGCTCTGGGCGAGCTTCTGACCGCTGATGATGCCGAGAGGCAGGCTAACGGCCGGTCGAACATTTCCCGCGTGCGCAGCGCGCCAATCCCATGGCGCCTCGAACTCGCCAGCCCAAAGACCGACTTTCGCCGCTTCCGCTTTTGCCTGCTGCGGTGCATAGGCGCCGCGGCTGTAGCTAGGCCAATCCAGAGCCTGGCCGTTCTCCACCAGCCACGAGGCAACGCTTCTGCCGTCGGCCCGCGAGCAGTCGGCAACAAAGCGGCCGTAGCGGTCCCAAGCGACGAAAGTGCACCGGACCGGCCTCGAGGCTGCCAGAAAGGCGTCAAGGGCGGCGGCGGACTTAGCACCGCACTGGTAGCGGAAGCCCCTGGCGTCATCGCACTGTTGCGCGGCTTCCGGGGCGTCGATTCCACTGAAACGGATACGCTGGCCGCGGATTTCGATCGTGTCGCCGTCGATCACGGAAGCAACACCCGCTATTGGAACGGGAGCCCATTTCGAGACGGCTTGGAAACCGTCTTGCTGCAGAAAGTACTGTGTCGCCAAGGCGGTCACTGCCGCGATGGTCACATACACCAACCGGATCGGCACGCCCGAAAGCCGTCGCGCACGATACCACCTTAAGGCAGCGCGCTTCCGCCTCTGGCCAGACCGATTGTCATACCGAGATTTGTCCAAGTTCCCCACTCCCCCTGGGAACAATGTGACCTTTGCTCCCGAGAGTCCAGTGGGCCCTCACGGTCGCGCGGAAAGGTGCGCGACAAGGGCGTTCGGCTTCGTGGTCATGAAGCCATGACTGTCATGGTTGGCGGAACGAAAGACGGATTCACGAATTCTATTGCTAGATAATCGGAATCGTCGCCCATGAGGCTCGCGACCCTCCACCTTGAAACTGCGAGATACGGCGATGTATATCGCGCCGAAAGGCTCGCGCGGGTGAGGCAGCAAATGATCTGGCACATCAGGCGCACTGACGCCTCGGCTCAAAAAGTCGAGCAAGCGCTGGCTATTTTGGCCAAAGCAAACGCACCCATGGACCGGTTCGCGCGGCATCAGTAGGGCCAGCGCTCATGCGCAGGATGCCGCACACTTTCAATTCACAGATGCTCGGGCTTCGCATGATGAAGCAACCAAGCAGGCGAGCCGGGCATACCCAGCCCCGAACCGGAGCAGCCGCTCAAAAGGATAGTCGCGGCCGCCGCCGCGAAAATATGGCGTTTGCGCATGATGGTTCCCCCTGCACGCAGTGAACTTCAAAAGCCTCGCATCTGCAAGGGTGAGCTTAACGATTCGAGCAGAAGGAATGCCGCCGCCGGAAGGTGCTAATGGGTCACTCGGTAACTGCAAGGTAAAGGGCAAGCGAGGCGTCATAAATAGAGTTTAGCGGGTTGCTAGTGCAGTAGTTGGTGAGCCACAGTTCCAGCGCTTCGCGATCGACAGTTTTGAAGCGCGAGCTCTTCCCGCTTCGCGAAGAGCTAGCCATGTCCAATCCGGACACATAGCCCAGCACCCAGCTCATGGAGACTTCTCGCGTGGTTTCTTTGGTCGCCACCCAACTGGGGCAAGTTTGGATGCCCGCGCCTATCACTGTGTAAGGCGTTGCGTAGGAGGCGCTGGATCCAATCAATAGTATGCAAAGTGCTGCTGTAACGCGGGTCATTCCCAATCAAACTTTCTGCCCCGGGCGGTCGCCCGGGCCGTTGCCGTTTTGGCCGATAAACATAATCCCGGCGGCTTTTTTATCTCGACCAGGCCACCAGGAGCTTATGAATGCGCGCCAGGGCGTCATAACGAGGGCACGCGGCATTTCAGCCTCATTGTCCTAATGTGGGCTGGTGTCGTGTAGAGGTTCTTCCCAATGCGCTCAACGGTCAGGTTTCCACGCCTGATTTCAGCGCGCAGGGCAGAGACTGACACGATTCCCCTCAGCAGAAGGTCGCACGCCTCCTTGAGAGTGATTGGGTCATCATCCAGCAGATCTTCGCGCCTACGTTTCATAAGGTCGGCCCGCTCCACCACTACCGAACGATTGCATACCAAGCTCGCTCCCAACGCGGGCCGAAGACGTGCCACTCTTCTTCCGTCATTTCTCTGCCGCCCGTGCTTTGCGCGACTTCCCGAGCGCTTCTGGCGTCTAGGATGTGCGTCGATGAGAGGATGGCTTTAACCGCCGCCTCGTCCTCAGGATGGTTGCGCAAATACTCGATTGCCCTTCGTGTCCGCGCATTGTGCTTCATCTTGCGGAACATGGTTCAGCCTTTGGTCCCAGGCTTTGCGAGTCGCACGCCGGCGCCGCCGCCATTCTCGGGGATGAATACCACGCCAAGACGCTCCATGGCCTGCACCATAGCTGTGAGATTGTTGGCCACGGGGACGGATCGCCCAGCTTCAAAGTTTCGAACCGTCGATAATCCGACCCTTGCAGCCTTGGCGAGATCGTCTTGCGATATGTTGGCCAGCCCTCGGGCCGCTCTGCATTGCTCTGGCGTCATGGTGCGGGTTAATTCCTTTCCCAACTAATTTCACCACCTATAACGAAAATCGTTTGACATGGCTATAGGCAATGATTTAGGTTGCAGTTAACGAAAAGCGTTAATCGGCAGCCGGAAGCCCCAGATGTTCAACCGCTCGGAAATTATGAAGGCCGCCCACCGCTACGCCCAAGCCTACAAGGGGCGCGACTGGTCATATCCCTTTCTTCTGGCGGCAGGCCTCAAGGCCGCATGGGCAGAAGCCAAGTCGGGCACCACTCCCGCGCAGCGCCGCGCCGAGGCAATCCGCGCAGAAATCGACGGCCTCAAGTTCAAGTCGTTCAACGTCAACATCGGGCCCCGACGCCGCGCGCTTGAGGCCGCACTGTCCAGCATCGCCGCATAACAACATCAACCGATAGGAGCTTACAATGCCGAACACCCCTGTTCGGGCAGCCGCCGAAGGCTTGCCCGCGATCAGCCGCCGTACCATCCTCGTCGGGCTCGGCGCAGCGACGGCCACCGCAGTAACCTTAGGTAAAGCCGAATCAACTGCACTGACAAAAGCGGGAGGCTTCCAAGAGAGAAAGGAAAGCCCGATGAACATGATCAACCACCGTTCGCATTTCGAATGCGCAGACGCCGAGCTGTTCCGGCTCGATAAGGAACTGGAAGAAGCCCACGCCCGGATGGAAAGGGCGGCGAAGGTATGCAGGAAGGTCGGTAGACGGTGCGAAAAGCTTTACCCGCCGAGAGCTCCAGAGTGGAAGGAGCCGGACATGCCGGAGGACGTAAGAGCGGTGTTCAACTCCATGACGATTGAAGACATGGCGTTGAACAACAGGCCGGCCATCTACGCCGCATGGAGCAAGGAGATCAAAGAACAGAAAGCCGCGAACAAGGCCTTGCATGATGCGTGCCACGTCAAATGGGAAGAGATCAACCGCGAAGGCGGGGTGGACGCTGCCGAAGAGGCATTCAACGCGATTTGCCAGGAGGAATGGGAAATTGGCATGCGCATTTGCGCGGTCCCTGCCCATACCCTTGAAGGCATGAAGGTAAAGCTTCGCGTGAGCGACATGTTGGGACTGGCAAAGTTTGCTGATCCGAACGAAGCCTTCCTGTCGATCGCCGCCGACATCAGGCGCTTGGCAGGTGAGGCATGACGATGGCCGCTGCCAAGGAAAAGATGACCTTCCACGACCTGGAGCCGCTGATCTGTGATGCGGATAATATGATGGACGTTCTCGTGAACATGCTGGATCAGACCGGCCTTACATCCAACGACGAGGTGCTTACTGACCGGGACCGGGAGCTGATTTCCTTTATGGTCAACGTCGCAGTGGACATGACCCACAAGGTGAAGGAGGCCTATTATGAAGCCTTCAAAGGAAAGGCATCATGACCGCGCCTTCGAACGACCTCAACGACCTGCAATCGGACATCGGGAACCTGCACCAGTTGCTCGAAGTGCTCTTTGATCGGACCATGGAGCAGGAGTTCGAGCGCGACGGGAAGAGGGTCACATTGCCGGACCAAATATGCGCGCTGGTCATGATCGGTCGGGACCTCGCCGAACGACTGAACCAAGCGGCGGACGCCTGTCTTAGCAGGGTGCTCGCCGACAGCAGGGCTATGAAAACGGGGGCATGAGCCCTTCGCGACTGGAGAATGCCAAAGCCCGCTGCCTTGCGGTGGCGGGCTGTCGCTTAGAGTAGCCGCCACCGCGGCAGCTATACTTTTCATTCTCCAGTGTGGCACTTGTTGAAGAATGTCGACGCTGTCGGATGACACTCCATTCGTAGGTGCTGAGTTCATACCGCATGATTCGTGCTCCGAGTGTTGGGGAGCTGGAATCAACTTCCGGAGTCGCCGTCAAAGTGGATATGGCCGCGCCGCCCAGCTACTTCGCAAAATGACCCATACAGGACACCCCTCAAGCCATCGGATCGAAGCCCTACTGCAACAGAATCTTCATATTTTCAAAGTCGAAGGTTACTGCATAAGGCATGAAGAAATCGTGGCCGACCATGCCCGCGAGGTGGAAGCCAAAAAGGTTCTCCCAGGGGAATGGCCCATCGTAGAGGCCCGGGACGTTCTCTTCCTGCACCTCTCCGAAGGAGAGGCGATTCACGACGTAGGGCACGGTCTTCAGCGTCCCGCCAGCGCCCGCCCCTGAAGTAGCTTTGTCTTCCTCAAGCTTTATCCCGGCTTTCTTGATCACAGACGCCGCCAGCTTGACTCCCGCGCCAGCCAGCCCTGTGTCGACGAAGAGAAGCGTAGGTGGAAGCGTCTCCACGCGCCCCCGCCCCACCATGAAATGGTCGCTTGCAATCCAGAAAGGGACCGCGACGCTCTTGCCCGAGGCAGCCATGAATTCCTTGAGGTTAGCCGCGTTTTTCCGGCGGAGGACGAGCTCGCCGTTCGGAAAATCGAGGGTTGCAAGGAAATGGTAGAAGAGCGTGGTGCCAATGATACCGTCGATCCGCTTGGCTTGAAGGCCTTCGGAGAGTTGGCGGAGGGGTAGCACCGCGACGGGCAGGTTCTTCACCGTCCAGTCGCCGATCGTGAGCGATTCGATCCGCCCTTGCTGAACCTCGGTGGTCTGGCCGCCGGAAAAAGTGCCTTGCACCGTTCCGAATAGTTGGACGCCAAGCTCCTTGGCGAAGTCCGTGTCGAGTGCAACCTCCGAGCCCCCGGTGTCGATGAAGAAAGTGACCTCGTCGCCCCCGTTTACGCGGATACTGACCAACGGCAGCGGATCTGTCCTCAGGAACTTGAGACGCATGATTTGCCCGTCGCCCTGCACCTCATAGGGTGTCTGGCCCTTGAAACTCTGCAACTTCGCAACATTGAGTGTCGGATACTGATCGACGATCAACTGGTTGGTACCCACGTCGAAGCCATTCAGCGCAGCCGCCGCCTTTTCGAAATCGTCGCGGCGATAATAGGCCTCGGCGAGCATGACCTTGGGGTCGGCCTCGCCGGGCCTGAGGTCGATGGCCTTTTTCAGCCAACGCTCGGCATCATCAAGCCGGTTGGAAAGCAGCGCGATCCGACCCAACTGGAGCGTTGCCGAATAGTCATCGGGGTGGTCGGCGGTGATTTTGGCGTATTGTTCGCCGGCCTCAGCAAACTCCCCGGCCTTGAAGAACTGGTCGGCGGAATCGACCGGCGATGGCTTCTCCAGCTGTCGCCTGTCCCGAGAGTGCGCAAGGCGCGAGCATCACTAGGAGTGCGAGGCAAATTCTGGCGGATTTCATTGTTTCAGACTCCGGCGAGGGAGGCGAGCGAGGGGCGGTGCGATGAGCGAAGCATATCAGCGAAGCGGCCGCGGCGGAACTACTTCGCTGCTGGTGCTGATCCAGATGCTTGAGCTCGCGTCATCCAATCGATGGATGAAGCCCCATGGGCCGATGCTACTTTGATGCATGGCGCGACCTAACCCCCTCATTGCTATCGCTTTCCTCGCGATCAGCGTCGGCTATGCCGAAGCCAAGGACCGTAAGGTCGAAACCGCAGCCCTGGGGACGTACGCCAATTCGAAGAACCGGCCGGTTTGCACCGCATCAAGCTCACTCTACGAAGTCCTCGGAGACAAGTGTTTTCTCGTCAAAGGTTCGATGATCTATGGCGACATCGCCGACCTTTCCGAGCTAAGCATATGGGCTGGTAGCGGAGGCTGGTAGCGGACGCTTCGATCCCGCCTGACATCCGCATCCGTTACGTCAATGGTTTGCTAACATTATCTCTTGGTCCTTCAACGGGCTGGGTTCGTCATGTTGCAGTAGGGCCTCTCCAAACTTCTCCCATAAAAGTGCGCAGTCTCTGGCTCTCAGATTACCCACCTCACAAACAGTGGCGGCTCAGCTACAGTGTCACGCAGGGGTCTCTTGCTCTCGGTACAATCTTAATTCCGAAATCTATGAACACGGTCCCTGCCCAAGCCTTCGCTCGGAGGCTTCGAGACGTCGCGTCGCAGTCCCTCCGGGCCGCTGGGCCGTATACGCGCGACCGCGCTCAGCTCTAGCTCCGACTCCATTCCTGGAAAGCCAGCCAGCGTATAGGCGGCGGCCATCGAACCAAACCGCTTTTTGAACACGCGGTATATGGGCAGATCGGAGTCCGCATTAATTAGCGACCGCGTGAGGTACCCGTGAGCGGCGCGTAAGCGCCGAAATCCGTCTAGAAGCTCTCCGTCCGAGTACTGCCGCTGAGACCACCGCCGATACGCGACGTAGCCGACGGCCGCATAGACGGCCTTCAAGCTGCCGAAAAGCCGGATGTAGCAGCTGGCTGACGCCGTATACGGACAGGCATTGATCAAAGTTAGGCTAAGTCTTTTCTTCTCTCTGTATAACCGTTTCAGATTCTTGAGCATTTCCGGCTTTGTATAGGTATATCCGTGTTTGCCCCTCGCGAGTTGGGCTTTCTTGAATATTTTGGCGGTAACAATCGGCTCCATCACCCGAATTCGGACCCATTTACCAGGAGGGTTTGGCCTGGATTGGCTACTCATACTGTGCGACGTTCGGTTGTAGACATAGTAGCCTATCATCAACTCGCTTTTGAGGAGGGATGCCACGCGCCCAGTCGTCCATGGCTCGCCGCATGTGGACGGCTCTCCCTCTTTGTTCAGACGAACCGATATGCCAGCCATGCTTTGCCCTTCAGAAACAAACATGTTGAAGATACGCCTCACAAGCCTGATTTCGTTTGGCGGGCCAGGGACAAGGAGAACACGGTCGCCAGCGAGCCCTTTCTGTTCTCCAGAGCCGAGAAGGAAACGGGGCACCCCATCTTTATCCAGCAACATTCGCCGGACGCCGTAGGGTACGGGTCCCCCTTGGCTGAACCCGAGACGAGCCTGCTGCAGCTGCGCTCTGGAGACCTTTGCGGATAGCTCGCGGCTGTACTCGCTTGCCATCACCCGTTTCATATTTTTGAGGATTGCAGACACCATGCTGCCATCGTTCTCGAACTGCTCGCCGCAATATTCCACCGCCACGCCTGCATCACGACAGAGAAACTCGTAGTGTGCTGACTGGTCGGTATCCGGAAACCGGCCCCAGCGGCTGACGTCCAGAACGAGGATCGCCGAGAAAGTCTTTTGGCCGGTCACGACATCGGCCAGCAACTGCTTAAGTCCGTCCCGCCCCCTTATGCTCAGGCCGCTTTTCCCAGCGTCCTCGTAGGTTTGGACGATAGTGTATCCGCGTCGCTCGGCATATTCGGCGATGGCCACCGCCTGGTTTTCCAGCGAATAACGCTGATGTTCAGTGGACATCCGGATGTACTGCGCTGCACAGATACGGGGCTGGCTCTGCAACTCAAGACTCATGGTGTCTCCCTGGTATTTGATGAATCCCAGAGATACGAAATGTATTTCGGAACCTTTGTCTCATGATTTTCCGTCGTTTCGAGGCCAAAGTGGGTTGCCGCCTGCGGGCCTTAACCACCCGCAGGCGGGGGGGGGGGGGGGGTGGATGAAACCTCGGTCGTGATGGACCGAGCGATAGTAT
>NZ_JAMYPA010000031.1:0-57708 GCF_040320105.1 Mesorhizobium sp. M0778 | reverse complement strand
TGACAATGGCGATCTTGCAGTCCCTGCGGATCTGCGCCAGCGCCTCGTCGAAGGACGCGGTCTGGTAGAGCGACTTGATCTCGTGGCTGTTGGCAAAGACGATATCCACGGTGCCGGAGCGCATCAGGTCGAGGAATTCGTCGCGGTAACGGTCGACGCAGAACGAGTCCGACAATGTCATCGATACTTCGCGCCCGGCGGCATGGGCGAACTTCGCCGTCTGCCGGAACGCTTCCTTGGCGCGCGGCGGGTCCCACAGATAGCCCTCGAAATAGGTGACGGCGGCGCCCGACGCCTTGTCGGCCTCAACATCCTCCGGGCCGAGCTCGACGCAGGCGCCGAGATAGGTGTTCATCGAGCGCTCGCCGTCCGGCGTGACGAAGATCATCGAGCGCGCCGTCGGCGGTTCGCCATCGAGCGGTTTTGTGTCGAAGGCGACGCCCTGGGCATGCATGTCATGCGCGTAGATTTTGCCGAGCGCGTCGTTGGAGACCTTGCCGAAGAAAGCGGCGCGACCGCCGAAGGAGGCGACGCCCGCCGCCGTGTTGCCGGCGCTGCCGCCCGAGGCTTCAATGGCCGGGCCCATGCGGCTGTAGAGCAGTTCGGCGCGCCTCGTGTCGATCAAATTCATCGCGCCCTTGATGATGCCGTTGGTTTCCAGGAACGCCTCATCGCACTGGGCGATGATGTCGACGATGGCATTTCCGATACAAAGCACGTCATAGTCCGGCATCAATTCATGTCTCCGCCAAAAACCCACCGGCTTTCTGCCATGCGGGGCGCGGGCGGGTCTAGCTGTTTGATGCGGCTTTGCCTAGTCGACAATGCGGCGATCCGACGAATGTCAGCATAGCCACCATCGTTGGATGGCGGCCGAAGCATTTCTCGCGTGCCTGGCTTACAAGCATGGCTGAGATGAGCGATGCCCAGAGGTGCCCGCCGGCCATGTCTATGAAAACCGACACCAGGATCGAGCTGGTGCTGCTCGTCATATTGGCGGTGCTCTGGGGTGCATCCTACAGCTTCATCAAGATCGGCGTAGCGACGATCCCGCCGGTGACGCTGATCGCCGCGCGAACCCTGATCGCGGGTGGCATCCTGCTTGCCCTGATCCGCTGGCGCGGGCTGACCTTGCCGGGTGATGCCACAAGCTGGCGCCGGTTTGCATTCCAGGCATGCCTCAACAGCGTCGTGCCGTTCACGCTGATCGCTTGGGCCGAGCGCTCGCTGGATGCCGGGCTGGCCACGATCCTGAATGCGACCTCGCCGATCTTTACCTTCTTGCTGACCGCCCTCATCACCCGCCACGAACCGTCGACCATGCGCAAGCTGTTTGGCGTCGCGGCGGGAATAGCCGGAATATGCCTCGTTGTCGGCGCCCCGGCGCTTGGCGGCCTCGGACAGCAATTGTTACCGCAACTTGCCGTGATCGCGGCGACGATCTGCTATGCCGGCGCGGCCGTTTTCGGCCGCGGCTTCAGGGGGCTCGACCCGATGGTGCCGGCCGCCGGTTCGATGCTCTGCGGCGCCGCGATGCTGATCCCCTTGGGCCTTGCGTTCGACCAGCCATGGACCTTGGCGCCGTCGACAGCTTCGATCCTTGCGCTGCTCGGGCTTTCGGTGTTTTCAACCGCGCTGGCCTTTTGCATCTATTTCCGTCTCCTCCACACGCTGGGCTCCGTCGGCACCACCTCGCAAGCCTATCTGCGGGTGCCGATCGGCGTTGCTATCGGAGCCGTGTTCCTTGGCGAAAGCCTTGGTCCGAGCGCGTGGTGGGGAATGGCCCTGGTCGTCGTCGGCGTGGCGGCGATGACCATTCCCCAGGCGAAGGTCGCGCGCTAGGGCACTTGCGGCCTGCGCTGTCGCCGCCTATTCCGGAGATCTCAGCCACGAGCACGTTTGACATGGAATTGGAAACGCCGTGATCCTCGACGCCGCCCGCGCCGCCTTGAGCCGGCTGTTCTCGCCCGAATTCCGTTCCGTGTTCGTGAAGACGCTGGGGCTGACCTTGCTGACGCTGGCGGCACTTTGGTTCGGGATCAAGGGCCTGTTCGACTGGCTGGCCTGGCCATGGATCGATGCATGGCTGCCCAGCCTGCCCTCCTGGGCCGGATGGCTGGGCGCCGTCGTCGCCGGCATCGGCCTTGCGCTGGGCTTGGCGCTGCTCATCGCGCCGGTGACGGCGATCATCGCTGGCCTGTTCCTCGACGACGTCGCCGAAGTCGTCGAGCGCACCGACTATCCCAACGATCCGCCCGGCCGCGCAGTGCCGGCGCTGCGCTCGCTGGTGCTGGCGATCAGGTTCTTCGGCGTCGTCATCCTCGGCAACATCGTCGCCCTGCTGCTTCTGCTGGTGCCAGGCATCAATATCGCCGCCTTCTTCGTCGTCAACGGTTATCTGCTCGGGCGCGAGTTCTTCGAGTTCGCCGCCATGCGTTTTCGCCCGGAGGCCGAGGCCAAGGCGCTGCGCAGGAAGCACGCGGTCACCGTGTTCCTGGCCGGGCTGGTTGTCGCCGCCTTCCTCGCCGTGCCGCTGCTCAACCTTCTGACGCCGCTGTTCGCCGCCGCCATGATGGTGCACCTGCACAAGGCGATCTCGGCGCGGGATGATGCTTAGCGCAGCAGAAAGCCGCGCCCCAGTTCGTCGTCGTCCTCGACAATGAATTCGGCCCGCCCTGAGTAGTAAGCGCGGCCGCCGACGCGGGCGATGATGGCGTCATGCGGCCCGGCTTTGGCCGTGCGCACGACCGCGCCGGAAAAGCGCGAGCCGGCGATGCTCTCGAACAGCCGTGTCCGGCCAATCTCGATCTGGCCCTTGGCGTGCATGGCCGCCAGCCGCGCGGTGACGCCCGAGCCGGTCGGCGAACGGTCGACCTCGGCTTCGGCGAAAACGCAGATGTTTTTGGTCGGCGTATCGGAGATCGCATCCTGTCCGTCGGTCAGGATGGTGCCGTAGAGAAAGGCGAGATCGGCATGGTCGGGATGCGACAGCGGCAATTCGGCCTTGAGCTTATTGGTCAGCGCCGTCGCTGCATCGACGAAATCGCGCACCCGGTTCCTGCCGAATTCCAGCCCGAACTGGCGGCAGTCGGCCAGCGCATAGAAGGCGCCGCCATAGGCGATGTCGAAGCCGACTGCGCCGTAGCCCGGCAGCTCGATCCGCTGGTCGCGGGCAAACAGAAACGCCGGCACGCTTTCGAATGACACCGCACCGGCCTTGCCATCCCTTACCTCGACCGCAGCCGAAATCAGCCCGCATGGCGCCTCGATATTGACCGTCGTCATCGGCTCGCGTGGCGCCACCAGCCGCTCGTCGACGGCATAGCGGCCGAGCGCGACGATGGCGTGGCCGCACATCGTCGAATAGCCTTCATTGTGCATGAACAGCACCGCGAGGTCGGCGCCCGGCAGGTCAGGCTCCACCAGCAGCGCGCCATACATGTCGTAATGGCCGCGCGGCTCGAACATCAGGATCTTTCTGAGATGATCGAGATGGTCGCGCACATAGGCACGCCTTTCGAGAATCGTGCCCTTGGGAATGTCGGGGTAGCCGCCGGTGACGATCCGCAGTGGCTCGCCGCCGGTGTGCATGTCGACGACGGTGAGCGTCATTCGCCGGGGCCTACCTAGGCTGAAGATTTGGCAAACAGCGCCTGCAGCTTGCCGAATGGCATGGCGGCGCGGGTGAAGCCGAACGTGCCGTCCTGCTGGATCTCGCGCGCCGCGGTCTCCAGCATGCCGAAGGCGAAATTGGTGAGCCATGGGCCGAGCGAGACGCGCTTTACCCCCGCCATGGCCAGGTCGGCGATGGTGAAGCCAGGCCGGGCCATGACGTTGACCGGCCTGGTCAGCGCCGAGCAGACGGTCCGCACCGTCTCGATGTCGCTCAGCCCTGGTGCATAGAGCACGTCGGCGCCGGCTTTCTCGAACGCCTGCAGCCTCTTGATCGTATCGTCGAGGTCGGGCTTGCCCCACAGGAAATTCTCGGCCCGCGCGGTGAAGACGAAATCGCGTTTCAGCGCCCGTGCCGCTTCCGCCGCCGCCGCGACGCGCTCGACCGCATGCGAAAAATCATAGATCGGCTTGTCGGGCTCGCCGGTATGGTCCTCGATCGAGCAGCCGGCGAGGCCAGCCGCCTCGGCGGCGAAGATCGTCTCGCCGGCACTTGTCGCGCTGTCGCCCTTGCCCTTTTCGAGATCCGCCGAAACCGGCAGCCCGGTCGCCGCCGACACTTCACGGCAATGGTGGATCATCGCCTCGAACGTCACCGCGCCATCGGGCAGGCCGCGCGAAAAGGCAAAACCGGCGCTGGTCGTCGCCAGCGCCTTGAAGCCGAACGAGGCCAAAAGCTTGGTCGTGCCGACGTCCCAGGAATTGGCCATCACGAAGATCGAGGCATGCAGGTCGCGAAAAATCTTGCCCTTATCCATGGATGCTCCCCTCCAGTGCAGAATGTGAGGCAAATTCTAGCCCGGCGGAACGCGCCGGGCAAACAAATGCGGTTGGCTCAGAAGCGTTTGGCGTTCTCTTCTGCCAATCGGTCCAGCGCGTCGGAATCCTTGACGTAGTGCGAAGCGTTTTTGTCCCAATGATAGGTGACGGAAATGTTGCGCGAAGACGCCGCTGGCGGCTGCTGGCCGTCGCAGCTTTCTTCGCCCGGTACCGTCGCGTCGGTCACCGTAACCTTGATGGCTGCATAGGGCTGGCCGTCAGCAATCGCCTGGAACGCCGCATTCTGCGTCCTTCGGTTGGTGCAGAGGTTTTCGTCGAACGTATAGATCATGTCGATCAGCTCGAACCTCTCGCTGCGGACCATGATCAGCGGCGTGATCCCATAGCCCTGACTCGAATTGAAATGCGTGCTCATGCTGATGATGGCGTCGTCACCAGGCCCGATCGGCAGCTTGCCCGGATCGCGAAGATAGGTGATGCGGTCGACAGCGACATTGACCGCGTCGAGCAGGGCCGGCTTGCCGGTGATGTCGTAGAGTGCCAGCACCGCATAGCCCTCGGCACTGTCAGGCGAGTCGCCGAGGTCGAACAGCATGGTCAGCCGCTCCTTGCCGCCGGCCTTGATGCCGAGCACGCCGGCGTTGGAAAGACCCGACGTCGCCGGCGGCGAGCCGTCGTAGTCCGGACCAGCGATGTGGCGCATCTCGATCGGCATCGAACCCCGGAAAAAGCCGTCCTTGTCCGCGGCCAGATCGGGAATGACCATCCTGGCGAGATCGAGATAGGTGACATCGCCGTGGCCAGGGACGGCGCTGCCGAGCTCCGGCAAGCTGACGGCCTCCGCTCTGCCCGTCCAAAGACAAGGCAGCAGCAGGCAGGCAAAGATGAAACGAAGCAGGGAGAAGGTCATGCGCGCGCTCGTTATGTCGGGCGCGCGCAAGCTAGAGCATTTTGCGGCCAAGGGGAAACACCTGGCGTTGCCTCACTATGTTGGCTTGGCTTCGGTCGCCAGGGTCTGCTGGAAAACCGGCACCAGGTGATCCATGGCGGCTGCGAGCCACGCGCCGAGTTCGTCGGGCAGAGTGTCGTGGATCCAGACCAGGCGGCTCCGGCCCTCGCCCTCGGCAAAGACCTGCATGGAAGTGTTATCGTGGGTGACCTCGTCGCCGAGCCATCCCCACACGATCCGCCGGCTCTGCTCGTCGCGAGCGATGAGCCGCTCTCGCACAATCTTGCCGTCGGCGAACATAAGGGCCCGCACGTCGCCCTCCTCCACCCGGCAGTCGACGAAAACGCCTGGGGCTATCCGTTGGGCGCCGCCGGCGAAGTCGCCGACCGTCGCCCATACGCTTTCCGGTGGAGCATCTACGATGATTTCCCTGACTATCGAAGCCATGTTCACTTTTCCTCCGCTGGTGGGTAGACCTGTCTGTCTACATGTGTAGATATACAGACCTGTCTGCTATACAGTCAAGGCATGTCCACAGCCCGAATCAACGATCGCCCCGAAAGCCTTGCGCGCCGCCGCATCCTCGATACGGCGACCGCGCTGTTTTGTCTGGAGGGGGTCCGTGCAGTCGGCATCGACCGCATTATCGCCGAAGCCGGCGTTGCCAAGGCGACGTTCTATCATCACTTCGCGGCCAAGGACGACCTCGTCCGCGCCTACATCGAGGAGGTCAGCAAGGGAGGATGGGCGGCCATCGCGAGACTTGGCCGGCGGCCACCTCGCCAGATGATCCTTGCCATATTCGATCTCATCGCCGATGCGGCGGATCAGCCGGGCTACCGCGGCTGCCCGTTCCAGAATGCCGCTGCCGAATACCCCGATCCCAGCAGCCCGGTTCGCCAGGCGATCGATAAGCATCGTCACTGGAAGTGGGGCATCCTAAGGGATCTGCTGATCGCGGACGCAAATTCCCATCCGGACCGCACCGCGGACGCGCTAACGGTGGCGGCGGACGGACTCCTTGTCGTCAGTCATCTCGACAGGCCGGCCAATCTGCGCAGTCTTATACGCGACACGGTCGACCGAGTACTTGGAGCGTCACGCCCGGTCTGAGATCGAGCGCGTACAGCCTGCGCAAAGGCGATTAGTGGATCGGCACCAGCCCGGCCAGTTCACGCATGTCGTCGAACAGGATGCCGCCGGCTTCGCTCAGTCCGTCGCGGTCGGAAAGCGGGTCGCCGTGGTAGGAATAGACGCGCATGCCGGCGGCGATGCCGGCTGCCGTCCCGGCGACGCTGTCCTCGATGACGATGCAATCGGCGGGCGCGAAGCCCATCGTCGCTGCCGCATGCAGGAAGAGGTCGGGGAACGGCTTGCCACGCGAGACCATGGTCGAGCTGAACAGCGCATGCTCAAACAGCGGCAGCAGCCCGGTCTGACCGAGTGTGATGTGCATTTTCGATACCCGTGCCGACGAGGCGACGCAGGTGGCGATGCCGGCGGCGTGCACGGTTTCGATGAACTCGCGAACGTAGGGGATGGCCTCGACGCCATGCGCGAACAGGTCCGGCAGGCCGGCGTTCCAGCGCTCGACAAAATCGGCGCCGAGGCTGACGCCGGTCGCCTCGACTTCCTTCTGCACCGAGACCATGCTGCGGCCGGAGAAATTCTTGCGGCAATATTCGAAGCTGGCCGGAAAGCCTGCCGCGCTCAACCATTCGGCGAGGCGCCGGTTGGCCAGGTTCTCGGTGTCGACCAGAACCCCGTCGCAATCGAAGATGACGAGCTTGGGGATCTTCATTTCGCCGCGCTCATCAGGCCGTGCCGGTCGATCCGAAGCCACCGGAGCCGCGCGTTGTGCCGCCGGCCAATGTGCGCTCCTCGACGGTCGCCTGCGTCACCGGGGCGAAGACGATCTGGGCAATCCGCATGCCGCGCGTTACCGCGAAATCCTCGTCGCCGAGATTGATCAGCAGCACCTTGACCTCGCCGCGATAGTCGCTGTCGATGGTGCCGGGCGTGTTGAGGCAGGTGAGCCCGTGCTTGAAGGCGAGGCCCGAACGCGGCCGGACCTGGCCTTCGACGCCCTCGGGAATTTCCAGGACCAGGCCGGTCGGCACCAGTGCGCGCTTCCCCGGCAGGATCAAGAGCGGCCTGTCGTCCGGGACGGCGGCGCGCAGGTCCATGCCGGCGGCGCCCGAGCTCTCATAGGCGGGAAGCGGCAATCCCTCGCCATGCGGCAGCCTGACGAAGCCGACAGCCGGACCGATGACGGAGGTGGGATAAAGTGCTGCGCGCATAAGGCTGATCCTATCGTCGCGAACGCCGGTCCAGTCAACTCGGCGACAATGCTATCAACGGCTTTCTTTCAGCGCAGTTCCGCCTCAGCGCAGTTCCATCGGAACGATCGTGGTCTCCTTGATCTCTTCCATGACGAACGAGGCCGAAACGTCCGACAACGCCACCTTGGCGATCAACCGCTGATAGAGCCGGTCATAGGCTTTGACGTCGGCGACACGGGCGCGCAAGACATAGTCGAGATCGCCGGACATGCGGTAGGCGCCGGTGATCTCGGCAAAGCCGGTCACCGCCGCCCGGAATTTTTGCAGCCAGTCGGGATCGTGATTCGAGGTGCGGATCAGGATGAACACGGAAAGGCCGAGCCCGAGCTTGTCGGCGTCGACCAGCGCCACGCGGCCGGTGATGACGCCGTCTTCCTCCAGCCGCTTGACCCGGCGCCAGCAGGCATTGCGCGACAGCGATATTCTTGCCGAGAGCTGGTCGACGGACAGCGTGCCGTCGCGCTGCAGCTCGGCCAGCAATCTCCGGTCTATTTCGTCGATTTCCGGCGTCATGTGGGATGTTTGTCCCAAAATTCAGCCTTTCACAAGGACAATTTGGGACCGATGAACCGAACACCCATGCCAGGATATTCATCGTCGGCTCTTCATGCCGGCAGGAGGGATCGACATGACCGCACGGCTCGCAAGACTTTTCACCTCTCACCCGGCCGCGGTCGGCGAGAGTTATTTCGGCCATATGGCTTTCGCCGCATGGTTCTCGTCGCGATTGTTCATGGCGGCTTTTGCCGCGCTCATTCATGCTTTCTTGCCGTTTCTGTTCGAGACCACGGCAAGCGGCATCATCCGTGAGCTCTACGAGCGGACGCATAACAGGGGACGTTAGGCGCTATGTGCCGGTGGGCCGCCTATCTCGGCGAAGCCGTCTTTCTCGAAGACATCGTCACGGCGCCCTGCCACTCGCTGATCGCCCAGAGCCACTGCGCCCAGGAAGCCAAATCGCCGACCAATGGCGATGGTTTTGGCTTGGCCTGGTATGGCGACCGACCGGAGCCCGGCCTCTATCGCGACATCCTGCCGGCCTGGTCGGACCCCAATCTGAAAAGCCTGTGCCGGCAGATCAAGTCAGGCCTGTTCCTCGCCCATATCCGGGCTTCGACCGGTGGCGCCACCAGCCGCATGAACTGTCATCCGTTCATTTCGGGCCGCTGGTCGTTCATGCACAATGGCCAGATCGGCGGCTTCGAAAAGATCCGTCGCGCGCTGGAGAATTCGCTCTCCGACGCCGCCTTCGACCAGCGTGAGGGCGCCACGGATTCGGAACTGTTCTTTCTGATGATGACCGAAGAGGACCTGGCAGGTGATCCGCAGGGCGCCGTATCGCGCGCCACCAGCCGCGTCATCGACGCCTCGCGCCGCGGCGGCTTCGAGCCGGCGCTGAAATTGACGGCGGCTTTTTCCGACGGACAATCGCTTTACGCGGTGCGCTATACGAGCGACGGCCACGCGCCGACGCTCTACACGTCCGCCTTCCGCAATGGCGGAGGCCGTTGCGTCGTGTCGGAACCCTTCGACCGCGACGGCAGCGACTGGCAGGCGATTCCGCCCTCGAGCTTCGTCACCATCGGCAGAGACGGCATGAGCATTCGTCCGTTTGTGCCCGCCGCGGCAAAGCTGGCGCTGGCCGTGTAGATTCCTCGCTACGCGTCGCAGGACAGCGCCGATTGCAGCAGGCAGCGCAATTCCGATCAAGCACCGCCTGTCCTCGAATGCTGAACTCGGCTTGAAGACGCGCCGTTGCCCGCCATTTGGTGAGGCTGGCGCCGCTGGCAAGCCGGAGTATTGGTCATGGACCTCGCCTTTTCCTCCGCCACAGAATTGGTTGCCGCCATTCGTGACCGCAAGATTTCCGCTGTGGAAGCGCTGGACGCGCATCTGGCGCAGATCGACAGGCACAATGAGGCGGTCAATGCCGTCGTAACCCTCGATCGGGAAGGTGCGCGGCAGCGCGCCGGCAAGGCCGACGAAGCGCAGGCGCGCGGCGAAGCCCTTGGGCCGCTGCACGGCGTGCCGTTCACACTGAAGGACACGCACGAAACCGCGGGCATGAGAACCACTGTCGGCTTCCCGGCCTTCGCCGACTATGCCGCGAGGGCAGACAGTCCAGTCGTTGCACGGCTGAAGGCGGCAGGCGGCATATTGGTGGGCAAGACGAACGTGGCGACAATGCTTAGTGACTGGCAGTCGAGCAATCCGCTGTTCGGCCGTACCGGCAATCCTTGGGACCTCCAGCGCACCGCCGGCGGCTCCAGTGGCGGTGCGGCGGCGGCGCTCAGCGCTGGAATGACGCCGTTCGAGGTCGGCACCGACATGCAGGATTCGATCCGGCTGCCCGCTGCCTTTTGCGGCGTCTACGGCCTCAAGCCGACCGAGCACCGCGTCTCGCTCGCCGGCGCCTTCCCCGATCCAGGCGGCGCGCCGCGCAGCGTCCGGCGGATCTCCTGCCTCGGACCGATGGCGCGCAGCGTCGAAGACCTGGTACTGATCTACCGCCTCATTGCCGGGCCGGATGGAAGCGACACCGACCTTGCGCCGGTACCGGTCGAAAGCATGCCGGAGTTGGATCTCAGGAATTTGCGCATCGCCATCGCGCCGTCCTTTCCGGGCTTTCCGGTGGTCGGCGAGATCAGCGCGGTGGTCGAAAGTCTGGCAAAAGAGCTTCAGGCCGCGGGCGCCATCGTCGAGGAAGCCAAATTGCCGGAGCTCGACCTGCACGACGACCTGGAGCAGGGCGGCGTCCTGATCGGCATGATGCTGGAGGCGGCGCAGCCCGAACCACCGGAGAAGCCGACGCCGGTCTCGCGCTGGTTCGAGGCGCTCGCCCGCCGCGACCGCTCCATCCTGGCGTGGGATCGGTTCTTCGACGGTTGCGACGCCTTGCTGTGCCCGGTCGCAATGGTCACCGCCTTCCCGCATTGCGAGCCGGGAACGCCGATCGAGGTCGACGATAGCGAGCAAAGCTACTGGATGCTGCCGGCCTATGGCGCGGTGTTCAACTACAGCGGCCATCCCGCACTGTCGCTGCCCCGCGGACAGGACAGCAATGGCCTGCCCATCGGACTACAGCTTGTTGGCAAACGCTGGTCGGAGTCGCGCCTGCTCGGGATCGCCAAGGCAATCGAGCCGCTGGCCGGCGGCTTTCGCCGCCCGCCCGGTTATTGAGTAAACCGCGCCAGCCCGTAGGGATCAAGCAGCGGATCGCGATCGCCGTCGAGGATCTCGCGGGCGGCGAACAGGCCGACGGCCGGTGCCAGCGTGATGCCGGAATGCATAACGGCGACGTAGACGCCGCCCCCGCCTTCGGCGCGGCCGATGATCGGAAAGCCGTCGACCGGCGTCGGCCGGTAGCCAATGGTGTGGAAATCGAGTTCCAGCCCATCTGCGCCGCGCAGCATGGCCTTCATCGCCGCAAACAGGTCGCGGGCGGTCGCCGCGGCATCCATGCCGGGATCGGCGCCGCCGAAATCCGAGCCGGCGATGATGCGGCCTTCCGCGGTCTGGCGCATATGCAGTCGGTCGCCGATCACCAGGCCGTTGAGCAGCTTTTGGTAGGGGCGCGAATGCACGATCAGGCCGGGCGGTGTCCCGATCGGCAGTTCTATCCCGGCTGTTGCCGCTAGTGCCGGAGAGCCGGCTCCGGCCGCGATCACCACCTCGTCGGCAACAATCCGCCCGGCGGATGTGTCGACACCGGAGACCTGGCCGTTGGCCCGCACAAGCGCGGTCGCGGTAACTCCTGTCAGCAGCCGCGCGCCGCGCCGTTCGGCGTCGGCCAGCAGTGCTTGCGTGGCGGCGACCGGCTCGGCGACACCTTCCTCGGCGACATAAAGGGCGAAGTCGGGAAGTTCGGTCAGATTGGGCTCGATGCGCGCAGCTCCGGCACGGTCGACACGCTCGATGCCGTAGCCCCAGGCGGAGTGCTCGGCCGCATAGGCCTCAAGTTCGGGACGTGGCAGGTCCCAGCACAGGCCGCCGCACCATTGCAACGGGATGCCGGGCACCTCGTTCGCCAGTCGCGTCCATTCGGCCATCGACCGAATGCGCAGCCGGAAATAGGGCTCCGGATTGCCCCAGCTGGCATTGATCCAGGCAAAGGAATTCGGCGTCGCGACGCCGCCGGCGCCGCTGCCGGCAATGACCGTCACCTTTGCTCCGGCCTTGGTCAGGTGCCAAGCGATGGAGGCGCCCATGATGCCGGCGCCGGTGACAATCACTTCTTTCGCCTCTGTCATGCTTCACTCCTCGTTCCAACGCCACCACCGCGATGCCATTGCCCGTGGGTTCTGCCAAGAGCGCGCGGTATCAAATATGCTTCTTGACTTTAATACGTACGTACGTATTGTATGGATATGGCTAGACATTCACTTCGCTTAAAGCTTCTCGACGCTGGTTTCAAAACCATCTGGAATTCCGGCTATTCGTCCGCCGGCATACGCGACATCGTCGCCGCGGCCGATGCCCGCCCGGGGTCCTTCACCAATCATTTTGCCTCCAAGGAGGCGTTCACCGGCGAGGTCCTGGACCGCTATTTCGCCTATGTGAGCGGCTTGGTGGAGCAGGCCCTCACCCGGGACGGCACGGCTCCGGTCGGCCGCTTGCGCCGCTATCTCGAAATCATCACGTCGAAACTGGAGGCGCATGATTGGGCACGGGGCTGCATGATCGGCAATCTCAGCCTCGAGACGGCGGCTCACAGTGAGGCGCTGAGGCTGCAACTCGTCGCCATTTTCGAACGCTGGCGCAAGCCCTTCGCCGAATGCATCGCCGAGGGCCAGGCGGCCGGCGACATCACCGACGCGTTCGATGCCGAGGATCTCGCCGATTTCCTTTTGAGCTCCTGGCAAGGCGCGATGCTGCGCATGAAGGTGGAGCGCAGTCCCGAGCCGCTCGAGCGTTTCAAGAACATCGTCTTCAAAACAGTCTTCGCAAAAGGGAGCTGATCCGATGAACCCGAAACTCGAAAAGCAGCAATCCCGCACAATGTTGCCGCGCTCGCAAGTCGCGGTACTCGATTCCACCATCTCCTATGTCGAGGCAGGCACGGCTGGCCCGACGGTAATCTTCCTGCACGGCAACCCGACGTCATCCTACGTCTGGCGCGACATCATCCCGCATGTGGCGCCGTTCGGCCGCTGCATCGCACCCGACCTGATCGGCTATGGCCAGTCCGGCAAGCCGGACATCGACTATCGCTTCTTCGACCACGTCCGGTATCTCGATGCTTTCCTTGAGGCGCTTGGCGTCGCCGACATGGTGGTCGTCGCGCAGGACTGGGGCACCGCACTCGCCTTCCATCTCGCGGCCCGGCGGCCGCAGCGGATCCTCGGACTCGCCTTCATGGAATTCATCCGCCCCTTCGAGAGCTGGGACGATTTCCACCAGCGTCCGCAGGCGCGCGAATTGTTCAAGGCAATGCGCACGCCTGGCGTCGGTGAGAAGCTTGTCTTGGAAGACAACGTCTTCGTCGAAAGGGTGCTGCCGGCCGCTGTGCTGCGCACTATGAGCGATGAGGAAATGGCCGCCTACCGGGCGCCCTTCCCGACACCGCAATCGCGCAAGCCGGTCCTGCGGCTGCCGCGCGACCTGCCGATCGAAGGCCAGCCTGCCGATGTCACCGCCATCAGTGAGCACGACCATTGGGCGCTCCGGGCTTCCTCCTACCCGAAGCTGCTTTTCTCAGGCGATCCCGGCGCCCTCGTCTCGCCGCAGGCGGCCCGGGAATTCGCGGCTGGGCTGAAGAATTGCCGCCTGATCGATCTCGGACCCGGCGCGCATTATCTGCAGGAGGACCATGCCGACAAGATCGGCACCGCAATTGCCGAGTGGATTCCCGAGATAGCCACTGAGAGCCGTGCGACCGAACCGGCCTGACGCCGGAGCATGGCCACTGCCGCCGGAGAGGTCGACAGCTCTGCACTCCGCTGCTAGAAGCCGGCCTCACACGGAAATCCTGAAAAATGTCCGAAATGATTACAGAAGCGGTATCGCGCCGCCGCACTTTCGCGATCATCGCGCACCCCGACGCCGGCAAGACCACGCTCACCGAAAAGTTGCTTTTGTTCGGCGGCGCGATCCAGCTTGCCGGCGAGGTCAAGGCCAAGAAGGACCGTATCCAGACCCGCTCCGACTGGATGAAGATCGAGCGCGAGCGCGGCATTTCGGTGGTCACCTCGGTGATGACCTTCGAATATGAGGACACTGTCTTCAACCTGCTCGACACGCCAGGCCACGAGGATTTCGCCGACGACACCTATCGCACGCTGTCGGCGGTCGACAGTGCGGTCATGGTCATCGACGCCGCCAAGGGCATCGAGCCGCGCACGCTGAAACTGTTCGAGGTCTGTCGGCTGCGCGACATCCCGATCATCACCTTCGTCAACAAGATGGACCGCGAAAGCCGCGACCCGTTCGATATCCTCGACGAGATCGAGCAGAAGTTGGCGCTGGACACAGCACCGATCACCTGGCCGATCGGCCGCGGCAAGACCTTTTCCGGCACCTACCATCTGGCGCTGAACGCGGTGCGCAAGGGCGACGCCGAAAAGGAGCGCACGCCGGTCCACGGCCCCGATTCCAACCGCGTTGCCGGCCTGCTGCCGGAGAACGAGCGCGAGGCTTTCATCGAAGAGCTGGAGCTGGCGCGCGAAGCCTGCCGCCCGCTCGACCTCGATGCCTTCCGCGAGGGCCATCTGACGCCGGTCTATTTCGGCTCGGCGCTGCGCAATTACGGCGTGCGCGACCTGATCCAGGCGCTCGGCGCCTATGGGCCGCCGCCGCGTGCGCAGGAGGCCGACAGCCGCAAGGTCGAGGCGACCGAGGACAAGATGACGTCCTTCGTCTTCAAGATCCAGGCCAATATGGACCCCAACCACCGCGACCGCATCGCCTTCGTCCGGGTCTGCTCCGGCAAGCTCGAGCGCGGCATGAAGGCCAAGCTGGTGCGCACGGGCAAGCCGATGAGCCTGTCGGCGCCGCAATTCTTCTTCGCCCGCACCCGCGTCACCGCCGACGAGGCGTTCGCCGGCGATGTGGTCGGCATCCCCAACCACGGCACGCTGCGCATCGGCGACACGCTGACCGAGGGCGAGGAGATCCTGTTTCGCGGCGTGCCGAATTTCGCGCCTGAGATCCTGCGCCGCGTTCGCCTCGGCGACGCTATGAAAGCCAAGAAACTCAAGGAGGCGCTGCATCAGATGGCCGAGGAAGGCGTCGTGCAATTGTTCTCGCCGGAGGACGGCTCGCCGGCCATCGTCGGTGTCGTCGGCGCCTTGCAGCTCGACGTGCTAAAGGAGCGGCTGAACTTCGAATACACGCTGCCGGTCGATTTCGAGATGTCGCGCTTTTCCGTCTGCCGCTGGATATCGGCCGACGACAGGGCCGAACTCCAGCGCTTCATCGAAGCGCATCGCGGCGACATCGCCCGCGACCTCGACAATGATCCAGTGTTCCTCGCCCAGCACGCCTTCTCGCTAAACTACGAAGCCGAACGCTGGAAGGCGATCCGCTTCGCGGCGGTGAAGGATTACCAGGTCCGCGACAGAGCGGCTTGATGCGGCGCTTTCCTTCTCCCCTTGCGGACCTGTTGCGCAGTCATGAGCAACAGGTCCCTTACAGGGGGAGAAGGGAAGATCGCGTTCGTTCACGCCTTGGCCGCCTCTTCGATCTTGGCGACGTCGATCTTGGTCATCTGCATCATCGCCTGCATCACGCGGCCGGCCTTTTCCCTGTCGGGGTCCAACAGCAATTTGGGCAGCTGCTCGGGAACGACCTGCCAGGAGAGGCCGAATTTGTCCTTCAGCCAGCTGCACTGGCTGGGCTCGCCACCGCCCGCGATGAGCCTGTCCCAGAAATAGTCGACCTCTTCCTGCGTCTTGCAGTCGATGGAGAGCGAGACCGCCTCGGTGAACTTGAATTGCGGGCCGCCGTTGAGGGCCTGGAACGGAACGCCGTCGAGCTCGAATGAGACCATCAGCACCTTGCCCTCACGATCGCCGCTGCCCTTGGGCCAGCGCATCACGCTCAGCACCTTCGAATTCTTGAAGATGGAAACGTAGTGGTTCATGGCCTCCTCGGCCTGGTCGTCGAACCACAGGCAGGTGGTGATCTTTTGCATTCTCTTGCTCCTCGGGCTGGTTTGTTTGCTTTCGAAACGGCCGGCTGGTGATTGATGCCCCGCTCCTGCCGTCTGCCCAAGGACGCTCGAGCAAAACACGATCCGACAGCACCTCTGACTTTTTTGCGGTCTGGACCGGCTGCGTCGTTGGCTGGCCGCTCGTTCCGCTACCTGGGGCAGCGCAAAATTGTGGCCAGACCAGAGCGTGGCGTCTATAAGACCTGCGGCTCAATTCCGGTTTTCCGCACCTTTGGGTGCGACGCAGACAGCAAGGACAGTTCAATGCCCGCCTACCGTTCCCGCACCACCACCCATGGCCGCAACATGGCCGGCGCCCGCGGCCTGTGGCGCGCCACCGGGATGAAGGATTCGGATTTCGGCAAGCCGATCATCGCCGTGGTCAATTCCTTCACCCAGTTCGTGCCGGGCCACGTCCATCTCAAGGACCTCGGCCAGCTGGTTGCCCGCGAGATCGAGAAGGCCGGCGGCGTCGCCAAGGAATTCAACACCATCGCCGTCGACGACGGCATCGCCATGGGCCATGACGGCATGCTGTATTCGCTGCCGTCGCGCGAATTGATCGCCGATTCCGTCGAATACATGGTCAACGCGCATTGCGCAGACGCCATGGTCTGCATATCGAATTGCGACAAGATCACGCCGGGCATGCTGATGGCGTCGCTGCGCCTCAACATCCCGACTGTCTTCGTCTCCGGCGGACCGATGGAGGCCGGCAAGGTGGTGCTCGCCGGCAAGAGCCAGGCGCTCGACCTGGTCGACGCCATGGTCGCCGCCGCCGACGACAAGATCTCCGACGAGGACGTCAAGATCATCGAGCGCTCGGCCTGCCCGACCTGCGGCTCGTGCTCGGGCATGTTCACCGCCAATTCGATGAACTGCCTGACCGAGGCGCTCGGCCTCTCGCTACCCGGCAACGGCTCGACGTTGGCGACGCACGCCGACCGCAAGCGCCTGTTCGTCGAGGCCGGCCATCTGATCGTGGATCTCGCCCAGCGCTATTACGAGCAGGACGACGACACCGCGCTGCCGCGCAGCATCGCCTCGAAGGGCGCCTTCGAGAACGCCATGACGCTCGACATCGCCATGGGCGGTTCGACCAACACCGTGCTGCATATCCTTGCCGCAGCACATGAGGGCGAGGTCGACTTCACCATGGAGGACATCGACCGGCTGTCGCGGCGGGTACCGGTGCTTTGCAAGGTGGCTCCGGCCAAGGCCGACGTCCACATGGAGGATGTCCACCGCGCCGGCGGCATCATGGCGATCCTCGGCCAGCTGGATAGCGCCGGGCTGATCAACCGCGACCTGCCGACGGTGCACACCGCGAGCCTCGGCGAAGCGCTCGACCATTGGGATATCTCGCGCACCACCAGCCAGAATGTCCGCGATTTCTTCCTGGCGGCACCCGGCGGCGTGCCGACGCAAGTCGCGTTCAGCCAGGACCGCCGCTGGGATGATCTCGATCTCGACCGCGAGAAAGGTGTCATCCGCTCGGCCGAACATCCTTTCTCAAGGGATGGTGGCCTCGCCGTGCTGAAAGGCAATCTCGCATTCGACGGCTGCATCGTGAAGACTGCCGGCGTCGATGAATCGATCCTGAAATTCACCGGTCCGGCAAGAGTGTTCGAAAGCCAGGACGCCAGCGTCAAGGCGATCCTGTCGAACGAGGTCAAGGCCGGCGATGTCGTCGTCATCCGCTATGAAGGGCCGCGCGGCGGCCCCGGCATGCAGGAAATGCTCTATCCGACCAGCTATCTTAAATCGAAGGGTCTCGGCAAAGCCTGCGCACTGATCACCGACGGGCGTTTTTCCGGCGGCACCTCCGGCCTGTCGATCGGCCACGTCTCGCCGGAAGCGGCGGAAGGCGGGCTGATCGGGCTGGTCAGGGAAGGCGACACGATCGAGATCGACATCCCCAACCGCACCATCCGGCTGGCTGTCGACGACGCGGAACTCATCGCCCGTCGCGCGGCGATGGAGGCGAAGGGAACGGCTGCCTGGAAGCCCGAGGAAAAGCGCAAGCGCAAGGTGACGATGGCCTTGCGCGCCTATGCGGCGATGGCAACCAGTGCTGCCAAGGGTGCGGTGCGGTACGTGCCGGAATAGGCATCATTCTTCAACGAGGTGGCGATAAATGGATTTCGACCTTGTGGTGCGCGGCGGGACGCTGCCCGACGGCAGGATCGCCGATATCGGCATCGTCGGCGAGACGATCGCGGCGATCGAGCCTGAGCTCAACATCAGCGCCGGCACGGCGATCGATGCCCATGGCAATCTGGTCTCGCCGCCTTTCGTCGATCCGCATTTCCATATGGACGCCACGCTTTCGCTCGGCATTCCCCGCATCAATGTCTCGGGCACGTTGCTCGAAGGCATTTCTCTGTGGGGCGAGCTGAAGCCGCTTCTGACCCACGAGGCGGTGCGCGACCGTGCGCTTGCCTATTGCGACTGGGCGGTGTCGATGGGCCTGCTCGCCATCCGCACCCATGTCGATGTCTGCGACGATCGCCTGCTGGCGGTGGAAGCGCTGCTCGACGTGAAGAAGACGGTTGCGCCGTATATCGACCTGCAATTGGTCGCCTTCCCGCAGGACGGGTTTTACCGCTCGCCGACGGCGCGCGACAACACCACCCGCGCGCTCGACATGGGCGTCGATGTCGTCGGCGGCATCCCGCATTTCGAGCGCACCATGGCCGACGGTACGCGCTCCGTCACCGAGCTCTGCGAGATCGCGGCCGAGCGCGGCCTGATGGTCGACCTGCATTGCGACGAGACCGACGATCCGCTGTCGCGCCACGTCGAGCAGCTTGCCTATGAGACGCAGCGGCTTGGATTGCAGGGCAGAGTGGCCGGCTCGCACCTCACCTCGATGCATTCGATGGATAATTACTACGTCTCGAAGCTGTTGCCGCTGATCGCCGAGGCCGGCGTTTCGGCGATCCCCAATCCGCTGATCAACATCATGCTGCAGGGCCGCCACGACACCTTTCCCAAGCGCCGCGGCTTGACGCGGGTCAAGGAAATGCTGGCGCACGGGATCCGCGTCGGCTGGGGCCAGGATTGCGTGCTCGACCCCTGGTATTCGCTGGGCACCGCAGACATGCTCGACGTCGCCTTCATGGGCCTGCATGTCGCGCAGATGTCGAGCCCGGCCGAGATGGCGTGCTGTTTCGACATGGTCACCAACGTCAATGCCGCCATCATGGGCCTCGACCACCTTGGCCTGGCCGTCGGCAAGCGCGCCAGCCTGATCGTTCTCGATGCCGGCAACCCGGTCGAGGCGCTGCGCCTGCGCCCCGAGCGTCTCTGGGTCATTGCCAGGGGCAAGGTGGTGGCCGAGCGCAGCCGGCAGGACACGCGGCTTTCGATCGCCGGAAGGCCGGGCACCGTGAACCGGCGCCACGCTTAGTCCAGCCGATTTCCGGCGCTGGTCTTACCGAATTCTCGATTTTCGCCTCGTCACGGCCGCTGCTAGCGACTACGACGCGGGTCACCGTATCCACGGCGAGGAACCGGTAACGGAATGGCGCAGCCTGCAGCCCAGAATTCGACGATCAGGAACGTGCTGCTGGCCGGCATCCTGCTGATGCTCGCCGGCGATTTCCTGTTTGCGCTGAACGACGCGATGGGCAAGTGGCTGGTCGCCAGTTTTTCCGTCGGCCAGGTCGTGCTGATCCGCTCGATCGGCGCATTTTTCATACTCGGGCGATGATTGCACATCAGGGTGCGGCCAAGCTGTTTCGCATGGAGCGGCCGGAGCTGCAGCTGCTGCGCGTGGTGATGACGACGCTCGACACGGCGCTGTTCTACGCGGCAGTCGTCTATCTGCCGCTCGCCGATGTGATGAGCTTCTACATGGCCGGGCCGATCTACGTCGCGGCGCTGTCGCACTTTTTACTCGGCGAAAGGGTCGGCTGGCGCCGCTGGGCGGCTATCCTGGTCGGCTTCTGCGGCGTGCTGATCATGCTGAAGCCGCTTCGGCGGCGTTGTCGCTGTCGTCGATGTTCGCGCTCGCCGGCAGCATTTCCTTTGCCTTCGCCATCATCCTCAACCGGCGACTGCGCGGCACCAGCGACACCTCGCTGGTCACCTGGCAAACCATCGGCACGCTGCTGGTCGGCGCTGCGTTGACCATCGGCAGTTGGAAGACGCCGTCCTCGCTCGATTTCGGCGCCATGCTGCTTCTGGGCATTGTCTCCTGCGGCGCGCATCTGATGATCACCAGGGCATTGAAGCTTGCGCCTGCCTCGACCTTGGCGCCGCTGCATTACAGCCTGCTGTTGTGGGCAGTGGTCTTCGGCTCGGCCTTCTTCGGCGATGTGCCTGGGCCACGCATCCTGGTCGGCTCGGCCATTGTCGTGCTGGCCGGCCTGTTCATCTTCCACCGCCAGAAGGTGGTCGACACGGTGCCGCCCGAAAACGTGCCGAAGGGTGTGAACTAACCCTGGCGCACCGCCGCGAGATGCCGTGAAAATTCCGGCGTCTCCATCAGTGCCTTGCAGCGCGCGAAGCGGCCGTCGGCGTAGGCGCGGAAATCGTCGACCGGATTGCCGTTGGCAAGCTGGATCAAGCCCCACAGCGTCCACAACAGGTCGCACATCGCCTTGTAGATGACGATGCGGGCGCGCTCCGCCGGTCTCGGCTCGCCGCCGAAATAGGCCAGCATCATCTCCTCGTCCTGCCCGGCGTCGAATTGCCCTTCGACGCTGAGGTCGCCGAGATCCCAGAGCGGATCGTTCATCCCGGAATATTCCCAGTCGACGATCCACATCCTGTCGCCCGTATCGAGAAAGTTTTCGCAGAGCGGATCGCAGTGGCAGGCGACGATTGGCAGAGGATGAGCCGCAAGTGCCGAGCGCACGGTTTCCGCTTCGCGGACCCCATCGTGGTAGCCGGCAGGCAGGGCGACGTCCTTGGTCGACAGCACTTTCAGATAATCATCGATCATCGCAAACAGTTCAAAGCGGAAGGGGAACACCGCGCCGGATGTGTGCAGTTTGCGAAAGGCCTTGCCGGCGCGTGCCGGGCTGCCCGGTCGGGTCTTGAATTTTTCCGGCGACATCGTCTCGGCGCCGGCGATGAAGCGGGTCACCAGCACGCCGGTCTCGGCATCGACATGCAGCACTTCCGGGCTGACGCCGGCCTTCGCCGCTTCCCGCGCCGCCACTGCCTCGTTGGCGCGGTTGATGTATTCCTCGGTACCCTTGCCGGGGATACGCAGGCAGAAATCCTTACCCCTGAAGACGAGGTTGGTCAGGCCGCCGAGCCGTTCCAGCGGGCCGTCATAACCGGCCAGCATCGGAATGGCCGCAAGTGCGGCGCGTGCCTGGTCGTCCGCCATGGCTTTCGCTCCTTTTCCAGTCTTTATTGTCGCGACGACGGTTCCACAGTTTTCGCCGTTTGGCTATGATCGCGTCGCAGATCGATACCAGGCGACGGAAAGCGATGACGGACAGCAAACAGCAGAGCGCGCTCGCCGCAGCCTATGCGGCGAAGCGACCGGAAGACGTCGCGGCGCTCTACGACAGCTGGGCCGGCACCTATGACGCCGACATGTCGGCGGCCGGCTATCGCCATCCGACCATCTGCCTTGCCTTGCTGGCCCGCCATCTGCCGCGCGGCGCCGCTCCTCTCCTCGATGCTGGCGCAGGCACCGGGCTCATCGGCGAATGGCTTGCCATCACCGGTTATCCGCAGGTCGAGGCGCTCGACATTTCGGAAGGCATGCTGGCGCAAGCCGCGCGCAAAGGCGTCTATTCGGCCCTTCATTGCCTGGCGCTTGGCGCGCCGCTGCCTTTCGTGGACGATGCCTATGCCGGGATCATCTCAGCCGGCGTCTTCACGTCCGGCCATGTCGGGGCCGAGGGTCTGGACGAGCTGATCCGCATCTGCCGGCCGGGCGGGGTGATCGTGCTGACGGTGAAGAACACGCTGTGGGATGCGGGTTTTGCCGCGCGGATCGCCGAGCTCGAGGCGCAAGGCACCGTCACCCGCGCCGAGGAGACGCCGCCCTATGTCTCGATGCCAGGCGAGGCCGATACGGTGCCCAGCCGGGGGCTGGTGCTCATCGTGAACTGAGGCTGAAACCGGAAGGCTCTAGGCCTTCACCTTTGCTCCCGCCGGATCGTAAAGCGGCTCGAGGTGGATTTTAGCCGGCGTCCGTTCCATCGCCACCACCAGCTCGTAATCGCCGGAGGTGAGGAAATCATCGCCGACGCCATCGGCATTGCGCACATAGCCGTAGCCGATGTTCTTGCCGACGGTGTAGCCATAGCCGCCGCTGGTGAGATAACCGACGGCCTCGCCATTGCGCAGGATGGTCTCACGCCCGAGCAGCACGATATCCGGATCATCGACTGTGAAGCCGGCAAAACGTTTCCTGAGCGCCGCGCCGTCGAGCTTTTCAAGCGCCCGCCGGCCGAGGAAATCGGTGTTCTTCCTGAGCTTCACCGCCCAGCCGAGGCCGGCCTCCTGCGGCGTGTCGTTGGGCGTGATATCGGCGCCCCAGGCGCGGTAACCTTTTTCCAGCCGCAGCGATTCCAGCGCCCGATAGCCGACCGGGCGAATGTCGTGGACAGCGCCCGCCGTCATCAGCGCGTCGAAAACCTCGCCCGTCGCCGCGATCGGCGCATGCAGCTCCCAGCCGAGCTCGCCGACATAGGTGACGCGCAGTGCCCGAATGACGTGGCCGGCAATGGCGATCTCGCGAACATGGCCGAACGGAAAGGCGGCGTTCGAGACGTCGGCATCGGTCACCGCTGACAGCACGTCGCGGGCGCGCGGCCCCATCAGCGACAATGTGCCGAACTCCTCGGTGACGTCGGTCAGCGTCACGTCGAACTCGCTGCCGATATGATCGGCAATCCAGGAGAAATCATGCGTGCGGAAACCGGTGCCGGTGACGATGTAGAATTTCTCCTCATCGAGCCTCGCCACGGTCAAATCGGCCTCGATGCCGCCGCGCGTGTTGAGGAGCTGCGTGTAGGTCAGCCGGCCGACCGGCTTGGCAACGTCGTTGGCGCAGATCCAGTCCAGCGCCTTCAGCGCGTCGGCACCGGTCATTTCGTATTTGGCGAAAGACGACTGGTCGAAAATGCCGATCTTTTCGCGCACGTGGCGGTGCTCGTCGCCGACGGGTGAAAACCAGTTCTGCCGGCCCATCGAATAGAGGTCCTTCGGCTCGATGCCTTCCGGCGCGAACCAGTTCGGCCGCTCCCAGCCAAGTTTCGAGCCGAACACGGCGCGATGTTTTTGCAGCCGTTCGTATAAAGGCGAAACGATGCGTGGCCGGCCGCTGACATATTCCTCGTGCGGGAAGCCGATCGTGTAGTGCTTGCCGTAGGCTTCCAGCGTGCGGTCTCGGACCCATTGCCGGTCGCGGTGCAGATCGGAAAAGCGGCGGATGTCGACCACCCACAGATCGAGCGGCGCCTCGCCGTCGACCACCCATTGCGCCAGCACCCAGCCGGCGCCGCCGCCGGATGCAATGCCGAAGGCGTTGAAGCCGGCGCCGACGAACATATTGGGGCATTCCGGCGCCACACCGAGGATGAAATTGCCGTCCGGCGTAAAGCTCTCCGGACCGTTGATCATCTGCTTGACGCCGACATTGGTGAGCGCCGGGACACGCTCGATCGCCTGGCTCATATGCTGCTCGAAATGATCGTAATCATCGTCGAACAGCCGGAACTCCCAATCGTCCGGCACATCGCCGCCGGGCAGACCGGTCGTCCAGGCCTGCGGGTTCGGCTCGTAGCCGCCCATCACCAACCCGCCGACCTCCTCCTTGAAATAGGTGCGGCGATCGGGGTCGCGAATCGTCGGCGCATCGGTCGCCAAGCCGTCGATCCTCCCGGTGATGATGTACTGGTGCTTCACCGGCTGCAGCGGCACGTTTATGCCGGCGAGCGCACCCACCTGCCGCGCCCATTGCCCGGCGCAGTTCACCACCTTGTCGCAGGCGATATCGCCCTTGCTGGTCTTCACCGCGGTGATGCGGCCGTCTCTCATTTCGAAGCCGGTGACCCGCACCTCCTCGAACAATTTTGCGCCGTGCATGCGCGCGCCCTTGGCCAGCGACTGGGTGATGTCGGAAGGGCTTGCCTGACCGTCGCTGGGCAGCCAAGAAGCGCCGACGAGGTCGCCGGTTTCCAGCAGCGGCCACATTTCCTTGACCTCGGCCGGCGACAGCAGATGCATATCCATGCCGAAGCTCTTTGCCGTCGTTGCCAGCCGCTTATACTCGGTCAAGCGGTCGGCATTGGTGGCTAGCCGCAGGCAGCCGGTCTTCTTCCAGCCGGTGGCAAGGCCGGTTTCGGCTTCCAGCCCTTTGTAGAGATCGACCGAATATTTGAGCACCCGCGTGATCGACGCCGACGAGCGCAGTTGACCGACCAGCCCGGCAGCATGCCAGGTCGAGCCCGAGGTCAGCTTGCCCTGTTCGAGCAGCACGATTTCGGCCTTGTGGTCGCGCGCCAGATGATAGGCCGTCGAACAGCCGATGATGCCACCGCCGATGACGACGATGCCGGCGTGGGCGGGCAAGGTCATGGCCGCATCCCGTATTTTGTCCTGTAGTTTTCCAGGGCGGCTTCGAGCCGCGCCAGGTTTTCGTCGGCGTAGGCGGCGTAGTCGACGCCGGGCGCATCGAGGTAGAGCTCGGAAACCATGCCCCACATCGCCTCGCGCAGCAGCGACGCGCATTGCATGGCGGCGTGCGAGCGCCGTATCGCTTCGTCCGGCTCCTTCATGAAGTAGGCGGTCAGGAAGGCGAAGGATTCCTCGTCGCTCATGCCGGCATTGGAAGCCGCGCCGGCAAGGTCGAACATCGCGGTGTTGAAGCCGGCATATTCGAAATCGATGAGCCATAGCCTGTGACCGTCATCGATTATGTTAGCCGGCAGAAGATCGTTGTGGCCGAAGACGATCGGCAGCAGTTTTTGCGCGCGCTCGAGCTCGTCCGCCAGCGTCAGCAGGCGTGGCAATTCGCCCAGCTTGCGGCTGCCGCCTTCCTCCAGCGTGCGCGCATAGTCGCGAATGACGTGGAATACCCAGAACATGAAGCCAGCGCCGGAGACATGACCGGGCATCTCCCGGTGGAAACCGCGCAGCAACGCGGCGACGCGGCCGAGATCGGCGCGCACGTCTTGCGCGACATAGGCCTTGGCGCCGAGATACTCCGTCACCATGACGCCGGGTCCGGTGTAGCGGACGGCCGGAGCGAAGCCTGCCGCGTGTGCTGCCCGCGCGGTCATCATCTCGCGCTCGCGAAAGACATGGTGGAACGGATAGTCCTGCCCGATGCGCACGACGTGCCGCCCGGCCGCGTCCTTGACCAGGTAATTGGCATTGCTCAACCCGCCCGGCAGCGGCGCAATGTCGATGCTGCCGGTCCAGCAAGGCAGCGCGCGGATGCGGTCTTCGACAGTCACGATCTCGTCCAACATTGGGTCAATTTTCCACGCATGTCATGGCTGGCCAGCGATGACAATCGGACGGAGGAATGGAGGCAACGCGAAGATCTCGTCGGTGCAGATCTCGGGATCGGTATCCCGCACCGCACCGACGAGCCCCTTTGTGCCGGGTTCTTCGACGCCGGCATCCGCCCCCGCGGATCCTAATTTTCGGTTCCCTCGCACCCGAGGATTTCCCAGGCGTTCAGGCAGGCAATTTTTCGTGCGGCTCAGCCGTCGGCCTCCGTTCCGAGCTTGTCACAGCGATAATGTCGCGCCAGGCTGGAGACGTTGTCAACGCGAAATTGTGGTGTTTTCTGCTTTTTTGCCCGAATTTTGCGAAATATCTTGGAGTAAGTGGCATTTATGCCGTAGAAACGGTCAATGGTGCAACAATTCGACCGGTTGGAACCGATGGGCCACTCGAAGCGGCATGGCGAAATCCTGCGCCTCCTCAAGGAGGAAGGCACCGTCACCATTGCCAGCCTGGCTGACCGGCTGGGCGTCTCGCTGGAGACGGTACGCCGCGATGTCAAGCCACTGACCAGCGATGGTTCCATCCTCAAGATGCATGGCGCCGTCGGCCTGCCGTCGATTGCCGGCGAAGCGCCGTTCGAGCGGCGCATGCGTGAGAACGCCGATGCCAAGCGGGCAATTGCCCGCATGGTCGCTGCCACCATCCGCGACGGCGAGTCGATCATGCTCGACACCGGCACGACCACGAGCTTCCTGGCCCGCGAGCTGCTCGGCCACCGGCGGCTGACGGTCGTCACCAATTCCTCCGACATCGCCCGCACGCTGGCCACCGTCAACGGCAACAAGGTCTATATGGCCGGCGGCGAGCTGCGCAGCGATTCCGGTGCTGCTTTCGGCGTCTCAGCCATCGAATTCGTCAGCCGCTTCTCCGTCAGCCACGCGGTGATTTCGACCGGCGCGGTCGATGCCATCACGGGTGTCATGGACTATGACCTCGAAGAGGCTGAGTTCGCCCGCATGGTGCTGTCGCGCGGCCAGCGTTCGCTTGTCGTCACCGACCACAGCAAATTCGGCCGGCAGGGTCTGGTTCAGGTCTGCGGCTTCGACGGCTTTTCCGAACTCGCGACCGACCGTCCGCCGCCGCATGACATCGCCGCCGCCCTTGCCCAGGCCGGCGCGCGGCTCAGCATTGCGGATGGCGGAAGCGAGGACTGAGCTCTATCGGGAGAACGGCACCAGCACCCACTTCCCAGCGCCGCCTCTGCCGTGTTTAGTCCGGCCATGGCTTTCACCATCCGCCAATTGCAGTTCTTCATCGCCGTCGCCGAGCAAGGCACGGTGTCGGGCGCCGCCCAGAATCTGTCGATCTCGCAATCCTCGGTCACCGAGGCGATCAAGGAGCTGGAGCACGATCTCGGCGTCGAGCTGTTCGAGCGCCACCCGCGCGGGCTGAACATCACCCACAAGGGCCACCAGTTCCTGCGCCATGCGAGGAAGATCCTTGCCGACGTTTCCGATGCGCGCCGCGCGTTCTTCGGCGAACAGATCGCGGCAAGCGGGCGGCTGCAACTTGGCGTCACCTCGCTGGTCGCCGGCTATGTGCTGTCCGATCTTCTTGCCCGCTACCGCCGCGCCTATCCGGGTGTCGAGGTCTCGGCGATCGAGGACAATGGCGACTATCTCGAGCACCTGTTGATCGGCGGCAAGCTCGACATTGCGGTCATGGTCACCTCGAACCTGCGCGACCGCACCGCGCTGCAGTCCGAAATCCTCGAAGTCTCGGCCTACCGGCTGTGGCTGCCGCTCGGCCATCCGTTGGCCGGTGCCGACATCATCGGCATCGGCGATATCGCCTCGGAACCGCTGATCATGCTGACCGTCGACGAGATCGAGGAGAATACCGGAAAGCTGCTGACGGCGATCGGCGCCAAACCGCACGTCGCATTCCGCACCCGCTCGGTCGAAGCGGTGCGCAGTCTCGTCGCCACCGGCGCCGGCGTGGCGCTGCTGCCGGACCTCGTCTACCGGCCATGGTCGCTGGAAGGCGACCGCATCGAATCGCGCGATATTTCGGGATCGTTGCCGGTCGTCCAGGTCGGCATGGTCTGGCGGCGCGGCTCCGGCCTGCCGCAGGCGGCGCGCGACTTCATCGGACTTGCCCAGTCGCAGCGCATGGTGCGCCAACGGCCCGAGAAGATCGGCCGGTGATGTATCGGAAAAACCGATATCGGCTTTCTGATAAATGAATTTGCGAAACCGGAAATTTCGCAGCACTTTTGAGCCAGGGAACAAAGCTGCCGCAGGAGCACGGCCCCTTAGAGCCGCGCATCCAACGTTTGAACGGGCGCATGACCTTTTCCGAAAACCGAAACCGGTTTCGAGGTCATGCAAAATGGGAGATCGACGATGAATTCATTGCTGAAATCATGCACTGCCTTGACGGTCGCGCTGACCTTCTCCGGCCAGGCCATCGCCCAGGTCAAGGAGCTGGGCAAGGGTGAAGGCGAGGTCAATATCGTCGCCTGGCCGGGCTATATCGAGCGCGGCGAAACCGACAAGGGCTATGATTGGGTCACCTCGTTCGAGAAGGAAACCGGCTGCAAGGTCAACGTCAAGACCGCCAACACCTCCGACGAGATGGTTTCGTTGATGAACGAAGGCGGTTTCGACCTTGTCACTGCCTCGGGCGACGCCTCGCTGCGCCTGGTTGCGGGCAAGCGCGTCCAGCCGATCAACACCGACCTCATCCCGAGCTGGAAGACGGTCGACGACCGGCTGAAGGATGCGCCCTGGTTCACCGTCGGCGGTGTCCATTACGGCGTGCCGTACCAATGGGGGCCGAATGTGCTGATGTACAACACCGAAGTGTTCAAGGAGGCGCCGAAGAGCTGGAACATCGTGTTCGAGGAAATGAAGCTACCCGACGGCAAGTCGAACAAGGGCCGCGTCCAGGCCTATGACGGGCCGATCCACATTGCTGATGCCGCCAACTACCTGATGGCCCACAAGCCGGAGCTCGGCATCAAGGATCCGTACGAACTGACTGAGGACCAGTACAAGGCTGCGCTCGACCTGCTGCGCGTCCAGCGTACGCTGGTCGGACGCTACTGGCATGACGCTGCCATCCAGGTCGACGATTTCCAGAACGAAGGCGTCGTCGCCTCCGGTTCATGGCCCTATCAGGTCAACACGCTGATCGCGGCAAAGAAGCCGGTCGCCTCGACCATTCCCGAGGAGGGCGTCACCGGCTGGGCCGACACCACCATGATGGAGGCCGATGCGGCCCACCCGAACTGCGCCTACATGTGGATTGAGCATTCGCTGTCGCCGAAAGTGCAGGGCGACGTCTCCGCCTGGTTCGGCTCGCTGCCGGTGGTGCCCGCCGCCTGCAAGGGCAACGAACTGCTCGGCGAAGAGGGCTGCAAGACCAACGGCTACGACAATTTCGACAAGATCAACTTCTGGAAGACGCCGGTCTCGAAATGCGCCACCCAGAACGACCAGTGCGTGCCCTATTACCGCTGGGTGTCGGACTATATCGGCGTCATCGGCGGACGGTGAGTTCGTCTCACCTACGAAGCTCGGCGCTGCCCCTCACCCTTACCCTCTCCCCGTGAAGAACGGGGGGTCGCCAGCGTTGGAGCGCCTCCCTTCTCCCCGTCCACTACGGGAGAAGGTGCCGGCAGGCGGATGAGGGGCAGCGCTACCCTGAATTTGATGAGCCTGACAGATCAGGACAACCCATGACCTTCGCCGTTTCTTTCCAAAAAGTCTCCCGCCATTTCGGCAGCGTGCGTGCCGTCGACGCGGTCGATCTCGACATCGTGCCGGGCGAGTTCTTCGCCATGCTCGGGCCTTCCGGCTCGGGCAAGACGACGTGCCTGCGCCTCATCGCCGGGTTCGAGCAGCCGACGGCGGGCTCGATCTCGATCTTCGGCGAACGCGCCGAGGGCGTGCCGCCCTATCGCCGCAACGTCAACACCGTGTTCCAGGATTATGCGCTGTTCCCGCATCTCAACGTGCTCGACAACGTCGCCTATGGGCTGATGGTCAAGGGCGTCGGCAGACCGGAGCGGCAAAAGGCGGCGGAAGAAGCGCTGGCGCTGGTGCGGCTTCCCGGCTACGGCGCGCGTCGCCCTGGCCAGCTTTCCGGCGGCCAGCGCCAGCGCGTCGCGCTCGCCCGTGCGCTGGTCAACCAGCCCAAGGTGCTGTTGCTCGACGAGCCGCTCGGCGCGCTCGACCTCAAGCTTCGCGAGAACATGCAGGAGGAGTTGAAATCGCTGCAGAAGGCGCTCGGCATCACCTTCGTGTTCGTCACCCATGACCAGGGCGAGGCGCTGTCGATGGCCGATCGCGTCGCCGTCTTCAACGACGGCAAGATCATGCAGATCGGCACGCCGGAAGACATCTACCAGCGCCCCAAGACCCGCTTCGTCGCCGATTTCGTCGGCTCGTCCAACGTACTGCCGCCGGATTTCGTCCAGCGCTATGCCGGCCAGCATCGCTGGGGCAGCCTGCGCCCTGAATCCATTCGCATCGGCCGGGCGGCCAAGGGCGACGGCGTTGCGGCTCGCCTGGTGTCGACCAACTATCTCGGCGCGACGATAAGACTGGCGCTCGATGCCGAAGGCTTGCGGCTGCATGCCATCGTGCCGGCGGGTGCTGCCTTGCCCAGGGAAGGCGAGGCGGTGGTGCTCACCTTCAACCGCGAGCATTTGCATCTGATGGACGAGCTGGGATGAGCCTGGACGCCGCCATGCCGCGGGCCACGACCCCCGCCATCCTGCCGGGAAGCGGCGGCCTGCGCGGCGCGCTCTCCGACCTCTTCTGGCGCCGGCCCCAACTCCTGCTTCTGCTCATGCTGCTGCCGCCGGTTCTTTGGCTCGGCATCGTCTATATCGGCTCGCTGTTCGCGCTGCTTTTGCAGAGCTTCTTCTCGATCGACGAGTTCTCCGGCCTCATCAACCGCGAGTTCACGCTGAAGACTTATGGCGACCTGCTGCAGGCCGCCAATCTCGACATCATCCTGCGCACGGTGACGATGGCGGCGCTGGTGACGTTTGCGTCGGCGGTCATTGCCTTTCCCATCGCCTATTACGCGGCGCGCTATGCGCGCGGCCGTTGGAAGGCGTTGTTTTATCTCGGCGTCATGCTGCCGCTGTGGTCGAGCTACCTGGTCAAGATCTATGCCTGGAAGCTGATCCTCGCCAAGGAAGGCATCCTGACGTGGCTGCTGGCCAAATTGCATCTTCTGTGGCTGCTTGATGCCTGGCTGTCGCTGCCGATCGTCGGCGGCAACTCGCTGTCGGTATCGTCCACCGGCACCTTCATCGTCTTTGTCTATGTCTGGCTGCCGTTCATGATCCTGCCGGTGCAGGCGGCCCTCGAGCGCGTGCCGGGCAATCTGGTCGAGGCTTCTTCCGATCTCGGCGCGTCACCCGGCCAGACCTTCCGCAACGTGCTGTTCCCGCTGGCATTGCCGGGTATCGTCGCCGGTTCGATCTTCACCTTCTCGCTGACGCTCGGCGACTACATCATTCCGCAGATCATCGGCACCTCGCGGCTGTTCATCGGCCAGGCCGTCTATTCGCAGCAGGGCACCGCCGGCAACATCCCGCTCGCCGCCGCCTTCACTGTGGTGCCGATCGTCATCATGGGCTTCTATCTCTGGGGCGCCAAGCGCATGGGGGCCTTCGATGCGCTCTGACCGCGGCCAATCCGCGCCGATCGGCCTGAAGCTCGCTGCCACCGGGGGCCTGCTTTTCCTGCATTTGCCGATTCTGCTGATCTTCGTCTATGCCTTCACCACCGAGGAGAAGAGCTTCGTCTGGCCGCCGCCGGGCCTGACCACGCAATGGTTCGCCATCACCTGGAACCGCCCCGACGTCTGGCAGGCGCTGTCGCTGTCTGTACGGGTCGCGGCGATCTCGACCGCCATCGCGCTGGTCCTCGGCACGCTGTGCGCCGCCGCCGTGTCCCGCACAAAATTCTTCGGCCGCGAAACCATCTCGCTGCTGGTGATCCTGCCGATCGCGCTGCCCGGCATCATCACCGGCATCGCGCTGCGCTCGGCGTTCGCGCTGGCCGAAATCCCGTTCTCGTTCTGGACGATCGTGCTCGGCCACGCCACCTTCTGCGTGGTCGTCGTCTACAACAATGCGGTCGCCCGTTTCCGCCGCACGTCCGGCTCGATGATCGAGGCGTCGATGGACCTCGGCGCCGACGGTTTCCAGACCTTTCGGCATGTCGTGCTGCCCAACATCGCAACCGCGCTGCTGGCCGGCGGCATGCTGGCCTTTGCGCTGTCCTTCGACGAGGTCATCGTCACCACCTTCACCGCCGGCCAGCAGCAAACGGTGCCGATCTGGATGCTCGAAGAGTTGATCCGTCCGCGCCAGCGTCCGGTCACCAATGTCGTGGCGATGGTCGTGGTGCTGGTGACGCTGCTTCCCATCCTCGCTGCCTATTACCTGACCCGCGACGGCGACCAGATCGCCGGTTCGGGCAAATGATCTCGTTCATAAGGGAGAGACTTCCATGGACACGCAGATGCTGATCGGCTCGAAATTCGAAAAAGGCACCGAGACCGAGGAACCGATCCTCAACCCGAAGACCGGGGCGACCATCGTCAACCTGCCCGAGGCCAGCCCGGCGCAGATCGAGGCAGCAGTGCTTGCCGCGGAAAAAGCGTTCGTCACCTGGTCCCGCACAACACCGGCGCAGCGCGCCGGCTATCTCCTGAAGATCGCCGATCGCATCGAGGCCGCGGCAAAGGATTTCGCGACGCTCGAGGCGCTGAACTGCGGCAAGCCGATCAATGCCGTGCTCAATGACGAGATCCCGGCGATCGTCGACTGCTACCGCTTCTTTGCCGGTGCGGTCCGCTCGATGCCCGGCCAGGTCGCCGGCGAATACATTCCCGGCCACACCTCGATGGTCCGCCGCGACGCCATCGGCGTTGTCGCGTCGATCGCGCCGTGGAACTATCCGCTGATGATGATGGCCTGGAAGCTGGCGCCGGCGATTGCCGGCGGCAACACCGTCGTCTTCAAGCCGTCGGAACAGACGCCGCTGACCGCGCTGAAGCTGGCGAAAATCCTTGCCGATATCCTGCCGGAAGGCGTCGTCAACGTCGTGCTCGGCCGCGGCGACAGTGTCGGCAACACGCTGATCAACCACCCGAAGGTCAACATGATCTCGATCACCGGTGACGTCGCCACCGGCAAGAAGGTGCTGCAGGCCGCCGCCAAATCGGTCAAGCGCACACATCTCGAGCTCGGCGGCAAGGCGCCGGTCATCGTCTTCGATGACGCCGATCTCGGTGCGGTGGTCAACGGCCTGCGCGCCTTCGGCTATTACAATGCCGGCCAGGACTGCACCGCCGCCTGCCGCATCTACGCCGGCAAGAAGATCTACGACAAGCTTGTCGCCGACCTCTCCGCTGCGGTCTCGACCATCAAGTATGATCGCCCCGACGATACCGAGAACGAGATCGGCCCGCTGATTTCGCGTCGCCAGCGTGATCGCGTCTCGAGCTTCGTCGAGCGCGCCTCTGAGCTCAAGCATATCGAGATTACCACGGGCGGCAAGCCGGGCGAGGGCTCCGGCTTCTTCTACCAGCCGACCGTCGTCGCCGGCGCGCTGCAGGAAGACGAGATCGTGCGCCGCGAAGTGTTCGGCCCGGTGGTCTCGGTCACCCGTTTTTCCGAAGTCGACGAGGCGGTGAACTGGGCCAATGACTCTGACTATGGCCTGGCGTCATCGGTGTGGACCAAGGACGTTTCGCGCGCCATGGCGACGGCCGCCCGCCTGCAATATGGCTGCACCTGGATTAACACCCACTTCATGCTGACAAACGAGATGCCGCATGGCGGGTTGAAACAATCCGGCTACGGCAAGGACATGTCGCTCTATGCGCTGGAGGATTACACAGCCGTCCGCCACGTCATGATTGCGCACGGGTAGGGTCCAGATGCGGGAGAAGGTGGCCTGAAGGCCGGAAGTGGCGGCGCGACTATTCTTCCGCCTCGTCCGTCCCGTCCGCCGCCGGCGCCACCAGCAGCACGGTGGCGCCGAGGAGCGCGGCGATGAAGGAGCCGGCGAGGATGCCGACCTTGACCGCGTCCTGCAGAGCGACGTCGCTGGCGAAGGCGAGCAGGCCGATGAACAGGCTCATGGTGAAGCCGATGCCGCAGAGCAGCGAAATGCCGATCATGTGCAGCCAGCCGGCATTGACCGGCAGATCGGCGAAGCCGAGCCGGATGGCAAGCGCAGAAGACCCGAACACGCCGACCAGCTTGCCGGCGACGAGGCCGGCGGCGACGCCGAGCGTCAGCGGCTCGGCCAGGGCGGCAGCGCTGAGACCGCCGAGCGAGACGCCGGCGTTGGCAAAGCCGAAAATCGGGATGACGAAAAAGGCGACGACTTTGTGCAGGCCGTGTTCGAGCCGGTGCAGCGGCGAATGGTCGAGATCGTGGCCGCTGCCCGGCGATATCTTCAATGGAATGGTGAGGGCCAGCGCGACGCCGGCAAGCGTCGCATGGACGCCCGATTTGAGCACCAAAACCCACAGAACGATGCCGAGCAAGACGTACGGCAGCAACGTCAGCACCCGCATGCGGTTGAGCACCACCAGCCGCGCGATGACGGCGAAGGCGGCGCCGAGATAGGCGAGCGACAGCCCGCTGGTATAAAACACCGCGATGATGAGCACGGCGCCGAGATCGTCGATGATGGCGAGCGCGGTGAGGAATATCTTCAGCGAGCCCGGCACGCGGCCGCCAAGCAGCGACAGCACGCCGAGCGCAAAGGCGATATCGGTGGCGGTCGGGATCGCCCAGCCGGACAGAGCGGCTTCATTGTTGCGGTTGATGGCGACGTAGACCAGTGCCGGCACCGCCATGCCGCCGGCGGCGGCGATGCCGGGCAGCACGCGGCGCGGCCAGGTCGAGAGCTGGCCGTCGAGCATCTCGCGCTTGATCTCGAGGCCGACCAGCAGGAAGAACACCGCCATCAGGCCGTCATTGATCCAGTGCGAGACGCTGAGCGGTCCGAGATAGGCGTGGAGGGCGGAGAAATAAGCCTCGCCCAGCGGCGAATTGGCGACGATCAGGGCCAGGGCCGCCGCAGCCATCAGGATGAGGCCGCCGGCCGCCTCGCTGTCGAGGAATTCGCGCAGCATGGAGACCAGCCGCTTTTCGTCCTGCATGTCGCCTCCGTCGTATCAGCGGCAAGGTCCGACACCGCCAAGCGATGATGCGCAAACAGCGCTGGCCGGGCAAGCCTGCAGTCAGAGCCTTTTAGCGCGGCGCGCGCTTGGCGAGGATACGCTGCAGCGTGCGGCGATGCATGTTCAGCCGGCGCGCGGTTTCCGAGACGTTGCGGTCGCACATTTCATAGACGCGCTGGATGTGCTCCCAGCGTACCCGGTCGGCCGACATCGGATTTTCGGGCGGTGCTGCGCGTTCGCCCGCCGTGCGGGTCAGGGCTGCAAAGATGTCGTCGGCGTCGGCCGGCTTCGACAGATAGTCGATAGCGCCGAGCTTCACCGCCGTCACCGCGGTGGCGATGTTGCCGTAGCCGGTGAGGATGATGGCGCGGGCATCGTCGCGCTTCTCGCGGATCGCGGCGACGACGTCGAGGCCGTTGCCGTCGGCCAGCCGCATGTCGACCACCGCATAGGCCGGCGGATTGGCGCGCGCCTTGGCAACCGCTTCCTCGACGCTCTCTGCCGTCTCGACGACAAAACCCCTGGTTTCCATGGCGCGGGCAAGCCGCGTCAGGAAGGGCTTGTCGTCGTCGACGATCAGCAGCGAGGTGTCCTCGCCTTCGACCATTGCGCCAATCGTTTCGTCAGTACTCATCGTGCTGAAAATCCTGCTGCCTGATTTTTACGCAAATATAGTTTCGCAACGCTATTGTCCAATTTAGGCCGTGTCGAACATGGTGGCCGAAGCCTGCTCGGGATTGAGGAAGACGCTGCGCGGCCACGATATCTGCACGATAGCGCCCTCGCCGGGCTCGCTCGAATTGCGGAAATCGAGCGTCGCGCCGGAGCGTTCGAGCAAGGTCTTGGCGATGAATAGGCCGAGGCCGAGGCCGCCGCCGGCTTCGGTGCCTTGTCGCGTTGACATATAGGGTTCGCCGATGCGGTCGATGATCTCGGGCGGAAAGCCCGGCCCGTCGTCGATGATCGTGAAGCTGACAACGGCCTCGTTCCAGCTCCAGCGCACGGTGACATTCTTGCGGGCGAAGTCGACGGCGTTCTCGACCAGATTGCCGAGGCCGTAGATGACGCCGGGATTGCGCCGGCCCACCGGTTCCGGGCCGATGCGCTCGCCTGGCCGAAGCTTAATCGAGATGCCGAAATCGCGGTGCGGTGCCGTCACTTCCTCGACCAGTGAGGTCAGCGGCAGGCGCGAGAGATGCACCTCGCTCTCGGAGGACAGGCTGGTCAGGCGCTTCAGGATTTCGCGGCAGCGCTCGCTCTGCGAACGCAGCAGCTTCACGTCCTCGCCGTATTTGGGATCTTCGCCAAGCGCCTTCTCCATCTCCTTGGCGACAAGCGCGATCGTGGCGAGCGGCGTGCCGAGCTCGTGCGCGGCGGCGGCGGCGAGGCCGTCGAGGGCCGAGAGATGTTGCTCTCGCTGCAGCACCAGTTCGGTGGCGGCAAGCGCGTTGGCAAGCAGCCGCGCCTCCTCGGCCACCCGGAAGGCATAGATCGCGGTAAAGGCGATGGAGCAGAACACCGCCATCCACATGCCGGCGACATAAATGAACGGCATCGCCAATGGCGCGCCCTCATGCCAGGGCAGCGGCAGGTGGTAAAAGACCAGCAGCGTCGCCGCCACGATCACCAGCGCGCCGAGCATGGCGGTCAGCCGTAGCGGCAGCGACGTCGCCGAGACGACGACGGGCACGGTCATCAGCAGCGAAAACGGATTGGTGAGGCCGCCGGTCATGTAGAGCAGGCCGGCAAGCTGCAGGCTGTCGAAGGTCAGGATGGCAAAGGCCGAGGGCGGGGTAAGCCGATGCGCCGCCGGATAGCGGAAGGTCAGCAAAAGGTTCATCCAGGCCGAACAAGCGATCAGCGCAAAACACATGCTGACCGGCAGCGGAAATTTCAGCCCGTAAGCGACGACAAGCACGGTCAGGCTCTGGCCGACGATGGCAAGCCAGCGCAACCTGATCAGCGTGTTGAGGCGCAGCCGCTGGCTTTGCTGGAAGTCGGGTGCGTGCAGGATGTTTATCATGGCCAATGATTATAGAGGGGAAACAGCCGGAGGTCTTTTCCGAAAAAGCGCCGAAGCTGGCCTTCCGTTCGGGATAACAGTCCGGGAATCATTAGGTACCGCGCGGTTTGGCGCGGCTCGTGGCGGCGGCGAGAAGCGGGTTCTCCGGCCAGACATGCCTGGGATAGCGGCCGCGCATGTCTGTCCGCACATCGGCCCAGGAGCCGCGCCAGAATCCGGGCAGGTCGCGCGTCGTCTGGATCGGCCGGCGCGCCGGTGACAGCAATTCGAGCGTCAGCGGCACAGTGCCGTTGGCGATCGCGGGATGCCGGTCGAGGCCGAACAGCTCCTGCACGCGGATTGCCAGTACCGGCCATTCGCCGTCATAGCGGATCGGCAGCCGACTGCCCGACGGCGCGTCGAAATGGGTCGGCGCCAATGTGTCGATCTTGCGCTGCAATTCGTGCGGTACCAGCGTCATCAGGCCTTGCGAAAGCACGCTGGGATCGATCGCGGCAAAGGATGCGGCACCGGAAAGGAACGGCAGCAGCCAGTCGTCGAGGCGCTCGACGAGCGCCGCATCGGAGACATCGGGCCATGGCGCACCGAGGCCGCGATGCAGCCAGCCGAGCCGCTGCCGCAACGTCTCCGCTTCCCTGCTCCACGGCAGCAGCGACAGGCCGTGTTCGCGCAAGGCGTCGAGAATGGCGCTGTCTGCGTCGGCACCGGTCGGCGCCGGCAGCATGCGTTCGGACAACGTGATGGCGCCGAGCCGAACCGTTTCGCGCACCCGCACCGCGCGCCTATCGCGGTCGAAGCTCACCTCGCGGCGAGTCTCGATCTTTTCCGCCAGCGCGGTGCGGATGTCGGCCTCGTCGAGCGCCGCCGCCGCGGTGATGCGGGCGTTCTGCGCCTTACCCTGCAGATCGGCGACGACGAGCCAGGTCTCGCCGGCCAGCGGGTCGGAGGCGTCGAGCATGGCGCCGGAGCCGTTGGCAAGCACGAAGCGGCCACGCTCGCCGCGAGCTTTAGCGACCCGGTCCGGCCAGGCATGGATGAGGAGAGCGCCGGCGGTGCTGCCCTCTCCCTTGAGGGGAGGGTCGATCCGCGTAGCGGACCGGGGTGGGGTCGGTTCGGGCACGCCATCGGCGACCCCGCGTCTCCCTCGTCTCGCTGCGCTCGGCTCGCTCGCCGACCCTCCCGTCGAGGGGGAGGGTGAAGCCTGCTTTGCCAACCTCTCGGCCAGCTGCCGGGCAGCGGTGGCACGCGGCGATCTTTCGGCATGAAAGCGCATCAGCCGCCGTTCGAGATCGGCACCATCGCCGCCAAGGCCGCGCTCGGTGAGCAGCATGGCCAGCATCGCCGCCTCGAGCGCCTGGCCGGTCCTTGCCGCCTCGGCGACCATGTGGGCGAGCCGGACCGGCAGAGCCAGCTTGCGCATCGCGGCACCGGCCTCCGTCAAGCGCCCTGCCGCATCGACGGCATCGAGCGCGCGCAGCAGCGCCCTTGCCTCGTTGAGCGCCGGAGCCGGCGGGGGGTCGAGGAAGGACAGGCTCGTCGGATCGGCAACGCCGAACGCCGCGCAATCGAGCAACAGGCCGGAGAGATCGGCTTCGAGGATTTCCGGTGGCGTGAAGGCCGGCAGTGCCGCTGTCTGCTCGGCCCGCCACAGCCGGATAGCGACGCCCGGCTGTGTGCGCCCGGCCCGGCCGGCGCGCTGGTCGGCGGAAGCGCGGGAAGCACGCACCGTCTCCAGCCGCGTCAGGCCGCTGGCCGGCTCATAGCGCGGCAGCCGCGACAGGCCGGAATCGATGACGACCCGCACGCCGTCGATGGTGATGGAGGTTTCGGCGATCGACGTCGCCAGCACGACCTTGCGACGGCCGGGCGGCGCCGGCTTGATCGCTGCGTCCTGCGTCCTGTTGTCGAGCATGCCGTAGAGCGGCACGATGTCGGTGTCGGCGCCGACCTTGCCCGCCAGCCGCTCGGCGGTGCGCTCGATCTCGCGCTGGCCGGGCAGGAAGACAAGCACGCTGCCCTCCTCCCCGGCAAGCGCCGAGCGGATCACCCTGGCCATGGCATCCTCGATGGTGACGCCGGCCGGCCGCTCGTCATAGCGGATGTCGACCGGAAAGGCGCGGCCTGCGCTCTCGATCACCGGCGCGCCGGAAAGCAATTTTGCGACACGCGCGCCATCGAGCGTCGCTGACATGACCAGCAATCTGAGGTCGGGCCTCAGCGCACCCTGCACGTCGAGCGCCAGCGCCAGCCCGAAATCACCGTCGAGCGAACGTTCGTGGAACTCGTCGAACAACACCGCCGAGACACCAGGCAGCTCGGGATCGTCGAGGATCATGCGGGACAACACGCCTTCGGTGACGACGACGATCCTGGTCTTCGCGGAAGTCCGGTTTTCCATGCGCATGGCATAGCCGACGGTTTCACCGGGCTCTTCGCCAAGCAGTTCGGCCATGCGGCGGGCGGCAGCGCGGGCGGCGAGGCGGCGCGGCTCGAGCAGGATGATCTTTCCGGCGCCGAGCCATTGCGCATCGAGCAGCGTCAGCGGAACCAGCGTCGTCTTGCCGGCGCCGGGCGGAGCCACCAGCACGGCGCTGTTATCATGGCTCAGCGCTTCATTGAGCGCCGGCAAGACCGCGGAGACCGGCAGGTCCGGCAAAGGTTTTGTCGTCATTGTCCTATGATGTGCAGCCAGTTGGCAGCGATCGCATATCAGCGGTGGCGGTCGCCGCGCAAGCTTGGTACCAGCTCAAAGTCGGGTCCGCGCAAACGGGTTCCAGCGCACCGTGCCGAGCCGCACCTCCTCGCGCACTATCGTCAGCAGACCGGAACCGCCGACCACGGCAAGCCCGACCAGCGACAGAAAATCCGGATATTCCCTGAAGAACAGTGCGCCTAGAACCACCGCCCAGACGATCTGCGAATAATGCGTTGGCGCGATGCGGTTGGCCGGCGCGTATTTGACCGCCAGCAGATGCAGCAACTGACCGCCGGCGGTAAAGGCGCCGGCCAGCACCAGCCACGCCCATTGCCTGCCATCCGGCAGCGAGAACGAGGTAGCCGCCGCACCGACGCCGTTGAAGAGCAGGCCGTAGCCGATCAGCACGCCGAGCATCGTCGTGCGCTTTTCCTGCGCGGCGAGCGAACGCATCAGGATGACATTGGTGGCGGCCAGGAAGGCGATGATGAACGCCGCCAGATGACCAAGATGCAACTCGCGAAACCCAGGCCTGACGACCAGCATCACCCCGGCAAAGCCAGCGACGACCGCCAGCCACCGCCATGGGCCGACCTTCTCTTTGAGGACGAGCGTGGCCAGGATGGTGACGAACAGCGGCGCCAGGAAGATCAGCGCATAGACTTCCGCCAGCGGGATGGTGGTGAAGGCGTAGACGCTGAGCACGCCGGAGGCGATGCCGGCCCAGGCGCGGGCCTGTACCGCCCAAGGCCGTGTCGTGCGCCAGAAATCGCGCCAACGCTCGCTTGGCGGCCTGGCAAAGAGCAGAAAGCAGCCGGCAAACAATGTCGAGAAGAAGCCGATCTCGAAGACGTTGAACTGCCCGCCCAGGCTTTTGACAACCGCGTCGCTGCACGAATAGCTTGCATAGGCGATGAGAGCGAGCAGAATTCCGTTGGGCACGTTTTCCATTTCCGGGAGGGATGAGAGTGAAGATATTGGCGCTTGGCGCGCATCCGGACGACATCGAGATCTTCATGTTCGGTACGATGGCCGCCTATGCCGCGCAAGGCGCAGAACTCTTTTTTGCCGTAGCCACGGATGGCGCCAGGGGCGGCTACGGCGATCCGGCCGCGCTTGCCCGCACGCGCCGCAAAGAGGCGACGGCGGCGGCCGGTCTGCTTGGCGTGACGCCGCGCTTCATCGATTTTCCCGATGGCGCGCTGGTGGCGGACGCCGCCCTGATCGCGGCGCTGAAAGCACTGATCGGCGAGATAGGGCCGGATCTGGCGATCACCCATGCGCCGAACGACTATCATGGCGACCACCGCGCGCTATCGGATAGCGTGCGCATCGCAGCGTCATTCTCGGTGCCGGTGCTGCATGCCGACACGCTCGGCGGCACCGGGTTTTCGCCAACGCATTACGTCGATACCTCCAGGCATTTCGATCTCAAGGCGGAGGCGATCCGGGCGCATCAGTCGCAGGATCCCGAGCGTTTCGTCAATGCGGCGCGCACGCTGAACGCCTTTCGCGCCGGCCAGTGCAACGGCCCAGCCGGAGCGTTCGCGGAGGCCTTCCGCTTCGAGCCGATCTTCCCCTTCGCCGACATCCGCGCCCTGCTGCCGCCGCCCCCAGCGATCCGTCCGGTGACGGTCAGCAACAAGACGGTGACCTAGGCGGGCGCCGCAACTCCGACATTGCTCCCCGATTCGACATGCTGCGGTGCAGCAACGAATTCGCTTGCCTTGTTTAGTAAAAATTGCATCACTAAACAAATTACTAAACATCCGACGTGTTGCCGCGCCGTTGTGTTTAGGCCCCGGAGGAGGGGTTTAGCGGGCTCTTGAAACCGTCATCCGGACGCGTTTCGCAAATGGGAGGAAGGCATGAAATCGACCTTGAAACTGGCGTTGGGACTGGCATCGACACTCCTCGCGTCGACAGCCGTTTCGAACGTCGCGCAGGCAGAAGATCTGACGCTTTGCTGGGCAGCCTGGGACCCGGCTAACGCGCTCGTGGAATTGTCCAAGGACTTCACCAAGGAAACCGGCATCGGCATGAAATTCGAATTCGTGCCGTGGACCAACTATGCCGACCGCTTTCTCAACGAGCTGAATTCGCACGGCAAGCTGTGCGACATGATCATCGGCGACAGCCAGTGGATCGGCGGCGCCGCCGAGAACGGCCATTACGTCAAGCTGAACGACTTCTTCGACAAGGAGAAGATCAGCATGGACGATTTCGTGCCGGCGACTGTCGTCGGCTACTCGGAATGGCCGAAGAACTCGCCGAATTACTGGGCGCTGCCGGCTATGGGCGACGTCGTCGGCTGGACCTATCGCAAGGACTGGTTCTCCAAGCCGGAACTGCAGAAGGAATTCAAGGAGAAATACGGTTGGGATCTCGGCCCGCCGACAACCTTCGACCAGCTGAGGCAGATCGCCGAATTCTTCCAGAAGCGCGAGATCGACGGCAAGACCGTCTATGGCGCGTCGATCTACACCGAGCGCGGCTCGGAAGGTATCACCATGGGTGCCATGGACGTACTCTACAGCTTCGGCTTTCAGTATGAAAATCCGAAAAAGCCCTACGAGATGGAAGGTTTCGTCAACTCCGATAAATCGGTGAAGGGCTTGGAGTTCTACAAGGCGCTCTATGATTGCTGCACCCCTCCCGGCGCCTCGAACAGCTACATGGGCGAAGGCGTCGACGCCTTCAAATCCGGCCAGGTGGCGATGCACATGAACTTCGCCTTCACCTGGCCAGGCCTGCAGAAGGACGAAAATGTCGGCGGCGACAAGATCGGCTATTTCGTCAATCCCAAGGGTCCCGACGGCGACCAGTTCGCCCAGCTCGGCGGCCAGGGCATCTCGGTGGTCTCCTATTCCGACAAGCAGGAAGCCGCGCTCAAATACATCAAATGGTTCGCCAACAAGGACGTGCAGTCCAAATGGTGGTCGCTCGGCGGCTATTCCTGCCTCAACGCGGTCGTCAAGGACCCGGGCTTCCCGGCCAGCCAGCCTTATGCGCAGACCTTCCTCGACTCTATGGCCATCGTGAAGGATTTCTGGGCCGAGCCGAGCTACGCACCGCTGCTGCAGGCATCGCAGAAGCGCTTCCACGACTATGTCGTTGCCGGGCAAGGCTCGGCCAAGGACGCGCTCGACGGCCTCGTCAAGGACTGGACCGAGGTCTTCCAGGACGATGGCAAGATGTAATCGGATGTAACCGGCTCCTCCCGAGCCCATGACCGAACCGTCCCGTGCCGCCCTTGGCACGGGACACAGTTCAGATAAATTCCATTCTCGAGACGATCCAAGTGACCGAAGCAGGACTGACTATGCTCAATCGGACGGCAGACAGCGTTGCCCGGGCTACGCCTGAGCCGTTGGCCCGCAAGGTCCGGGGCATCAGCGACAAGGGCCTCGCCTGGCTGTTCATCTCGCCGACGATCCTGTTGCTTCTCGCCATCAATATCTTCCCGCTGTTCTGGGCGATCTATCTGTCCTTCACCAACTTTCGCGCCAATCGCCCCAACGAGGTGGTGAAGAACCTTGGGCTGGCCAACTACAAGCGCATCCTCGCTGACCAGGACATCTGGATCGCCATGCAGACGACGGCGCATTTCGTGTTCTGGACCATCCTGCTGCAGACGCTGATCGGCTTTACGCTGGCCTGGCTGATCGACCGCAAGTTCCGCGGGCACGCCTTCTGGACGACGATCATCCTGGTGCCGATGATGCTGTCGCCGGCGGTGGTCGGTAATTTCTGGCGCTTCCTGTACGAGCCGCAGATCGGGCTGTTCGCCTACGCCGTTTCGTTCGTCACCGGCATTCCGGCAACCGAGATCAGCATGCTGTCCAACGTGTCGCTGGCGCCATGGTCGATCATCATCGTCGATACCTGGATGTGGACGCCTTACGTGATGCTGATCTGCCTCGCCGGCCTGCGCTCGATCCCCGAATACATCTACGAAGCGGCCGAGGTCGACCGCGCCTCCAACTGGCGGCAGTTCTGGTCGATCACGCTGCCGATGGCGCTGCCCTTCATCATGCTGGCGGTGCTGTTTCGCGGAATCGAAAACTTCAAGATGTTCGACATGGTCAATTTGCTCACCGGCGGCGGGCCGGGATCGACCACCGAAGTGGCCTCGATCACGCTGAAGCGGCAGGCCTTCGAAAGCTGGCGGACGGGCTATTCCTCGGCCTTCGCCATCATCCTGTTCGTCGCGGTGTTCGGCTTGGCTAACATCTACGTCAAGGCGCTCAACAAGGTGAAGCAGAGATGAGCCTGACGTCAGCCCATTCCGTTGTCGCACCCTCGGCCACGTCGAAGCGCGTCGCCGGCACGATCATCGTCGCCTACGCGCTGATCTCGATCGTGCCGCTGCTGTGGATCTTCGCCACCAGCTTCAAGACGCCGCCGGATTCGATCGCCTATCCGCCGAAGATCCTGTTCCAGCCCAGCGTTGAGGGCTACTGCAACCTGTTCACGACGCGGACAAGGCAGACGCCGGAATACATCAACTCGCTGGGGCCGGCGACGGGCCTTTGCGACGAGACGGTGCGCAAGCGCAACATGGTGATCGCCGGCCCCTCGAACTTCATGCCGCGCTTCGTCAATTCGCTGATCATCGCCTTCGGCTCAACCTTTTGCGCAGTGTTCCTCGGCACGCTGTCGGCCTACGGTTTTTCGCGCTTCAAGGTGCCGCTCGCCGACGACCTTTTGTTCTTCATCCTGTCGACGCGGATGATGCCGCCGATCGCTGTCGCCATCCCAATCTACCTGATGTATCGCGAGCTTGGCCTGTCGGACACGGCTCTCGGCATGATCCTGCTCTATACGGCGGTTAACGTGTCGTTGGCAGTGTGGCTGCTGAAAGGCTTCATCGACGAGATCCCGCGCGAATATGAAGAAGCGGCGATGATCGACGGCTACACCAGGCTGCAGGCGTTCTGGCGCACGGTACTGCCGCAGGCGACCACCGGTATTGCCGCAACCGCCATTTTCTGTCTGATCTTTGCCTGGAACGAATATGCCTTCGCTGCGCTACTGACCTCGGGCACGGCGCAGACCGCGCCGCCCTTCATCCCGACCATCATCGGCGAAGGCGGCCAGGACTGGCCGGCGGTCGCGGCCGGCACAACGATCTTCCTGGTGCCGATCCTGGTCTTCACCATCCTGCTTCGCAAGCAATTGCTGCGCGGCATCACCTTCGGCGCGGTGCGCAAATGAGCATGACCGCAAAACGCAAATCGCGCTGGCCCGTTTGGGCCAGGCGCGGGCTGATGGAAAACGTCGCCACGGCGATCATCGCCATCGGCTTCCTGATGCTGTTCCAGCCCTTCGCGCTGGCGCTCTACACCTATTCCTTCATCACCATGCTGGCCGGCACGGCGATGTTCATCATCGTCTCGAAATTTCCGGAGTAGACGATGGCCGAGATCAGGGTCGAACATCTGAGAAAGGCATTCGGCGATTTCGTCGCCGTGAAGGATTCCAACTTCGTCGTCGAGGACGGCGAATTCTTCGTCATGCTAGGGCCGTCGGGCTGCGGCAAGACGACGACGCTTCGTATGATCGCCGGGCTCGAACTGCCGACCGGCGGCAAGATCCTGCTTGGCGGCGAGGACGTCACCATGCGGCGTGCCCGCGAGCGCGACATCGCCTTCGTATTCCAGCTGTTCGCGCTCTATCCGCACATGAATGTGAGGAAGAACATCGGCTTTCCGTTGCTGGCGCAAGGCATGCCAGGCGCTGAAATCCGGGCCAGGGTGGAAGAGACGGCGAAGCTTTTGCGGATCGACCATCTGCTCAACAAATCCGTCTCCGGGCTTGCCGGCGGCGACCGCCAGCGCGTAGCGCTCGGCCGCGCCATCGTGCGGCGGCCAAAGTGTTTCCTGATGGACGAGCCGCTCGGCACGCTCGACACCGAATTCCGCGACCTGATGGTCCATGAGCTGCGCGAACTGCACAACCGCATCCACGCGACCACCGTCTATGTCACGCATGACCAGATGGAAGCGATGTCGATGGCCGACAAGATCGCGGTGATGAACCATGGCGTCATCGAGCAGTTCGGCACGCCGCGCGAAATCTACGACCGGCCGGCAACGATGTTCGTCGCCGACTTCATCGGCTCGCCGCCGATGAATTTCCTCGGCTTCGGCGGCGGCCTTTCAAAGGGCGCCAGGGAAATTGTTGTGCAAGGCGCGAAGGTGGCCGTGCCGGAGGTGCGGGAGGATATTGCGCCGGCCGAGATGGCGCTTGGCATCCGGCCGGAGCACATCCGTTTCGATGACGCTTCGAAGCTGCGCGGCGCCATTTATGGCACCGAATATCTCGGCACCACGCAGATTGTGGCAGTGGAGACGGCAGACGGCATCATCAAGGCCAGGGTACCGGCCGAAATCCGGCTCAATCCGGGCGATCATGTCGGCCTGGCGCTGAGCAGCGCGCGGCTGTCGCTGTTCGCAAAAGGATCCGGCCGTGCGGTGCGCACCGAAATCCATGACTCGGCTTCGCAGGGGAGAGCGCATCGTGGCTGACGTTCACATCAAGGGGGTGACCAAGGCCTTCGGCGAGCAAATCGCCATCGACAATCTCGACCTGCATATAGCCGACGGGGAATTCGTCGTGCTGCTCGGGCCGACCGGCGCCGGCAAGACGACGACGCTCAGGCTGATCGCCGGGCTGGAGCGGCCGGAAGCGGGCTCGATCCATATTGCCGGCCACGACACGACGACGCTGTCGCCGGCCGAGCGCGACACCGCTTTCGTCTTCCAGCAATATTCGCTCTATCCGCATCTGTCGGTCTACGACAACCTCGCCTTTCCACTGCGCTCGCCGGCGCGGAAAATGCCGGAGGACCAGATCCGCCGCCGCGTCGAGGAAGTGGCCAAGATGGTACGCATCCACCACAAGCTGAATAATCGCTCGATCAAACTGTCGGGCGGCGAGATGCAGCGCGTCGCCATCGGCCGCGCCTTGGTGCGCAAGCCGTCGATCTACCTGATGGACGAGCCGCTGTCGTCGCTCGACGCCAAACTGCGCGCCGATCTCAGGCTCGAGCTGAAGCGCATCCAGGCCGAACTCGGCGCCACAATGCTCTACGTCACCCACGACCAGATCGAAGCGATGACCATGGCCGACCGCATCGGCATTCTCGCCGACGGCGTGCTGGTGCAGATCGGTTCGCCGCGCACGATCTATTCTGAGCCGGCAAACCTTCACGTCGCGGCAAGGCTCGGCCAACCGGCAATCAATTTGTTGCCGGTCGGCTTGCTGCCGGATGGCGGCGCGCCGGCGGGAACCAAGACGATCGGTGCGCGTACCGAACATCTTTCGATCGAGAAGGCGGCGAACGGCCATGCCGACGGCGTCGTCGACTGGATCGAGCATCTCGGCGACCAGAACCACCTGCATGTGACGGTCGGGGGCAGGAAACTGGTGACGCTGACCGACCCCGACACCGACCTGGCGCAGGGCGACAGGATCATGATCCGCTATCGCTCGCCGCTGTATTTCGGCGCCGATGGGCGACGGCTGATGTGAGCGCTGCGCGAGTGTTTTCCTGGCACCTTTCAACCGGCAATTTCGGGCACCGGACTGGACCAATTCGATGAAGCATTTTTTCAATCGCAGGGATACGATCGTAACTGAGGCACTGGACGGCTTTCTCGGCACGACCGGCGCCGGCGATCTCGCTCGCCTCGACGGCTATCCCGAAATCAAGGTCGTCCTCCGTGCGGACTGGGATAAGAGCAAGGTCAGCATCATCTCCGGCGGCGGGGCCGGGCACGAACCCGCGCATGCCGGCTTCGTCGGCGTGGGCATGCTGACGGCGGCAGTATCAGGCGAGATCTTTGCTTCGCCGAGCGTGGAAGCAGTATTGGCCGCCATCCGCGCGGTAACCGGTCCCGCCGGGTGCCTGCTGATCGTCAAGAACTACACCGGTGATCGCCTCAACTTCGGCTTGGCAGCCGAGAAGGCGCGCGCCGAAGGCTTCCGCGTCGAGATGGTGATCGTCGCCGACGACATTGCCCTGCCGGATATTGCCCAGCCGCGTGGCGTTGCCGGCACCTTGTTCGTGCACAAGATCGCCGGCCACCTGTCGGAAGCCGGCAACGATCTGGCGACGGTTGCCGCTACGGCGCGGGCCGCGGCGGTGGACATCGTTTCACTCGGCATATCGCTGTCGTCCTGCTCGATCCCCGGCCAGAGCCATGACGAAAGATTTGGCGCCGACGACGCCGAACTCGGCCTCGGCATCCATGGCGAACCGGGCGTTGAGCGGATTGCGGTGCAAAGTGCCGAAAGGCTGGTTGCGATCATGTCGGAGCGCCTTGCCGCGCGGCTCGATCCCGCCAGTGACTACGCCTTGCTGATCAACAATCTCGGTTCGGTGCCGCCGCTGGAAATGTTGCTTGTCACCAATGCGGTGTTGGCTTCACCGCTGGCACGAAAGGTGACGCTGACGATCGGGCCCGGGCAGCTTATGACGGCGCTCAACATGAACGGCTTTTCCCTGTCGCTGATCCGGCTCGATGCGCCTCGCGAAGTAGCCTTGCGGGCGCCGGTCGGCCCTCACGCCTGGCTGCCGGCAAGAGCCGTTCGCCCAGTGAGCGTCGTGCCGGTGGCCAAAGCCACCGGCCCGAACAGCGCGTCAAAAGCCAGCCAGGATGCACGCACCGAGCAGTTGGTTGTCGCGGTCTGCGAACGGCTGATCTCGCTTGAAGGCGCGTTGAACGGACTGGATGCCAAGGCGGGAGACGGCGACACCGGATCGACTGTGGCGGCCGGTGCGCGGAGCGTGCTTAGCCGCCTTGAGACACTGCCGCTCGCCGACCCTGCCGCAACGCTCGCCACCGTCGGCGACATACTGAGTACCAGCATGGGCGGCTCCAGTGGCGTGCTGCTGTCGATCTTCTTAACCGCCGCCGCGCAGGCGTCGAAATCTGGCGAAACGCTTCCCAAGGCGCTTCTCGTCGGCCTGGATCGGATGTCCTTCCATGGCGGAGCGAGGGTCGGCGATCGCACGATGATCGATGCCCTGGAACCCGCCTTGAGGGCGTTGGATAGCGGCAGTCTGGAGGACGCGGCGGTCGCGGCGCGACGCGGCGCCGAGGCCACCGCGGCCATGCGCAAGGCCAAGGCCGGGCGGTCCGCCTATATTGGCAGCCAGCTCGACGGCGTGGTCGACCCCGGCGCCTTTGCCATCGCCGAGGTCTTCACTGCCCTCGCTGCGTTGCTCGAACCCGCTTGACTGGGGAAAAGAATGCTTCAATTGCCGGATATGCAATTTTCTCGTACTGCCGGCAGCGCGGAGGCCAGGAGCATGGGTGATATGGCGGCAGCGGATCTTTCCAGGCTGATCGAGGCGGCGGCAAACACCATCGCCGCCCATGCCGAAGAGCTGACCAGGCTCGACCAGGCGATCGGCGACGGCGACCATGGACTCAACATGAAACGCGGCTTCGAGGCAGTGCGGGCCGAGGCCGGCGCGTTCACGGCAAAGCCATTGCCCGAGGCGCTGAAGGCGATCGGCACCAAGCTGGTGATGACGGTCGGCGGAGCCTCCGGTCCCCTGTTCGGCACGCTGTTCATGGCGCTCGGCAAGGAGATTTCCGCCGCGCCGGGTCGCGCCGATCTGGCAGCGGCCTTCGGCAAGGCAATCGAAGCGGTAGCCGCCAGAGGCAAGTCGCAGGCCGGGCAAAAGACCATGCTCGACGTACTGCAGCCGGTGCATGAAGCGCTGGTGCAGGGAAAGACAGCAGGGGAAATCGTCGACATCGCCGACAATGCAGCCGACGCGACCGTGCCGATGAAGGCGTTGCGTGGGCGCGCCTCCTTCCTTGGCGACCGTTCGATCGGTCATATGGATGCCGGCGCACGCTCGACCGCGCTTCTGGTGCGGGCCGTCGCCGAAGCAATCGAGGCGCGCGCATGAGCAATGTCGGCATCGTCATCGTATCGCATTCGCCGCTGGTCGCCGAAGGCACCGCAGACATGGTGCGGCAGATGGTCGGCGACGAAGTGCCGCTTGCATGGTGCGGCGGAAACGGCCATGGCGGGCTGGGAACCAATGTCGAGGCGATCATGGGCGCCATCGACAAGGCGTGGTCGGAGGCGGGTGTCGCGATCCTCGTCGATCTCGGCGGTGCCGAGACCAATAGCGAGATGGCGGTAGAGATGATCGGCGAACCACGCGCCCAGAAGATCATCGTCTGCAATGCGCCGATCGTCGAAGGCGCGGTGATGGCGGCGACCGAGGCTTCCGGCGGCGCCTCGCTCAAGGAAGTGGTGGCGACGGCGCACGAACTGTCGCCGTCGTGAGTGAACGGGAACTTTGACAAGCATGTCCGCAGCAGCCGAAGCCAGCGTCCTGATCACCCATGAGGTGGGACTGCATGCGCGTCCTTCGGTGAAGTTCACCAAGCTTGCCAAGACGTTTTCGGCCGACGTCGAGATTGCGCTCGCCGCCAACGGGCCATGGTTCGACGCCAAGAGCATCGTCAAGGTGATGGCTGCGAAAGCGCCGAAAGGCACTGTCCTGCATATCAGGGCCAGAGGCGACGGCGCCGGCGAGGCCGTCGGGGCACTGGTCGAGCTGGTGCGGCGCGATTTCGACGAAGGCAAGGACCATGCCCGAACCGCTTAGGCTGCAGGGCATTTCGGCATCGGCCGGCTATGCCGAGGGGCCGCTGTTCGACCTCGACCAGGCTGCTGTGCGTTATGTCCGCAAGGCGACTGCCGCGGACGAGAAAGCGGCGCTTGAGGCCGCCATCTCCATTGCCGCAGGCCGGCTCGCGATATTGATCGAAACCAGCGACAGCGAGGCGGCCGGGATCCTCGAATTCCAGCTCGCCATGCTGGAGGACGACGCGCTGACCGGCCCGGCTTTTTCGCACATCGCCGAGGGCATGGCTGCTGATGTGGCTTGGCGAACAGCGCTCGACGCCGAGATCGCCGGCTACGAAACATCCGAGCAGGACTATTTCCGGGCGCGCGCGGCCGATATGCGCGATATACGCGACCAGGTGCTACGCGCGCTGACCGGGGGCGGCGACATTGCCGCGCCGGCGGGTGCGATCTTGTATGGCGAGGATATCGCACCGACGCGCTTCCTCGAGACCGACTGGAGTGCCGGCGGCGGCATCGCGCTTAAGGCCGGAAGCGCCGCAAGTCATGTCGCAATGCTGGCACGCTCGCGCGGCGTGCCCATGGTGGTGGGGCTTGGGCTCGTGGGGCGTGGGGTAGCCGGGCCTGGTGCTTCGCCGGCTCACCTTGCCGGAATCGCACTGCTCGATGCCGAACATGGCGGCATCGTGTTGGGGCCTTCGAAAGCGGAGATCGACGCGTTCCGGCGATCGTCGTCGTCTTTCGCGGCGCATCGCGGCAAAGCGGCAGCCTATCTGACAAGGCCGGCGGCAACGAAGACCGGCATAGCGATCGGGGTGCAGGTGAATATCGCCGTTCCGTCCGATGTAGACAGCATCGATGTCGCGACGTGCGACGGTGTCGGGCTGATGCGGACCGAATTCCTGTTCGGCAAGACGCTGCCGGACGAGGAGACGCAATATCACGCCTACCGCAAAGTGCTGGAATGGGCCAGCGACAGGCCGGTAACAATCCGTACCGTCGATGCCGGCGGCGATAAGCCTGTGCCGGGCCTGACCGTCGAGGAAGGTAATCCATTCCTTGGCCTGCGCGGGATCAGGCTGTCGCTGGCGCGCCCAGAGGTCTTTCGCGTGCAGATCCGCGCCTTGCTCCGCGCCGCCATGCACGGCAATCTGAAGGTGATGTTCCCGATGATCGCCGTTCCGGAAGAGTATGAACGCGCCACCGCGCTGTTCGCTGAGGAGCAGGCTGACCTTTTGGCGCGCGGCATCGCGCAAAAAATGCCGCCACTTGGCATCATGGTCGAGGTGCCTTCGGTGGCGATTGCGCCGGAGGCATTCGCCAGGGCCGCCTTCTTCTCGATCGGCTCGAACGATTTGACCCAATACGTGATGGCCGCCGCTCGCGATAACATTTCGGTCGCACATCTGAATTCCGTCAGGCACCCGGCCGTACTCCGGCTGATCGCGTCGGTTGCCGCCTTCGGGCGCGAGCATAATATCCCGGTCAGCCTGTGTGGCGATGCCGGCGGCGACCCCGCCTCGATCCCGGCGCTGCTCGAAGCCGGCCTGCGTGACCTCTCCGTCGCTCCCGCCCAACTCGCGATGGCCAAGGCGGCCATCGCGGACGTTTGGATCTAGGCCCGGCATGTCAGACAAGGCGTCGCAATCCGGCCCCGAAGAGGCGATCCGCGCCTACAAGACGATCCTGTCGCAGGTGATCGATCAGCGCCCGTCCGGCATGCGCCAGCGCCTCGCCGACGCGCTGGGCAAGCATCGCAGCTTCGTCACGCAGATTTCCAGCCCGGCCTATTCGACGCCGATCCCGTCGAAGCATTTGCCGGCTATCTTCTCCGTCTGCCATTTCAGCCCGGCCGAACGCGATCATTTCCTCGAAGCCTACCATCGGGCGCATCCGGGAAAGATGTCGCTGGCTGCAGGCATGCGCAAGACACGCCATGTCTCGCTGATCGTTCCCGATTTCGGCGACGACAAGCAGAACGCGGCGCTCGACCGGGCGGTCAATGATTTCATCCAGAAGATCACCAGCATCGCCGGCAAGGGCAGCTGACGCTGGGCTATTTCGGGAGGACAGCCATGAAGAAATTTCTGAATTCCGTCGACACGGTGCTGACCGAGAGCCTCGACGGCTTCGTTGCCGCGCATGCCGATATCCTGGCGCTTGGCGAGGAGCACAAATTTGTCCGCCGCAAGGTGCTCAAGCCGGGCAAGGTGGCGTTGATCTCCGGCGGCGGCTCGGGTCACGAACCGCTGCATGGCGGGTTCGTCGGGCACGGCATGCTGGATGCCGCCTGCCCCGGCCAGGTGTTCACCTCGCCGACGCCGGACCAGATGATGGCGGCGGCTGAAGCCGTCAATACGGGCGCCGGCTGCCTGTTCATCGTCAAGAACTACGAGGGCGACGTAATGAATTTCGACATGGCCGCTGAAATGTCGGAAGGCGTGATGCAAATCGTGACCAATGACGACGTCGCGGTCGAAAACTCGTCCTACACCACCGGCCGGCGCGGCGTCGCCGGTACGCTGGTGGTCGAGAAAATCGTCGGCGCGGCGGCCGAACAAGGCATGCCACTGGAGTCTTTGAAGGCGCTGGGCGAGCGCGTCAACGGCGCAACGCGCTCGATGGGCGTGGCGCTGACCAGTTGCACCGTGCCGGCGGCGGGCAAGCCGACCTTCGACATCGGCGACGGCGAGATGGAGTTCGGGGTCGGCATCCATGGCGAGCCCGGAAGGCGGCGCGACACGTTGAAGAGCGCCGACGCTATCGTCGAGGAGATCTGTACCGCGATCCTCGGCGATCTGGGCGACGGCGCCAAAGGCCGGGCGCTGCTCTTCGTCAACGGCTTTGGCGGCACGCCGCTGATGGAGCTTTATCTGATGTACAACAGCGCCCGCAAAACCTTCGAGAAGCACGGCGTGACGGTGACCCGGTCGCTGGTTGGGTCCTATGTGACTTCGCTCGACATGGCCGGCTGCTCGATCACGCTGAGCATGTTCGACGCCGAGACGGCAGTGTTTTGGGATGCGCCTGTGCACACCGCCGCGCTGCGCTGGGGCATGTAGCGGCGGAGAATGCCCCAGAAATAGTCGGTGATAAGACCGACAGCAGCAGCGTGGTGCATCGCCAGACTGTTGTCCTCCTCACCCTAGGTAAGATAAGGGACTCAGCGGGCTTGCGGAGTTGGGGCATGCGTTACAATTGGGATCGGGCGCCGACAGGTTTCGAGCGTCATGGGAAAATGCTGGCAGCCGCCTTGCTGATCGCCGGCGGGGTTGGCCTCATGCTCGCTGCGCTGCCGCTTTAGGAATCAACTCGAGTAGCAGATTATTTCTCAGCGGGTTGTCTCAACGCGCCTGCCCTGTCACGGCTATGAAACGGCGGTCACGCCCTTCAAATCCCTGGCTGAAACGCTGCACGAGTACGACAAGCACGCCTGCTTTGCGGTCGGGGGTGAATGCGTAAGATTCCGACAGGCTGTAAGAAGTCGGGCAATTCCTCGAACCCGGCACCGCCCTGTCCTCATGCAGCAGCTTGATCGGCTTGCCGTCCTGACCCTGCAGCGTCAGGCGAAAGCCGAGCGCCTTGCCGGTCGTTTCGCCTTGCTGCGTCCTGTCGAAACTCGATGAACAATCCGCCGTGCTGTCGGCAAGGATCTGGTCGAGCTGAATGGTCGAGATGCCAAGCTCGTCATAAGTCGGCCAAAGCCATTTCTGCGAAACCTGCTCGAGGCGCGCAATGTCGTTGTAGGCGACCATGTCGTCGGGAAAAGTGAATTTGTCGAAGCCCGTCCGCTCGCCGCGCAGTGCGATGGCATATTTGGCCAGCAAGGGCGCTGCCAGCTCGGCGGCCTGTGCCCTTGCCTGCGCAAGTGTCAACGTAGAATCCTCCGTCTCGTCGACGATGAGGATCGGCTTGCCGCCGACGAATTGATCGGTGCGGGTGTCGATGATTTCGATCTCCGACCAGCCCGAATCCGAAGCACCGGCATCGAGCGTGCCGTACTGCTCGAAGGCGAAATAGTTGCCGTCGGGCGAAAAGCCGATGATGCGCCGTGCCGCCGCATCGCCGGCCTGAGCAGCTGAAGCGAGTGCGAACGCCAGCGTCGCAACGACGGCAAATCCAAGCTCGTATCGCAGTTTCATCGCGCCCTGCCCCCAATGTCGAAAATTCGGCCGTATCAGCCCCGCAGGCCACGACGACCCTGCATTTGCGGCCGAATTAGACCGACGGCAAACGAAAAGCACAAATACATGGTTACAGAAAGCAGCATACGCTATTTCAAGAACAGCAAACATTCCTGGGGAGGAAGCTGGATGGCGTCACGCTACCACGAGGTCTATGATGGCTGGAAACGCGACCCGGAAAAATTCTGGGCCGATGCCGCCGGCGCAATCGACTGGTTCTCGCCCTTCGAGACCGTGTTCGATGCCAATGCCGGCGTCTATGGCCGGTGGTTCAATGGTGCCTCGTGCAACACCTGCTTCAATGCCGTCGATCGTCATGTGGCGGACGGCCGCGCCGACCAAATAGCGCTTATTCATGACAGCGCGATTTCGGGCACAATCAAGAAATTCACCTATGCCGAGTTGAAGCGCGAGGTGGTTGCACTGACCTCGGTACTCAAGAATCGCGGCATCCAAAAAGGCGATCGCGTCATCATCTACATGCCGATGGTGCCGGAAGCAGCCTTCGCCATGCTTGCCTGCGCGCGGATCGGCGCCGTGCATTCAGTGGTCTTCGGCGGTTTTGCCTCACATGAGCTCGCCACGCGCATCGACGATGCCAAGCCGAAGCTGATCATCTCGGCGTCCTGCGGCCTGGAGCCCGCGCGTGTCGTTGCCTATAAGCCGCTGCTCGACAAGGCGATCGAGATGTCGCGGCACAAGCCCGAAGCCTGCCTCATCCTGCAGCGCGACCAATTGCGCTGCGAGCTCAGGGAAAACTACGACATCGACTATGCCGACGCTGTGGCGCGGGAGCGGGCCGCGGGTGCCAATGTCGACTGCGTTCCGGTGCTTGCCACCGATCCGCTCTACATCATCTACACGTCCGGCACGACCGGCCAGCCAAAGGGCATCGTGCGCGACAATGGCGGCCACATGGTCGCGTTGAAATGGTCGATGGAAAACGAGTTCGGTGTGAAACCCGGCGAAGTGTTCTGGGCGGCTTCGGACGTCGGCTGGGTGGTCGGCCATTCCTACATCGTCTACGGCCCGCTGCTGCATGGCTGCACGACGGTGCTGTTCGAAGGCAAGCCGGTCGGCACGCCCGATGCCGGCACCTATTGGCGTGTGATCGCCGAGCATGGCGTGGTCGCACTTTTCACCGCGCCAACCGCCTTCCGCGCCATCAAGGGACAGGACCCGAGGGGCGAGTTCGTCCCGAAACACGATCTGTCCCGGTTCCGCACGCTGTTCCTTGCCGGCGAGCGCGCCGATGCGGAAACCATCAAATGGGCCGAGCAGAAATTGAACGTGCCGGTGATCGACCACTGGTGGCAGACCGAGACCGGTTCGCCGATGACCATCAATCCCGCCGGACTGGGCCTGCTGCCTGTCAAATACGGCTCGCCCGGCATGCCGATGCCCGGCTACGACATTCGCGTGCTCGACGATGCCGGGCATGCGGTCAAGCGCGGCACACTGGGCAACGTTGTGGTCAAACTGCCATTACCGCCCGGCTGTCTGCCGACGCTGTGGAATGCCGACGAGCGGTTTCGCCAAGCCTATCTCGAGGAGTTCCCCGGCTTCTACAAAACGGCGGATGCCGGCATGATGGACGAGGACGGCTATCTCTATGTCATGGCCCGCACCGACGACATCATCAACGTCGCCGGCCACCGGCTGTCGACCGGCGCCATGGAGGAGGTGTTGGCCGCGCATCCCGACGTTGCCGAATGCGCCGTCGTCGGCATCGCCGATGCGATGAAAGGCCAGGTTCCGCTCGGCTTCGTCGTGCTGAATGCCGGCGTCGACCGCGACGCGGGCATCATCGAAAACGAGGTGGTCGCGCTGGTGCGCGAACGGATCGGCCCGGTCGCCGCCTTCAAGACGGTGGTGACGATCAAGCGCCTGCCGAAGACGCGCTCCGGCAAGATCCTGCGCGGCACCATGCAGAAGATCGCCGACAAGGAGGCATGGGCCATGCCGGCAACGATCGACGACCCGGCCATCCTCGACGAGATCACCGCCGCGCTGAACGGCCGTGGCATCGGCGTGTAGGAGGCCGAAGCCGAGTTGCGTCCGAAGCTCCGGTATGGAACGACCGGCGCCAGACATGGTATCCAGGCGCTGCGTCTTCATGTTGTTTCGGAATCGAGACGCCCCCACAACCATGCGAGACGCCATTCGTGACCCTGTTCCAACGATCGAGAAAGCCCCCGACGGCGGCGCGCCAGCGGCTCGAGATGGATCTGCAGGACACGGTCGTCTATGCGATCGGCGACGTGCATGGCTGCTATAAGGAGCTTCGCTCCCTGGAGCAGAACATCCTGGTCGATTCTGCGTCTTTCGAAATGCGCAAGCTCATCATCATGCTCGGCGACTACGTCGATCGTGGCCCCCAGTCGGCGCGCGTGCTCGATCATCTGCTGGCGCCGCCACTCCAAGGCTTCCAGCGCATCTGCCTTGCCGGCAACCACGAAGTCGTGATGCTGAACTACCTCGACGGGATCATTTCGAGAGAGTCGTGGCTGGCGATAGGTGGCCTGCAAACGCTGTTTTCCTACGGCGTTGATCCGTCGCGCATGGCCGATCTCTACGGTTCAAGCGAGGAGGTCGACCGGCGCATTCGGGAGATCATTCCAGCCGGCCATGTCAGCTTCATGCGTGCGCTGCCGGTCATGGTCTATTCGGCCAAATTCGTGTTCGTACACGCCGGCATCAGGCCCGGCATCGAGCTGGCCGCGCAAGACGAGGACGACCTGCTCAACATCCGCTCGGAGTTCTTCGAAGCCGCGCATCTTCTCGAACGTTATGTCGTGCACGGGCATACGCCGGTCGACATTCCGAAGCTCGAGGGACGCCGGCTTGGCATAGACACCGGCGCCTTCCAAACCGGCCAGCTGGCCGCCCTCAGGATCGTCGACAACCGCGCGAGGCTGATATTTTCCTAGAGCGGGAAGGTCTCAAGCCGCCTGCTCATGAGTGGGTGTAAAGCGCTGGGTTTGTCTTGCTCGCTCGGACGCCAGCAGCGTCGCATATCCCAACCGTGATGGCTTAAAACACTGCGAGGTACTTCAGCAGCGAAATGATGCCAATAATGATCACGACAATCTGGGCAATCTGACGAGTGCGACCATCAAGCGGCAACCGATTGACCAGATACAGCACCAGAATTATGACAAGGAAAGTGACCAGAATGCTGATCAACGGAGTGCCGGCCATTGTCCCTCACTGTATGAAACGTAGAAAAAGCCAGCACACCCGCGTCGAGTGAAGATTGCCCATGCTTGTTCGAGCCGTAGCACAATTTGCGCCCGTGAGTATTTCGCCGGGATGACAACTGGCGAAGTGCGCCTGCGCCAGCGCGTGGACGCGCTGTTGCTACAGGCCGAATGGAACTGGTTTACACGCGGCGCTCGGCAACTCATGTGGCATTGGAGCCCTAATTTTGGCTGGGCGATGGACAGCCCGATCAGGGGTTGGAACGAATGCCTGCTCACTTTCGTGCTGGCGGCGGGATCGGCGCGCCACCCTATTGATCCGGGAATCCAGTTGTGTGCGTCAAGTTCTGCAAAAATGGCGTGGCAGTAGCTGTGACGTCGGCGTGTCCGCCGCGCAGCCCCCGTGTTTAGCGGAGCGGCGGACACACGGC
>NZ_JAMYPA010000030.1:0-66604 GCF_040320105.1 Mesorhizobium sp. M0778 | reverse complement strand
AGCTTCGACAATCTGAATCCATTCATCCTGAAAAGCCTGCGCACGACGGCGCGCGGCATGATGGATCAAGCCTTTGGCAATCTCGTCTTCGAGCCGTTGATGCAGCGCAACTACGACGAGGCCTTCAGTCTCTACGGCCTGCTAGCCGATACCGCCGACATGGATCCCGAGCGCAAGGGCATCGAATTCCACCTCGATCCCAGGGCCAAATGGTCGGACGGCGAACCGGTGACGCCGGAAGACGTGTTGTTCACCTATGACGTCTTCACCGAGAAGGGCCGGCCACCTTACAGCCAGCGGATGAAAGCGATTGCCAAGCTCGAAAAGACCGGCGACCGCAGCGTGCGCTTCACCTTCAACGACAAGGCCGACCGCGAATTTCCGCTGATCATTGCGCTGACGCCGATCATCCCGAAACACGCTTTCAACAAGGACACATTCGACAGGACCACGCTGAAGCCGGTGGTCGGCAGCGGCCCTTACACGGTGGCGCAAGTCGTGCCCGGCCAGCGCATCGTGTTCAAGCGCAATCCGGACTATTGGGGCAAGGACGTTTCGTCCAAGCGCGGCTTCGACAATTACGACCAGATCACCATCGAATATTTCCTCAACGCCAACGCCAAGCAGGAAGCGTTCAAGAAAGGCATCTGCGCCATCGACGACGACAGCGACCCGGTCAAACGCGAGCGCGATCTCGACTTTCCGGCCTTCCACCGGGGCGAGGTCATCGCCGAAACTTTCGACACCGGCATTCCGCCGGTGGTCAACGGTTTTCTGTTCAACACGCGGCTGCCGAAATTTTCCAATCCGGTCGTGCGGCGTGCGCTCGGCATGCTCTACGATTTCGAATGGGCCAACAAGAATCTATTCGGCGGCAAATACACGCGAACGATGAGCTTTTGGCAGAATTCCGAACTCTCCGCGCTCGGCCACCCGGCCAGCGAAAAGGAAAAGGCCCTGCTGGCCCCCTACCCCGGCCGCGTGCCTGCAGATGTCATGGACGGCACCTACAGGCCGTCTGTCACCGACGGCTCTGGCCAGGACCGCAAGGTGCTGAAGGCCGCATTCGAGCTGCTGAAGAGCGCAGGCTATACGGTGCAGGACGGCGCGATGCTCGATCCCGAGGGAAAGCCGTTCGGTTTCGAGATCCTGACCGCCTCGCAGGACGAAGAGCGACTTGCCGCTATCTATCAGCGCACGCTTGAGAAGCTCGGCATCGATGTCGGTATCCGCAGCCTCGACGGTGATCAGATCCAGTCGCGCAAGCAGCGTTTCGATTTCGAGGTGCTGGTCGGCTCGACCGGTTTCAACAACTCGCTGTCGCCCGGTATCGAGCAAACCGGGCGCTGGGGATCCGCTGCCGCCAAGGCCGAAGGCTCGTTCAACCTCGCCGGCGTCGCCGATCCGGCGGTGGACGCGGCGATCGAGGCGATGTTGAGAGCTCGCTCGAAGGAGGACTATGTCGCCGCCGTCCGCGTCCTCGACCGGCTGTTGATCTCCGGTAACTACATGGTGCCGACGCAGCACAACAACCGGCAATGGCTCGCTTATTGGAACTATCTGGAACATCCGCAAAAGACGCCCATATACGGTTATCAGTTGCCGACCTGGTGGCGCAAACCGAAGTGACCTCTTCAGAACAGGAGATCAAGATGAACGACGAGAACTCGATTACCGTCGATGTGGTCTCCGACGTCGTCTGCCCCTGGTGCTTTATCGGCCAGAAACGGCTCGACAAGGCGATTGCCGCCGTCGATATCGACGTTCACATCCGCTGGCGGCCCTTCCAGCTCGACCCGACGATTCCGCCCGAAGGCAAGAACCGCCGCGACTACATGGTGGCGAAATTCGGCAGCGAGCAACGCATCCGCGAAATCCATGCCCGGATCGAGCCGTTGGGCGAGGCTGAAGGGATTTCCTTTGCCTTCGACGCCATCAAGGTCGCGCCCAATACGCTGGATGCGCACCGGCTCATTCGCTGGGCCGGGACTGCCGGCGAGGCCGTTCAGAACCGGCTGGTGCGCCGGCTGTTCCAGCTGAATTTCGAGGAAGGCGCCAATCTCGGCGATCATGCCGTGCTGATCGAAGCCGCCCGCGAGGCCGGCATGGATGCCTCCGTGGTCGAAACGCTGCTGCCGACCGACGCTGATGTCGAGGCGGTGCGCACCGAAATCGCCACCGCTTCGCGCATGGGCATATCGGGCGTGCCGTGCTTTCTGCTTGAGGGCAAATATGCCGTAATGGGAGCCCAGGACGCCGATACGCTTGCCGATGCGATCCGCCAGGTTGCAGCGGCCAAGGCACGCGGCGAGCTGGAAACGGCCAACTGAGCCGGACTATTTCACCGTCACCTTGGCCTTGCTGACGAAAAAGCCATGGCCATGCTTGCCGGTGCAGGTCAATCCCTTGGTGGATGACTGGCAGGAAAACGGCCCCTTGCTCCAGCTATTGCCGTAGGCCAGCTTGGTGACGTCGCCGCAGCAGCCTTGCTCGCCCGGATACTTGATCAGCGTCGCCGGGCGTTTCGGCCCGAGGATGATGGTGATGTAGCTGGGCTCGACACGCGAACAGCTCAGCTCCGGTCCGCCATCCTGCGGCTCGTAGGTGCTGGTGCCGCCCTTCGGCGTATAGATGCAGCCGATATTGCCGGACGGAGTGTTGAACTCGACCTGCCCCTCGGCGTTTGCAGGAACGGTCTGGCTGCCGGCATATGTTTGCGGCAGCCAGGCAAATGTTGCGAGCATCGCGGCAAAAAAAGTCCGTGCAAGCATGAAGAACTCCCCCCGGTTCAAACGTGGATGCGCCCCGGCAGGTTCGATCCGTAGCGCATCATTGTCAAACGCAGTTTTGTTCGCGCTCTAAAAAAGCATGGTCTAATGGATGTTGGTCCGCATCCTAGACTGTGCCGGAGAAGTCATTGCTTGGCTGATTACGGGTTCGTGACAAGGCGGCTTCAACCACGAATCATACGGTCACGTTCTGGCCACCGACGAGGTCGGACCTGACCGTAAAGGCGGGCTGAAGATCGGTTCAGCTTGTGAAAATCGACTGCTGGACGGCGCTTCTATGTTCACAAAGCTGTGTGAAGACCTTCCCTAGGGGAAGGTGTCTACCTGCTCTGGGGCGGGCAAGTAACTGTTTGAAATTGCGTTGATATTCCGCCCCTCGAAACGTGACAGCTTAGCGCCGTGAGCATTCATTCTGTTGCTCCACTGCAACGGCCGGCCAGCCAATCCACCTGCGGTTGGAGAAAAGCTAATGGAAAATGATCAATTGGTGTTACTGTCCGTAACAAAAGAAAAACCGTTTGGGCGGGATTAGTGATTCGGGTCGATAGACCAACGCGACATTCAATATCGGAAAAATGGCTCCGCGGTGCCGCAAGGCAGTCGCCCCTGACGCCCGTATCGTCGATGCGCAGCTTCTGGGGACTGATGCGGGCCTACTGGTTCTCAGACCGTTGGGTGGAAGCCTGGACGCTGACACTGGTGATCGCCCTGCTCACCGCGCTCTCCAGCAAGGCAGGCGTATGGTTTGCCGTAGCATCCGGAGAGCTGGTCAACTCGATCGCCTTTTTCCACGATGCCGCAAACACCACGCCGCTTCAGACATTGCTGACCAATGCCGGGATACTTGTCCTCCTGGTCGTGCTCAAAGATGCGGGTTTTACCGGTATCCGCAGCCTGGTATCCGCAACGTTGCATCGCAAATGGCGAGGCTGGCTCGACAGCCAGTTCAACGAAGCCCTGCTTGATTCCAATCACACGCATTTCCACGCTCAGCATGGTTCGTCAGGCGCCGCCGCTCCCGACAATATCGACCAGCGCATCCAGGAATCGATCAAGGATATGACGGGCGGAGCCATCGGCCTCGCCATGGGGGTCCTGGCCGTTGCTACTTCATTGTATTTCGTCGGCCAGCAACTGCTTGCACACTCGGCGGAGGTCAAAGGGTTGGAGTTCCTCGGCAGCTATGGCAGCGCCGTCCTCGCGTTTCTGGCAGTCGCCACCTACGTGCCGTTGAACACCTGGATCGCGGTCAAGCTGGGCAGGCTGCTGGAACGGCTCAATGTCAGAATGCAGCAGGCCGAAGGCAGCTATCGCGGCGAGCTGATCACGTTCCTACGCCGCAGTTTTCATGTCGCCGCATCGCAAGGCGAGAACGTGCAGAAGACGGTGCACAGCCAGCGCTATGTCGACATCGACCGCACCTGGGCGCGGCTGAACATCGTCAACACAGGCTACAATTCGTTCGAGCTGATCTACAATTTCATCGGCGCCCGCATTGTGGCCTACGGGCCTGGGCTAGTGCCGTTCATCCACAACGGGTTCGATCTCAAGGGTTACATAACTGGCTCTGAAATGGTCAATTCACTGATCAGCCAGTGTTCATGGTTCATCCACGTCATGCCTGCCATCGCCGCGGTGCGGGCCAACAGCCAGCGAGTCACCGAACTCGCAAATGCGATCGAAAACGTCCAGCACCCGCAGGAATTCTACGGGCTGACCGGCCGCTCCGATTTTCGTTACGACCGCCAGAACCCGGTGTTCGGCCTGACCATCCAGAAGCTCGAATTGGCGCATCAGGGCGAGGACGCCACCCCGTTCCTGAGCGCTGCAAACTTGCGCTTCCGGCGTGGCGAGTGGACGTTCCTGAAGGGCGAATCCGGATGCGGCAAAACCTCGCTGATCAAGGCGATCAACGGCCTGTGGCCTTATGGCCGCGGCACCATTGTCTTCCCTGAAGGGGTCAGGAGTTTCTACGCCGCCCAGGAGGTGAAGCTGCAGCAGGTCTCGCTGAAGCAGCTTGTCTGCCTGCCCGGTTCCGAGCATGATTACGCCGACCGGCAGGTCGCATCCGCCCTGCACAAGGCCGGCCTCGGCGACTTCATCGAGCATCTGGCCGATGAGAGCCGTGAAGGAAAGATCTGGGATCAGGTTCTTTCGGGTGGGCAGAAACAGAAGCTGGTCGTCGCCCGCATCGTGCTGCAGCAGCCCGGACTGCTGTTCCTCGATGAAGCCACCGGCGCGCTCGATCCTGAAGGACGAATTGCCTTCCATCAGGCGATCAAGGACAATTGCCCCGACGCAACGGTGATCTCGATCATGCATGAGGCGACGCCGCCGAGATCGGTCGCGGGAACCGAATTCTACCACAGCGTGGTTGCGATCGCCGACGGCGTCGCGACCAAGAAGCCGCTGGTTCCGAGCTTGCCGGTCGAGCTCACCACCATCCTCACGCAGCCGACGCGGCCGGCCGAGGACAAATGGCTGCGCTTTCCCCGCCGGCTGAAGCAGAGATAGCCGCGGCACCACTGCCGGCATCCAGCCAGCCTGCCACGCAGCCCGATCACAGTCTCGCGATCCAGTCGGTTTGCCGCCGTTTTGACCCGCTCTCGCGATTGACTCGGCAAGGCGCGCTCCTATGTTGCGCCGGCTCGCAGAGATCCCAACCCGAACCCGCGAGCAGAAAGGTCACCGCGCCATGCCTGGCGACAGTCACAGTCGAACGCAACCGCCGTCCGCTTGACGTGACCTGACCGGCTCACGTCCTGCCGGACGGCAAGGAGTGAGCCATGAACGAGTTTTCCCCTGTCGCGGGCGGCGATGCTATCGCCATCGCCCGCGTGCTTGCCAACGAACACATCGCCGATATCGTCGAGGCCTTGAATCAGGAGCCCCGCGAGACAGCATCGGATCTGCTCTGCGAAGTGCCGTTCGAGCGGCTGGTCGAGATCTTCGACCAGCCTGAACTCGACGGCGCGTCCGAACTGGTCGAGGCGCTGCCCCGCAGCAGGGCAGGCAGGCTGCTTGCGGCCATGTCGGTCGACCGCGCCGCCGACATACTGCGCGATCTGAACGAACCGGCTCGTTCCGAACTGCTCGGCGGCCTGGCGCCGCCGCTGCGCGCGACGCTGCTTGCCATTCTAGGCTATCCCGAGGGCAGCGCCGCCTCGCTCATGACGACCGAATATGTCAGCGTGCCGCCGGACTGGAGCGTGGCCCGCACGCTGGATTACATCCGCAAGGTGGAGCGGACACGCGAAACCGTCTACGCGATCTACATCGTCGATCCGAAAACGCATGTCCTGTTGCGCTCAACCAGCTTGCGCCGGCTGATTGCCGGTGAGCCGGATGAGCTGATCATGGCGGTTGCGCCGGATCGCGCGCCTATTACCGTGTCGCCGCTGACCGATAGCGAGAAGGTCGCACAGCTGATCTCGAAATACGATCTGCTCGCCGTCCCGGTCGTGGACAACGGCAAACTCCTCGGCATTGTCACCATCGACGACATCATCGACACGATGATCGAGGAAACGACCGAGGACGTGCATCGCTTCGGCGGCATGGAAGCTCTGGATGAGCCCTACATGAAGATGAGCTTTCTGGCGATGATCCAGAAGCGCGCCGGTTGGCTATGCGCGCTGTTCGTCAGTGAGATGCTGACAGCCAACGCGATGCAGAGCTACGAGGGCGAGCTGGAAAAGGCGATCGTGCTGACGCTATTCATTCCATTGATCATGAGCTCCGGCGGCAATTCCGGCTCGCAGGCGACCTCGCTGGTCATCCGGGCGCTGGCGCTGCGCGAAATCGGCCTTGGCGACTGGTGGCGGGTGGCCCTGCGCGAGCTGCCGACTGGTCTGGTGCTTGGCTCGATCCTTGGCGTAGTCGGCGTTTGCCGCATCGCGCTCTGGCAGTATCTCGGCTTCTACGACTACGGCCCCCACTGGCCGCTGATCGCAATGACGATCGGCGCCACGCTGGTTGGCATCGTCACCTTCGGCTCGCTGTCTGGATCGATGCTGCCGTTCGCCCTGAAGCGCATCGGCTTCGATCCGGCCAGCGCATCGGCTCCGTTCGTCGCCACGCTGGTCGACGTCACCGGGTTGGTGATTTATTTTTCTGTGGCGCTGGTGATCCTGCGCGGAACGCTGCTGTAAAAAAACTCACGCACTTCCATCGCGGCAATCCCGTTGCCGCGATGGGTTCTTGTCGCGTCAGACGCGCTCACCATCTCTCACCCGGTAAGTCGGCTTGTACATGGTGACGAGTTCTTCCGCCGCGGTCGGATGCACCGCCATGGTACGATCGAAATCATCCTTGGTCAGCCCGGCCTTCAGCGGTATGCCGAGAAGCTGCGCCATTTCGCCGGCATCCGGCCCGAGGATGTGGGCGCCGAGGACTCTTTTCGAGGCGCCGTCGACGACCAGCTTCATCAGCATCTTTTCATCGCGGCCGGAAAGCGTGTGCCGCATTGGCCGGAAGGTGGCGCGGTAGATTTCGAGATCCGAAAAGCGTTTTGCCGCCTCATCCTCCGACAGGCCGACCGTGCCGATCTCGGGCTGGGAAAAGACCGCGGTCGCGATCGTGTCGTGGTCGGGCGCCGTCGGCTTGTCCTTGAAGGCGGTCTCGACGAAGCACATCGCCTCGTGGATTGCCACCGGCGTCAATTGCACGCGGTGGGTGACGTCACCGATCGCCCAGATGTTGTCGATATTGGTGCGGGAGTATCCGTCGACCTGGATTGCCCCGGTCTTGGTCATCTCGATGCCGACGCCTTCCAGGCCCATGTTCTCGGTATTGGGAATGCGGCCGATGGCGAGCATGACCTGATCGACCGTCAGCACCGTGCCGCCGGTGACAAGCGCGTCGAGCCGGCCGTCAGGCCGCTTCCTGACCCACTCTGACACGGCGTGGCAGAGAATTCTTACCCCCTTCTTTTCCATCGTCTCGTGCAGCATGCGTCGGAGGTCCATGTCGAAACGGCTGAGGATCTCCTTGCCGCGGTAGACCAGCGTCGTGTCGACGCCAAGCCCGTGAAAGATATTGGCGAATTCGACGGCGATATAGCCGCCGCCCTCGATCATGATTGCCTTCGGCAGCTCCTTGAGGTCGAAGGCCTCGTTGGAGAAGATGCAGTGCTCATGGCCGGGCAATGCCGGGTGCGGTGCCGGACGCCCGCCGGTAGCGATCAGGATCTGGTCGGCGGTAACGGTGCGATCCTCACCGAGAAGATGCACCACATGCGGATCGACCAGCACGGCGCGTGAGTGAAAGACTTCGCCGCCGGCACCCTGCACATTGTTCTGGTAGATGGCCTCCAGCCGGCTGATTTCGCGGTCCTTGTTGGCGACCAGCGTCGGCCAGTCGAAATGCGCCTCAGGCACCGTCCAGCCATAGCCGGCGGCGTCGGCGAAATGTTCGGGGAACTGGGAGGCATAGACATAGAGCTTTTTCGGCACACAGCCGCGGATCACGCAGGTGCCGCCATAGCGGTATTCCTCGGCGATGCCGACCCGCTTGCCGAGTGCTGCCGCGACGCGCGCCGCCCTCACCCCGCCGGAGCCGCCGCCGATGACGAAAAGATCGTAGTCGTAACCGGCCATGGCTGAACTCCTTGCCCCTCAAACACCGAGACAGGTAGGCTGCCGACCATCAAAAGAAAAGCCCGGACTTGCCGGGCTTTCTGGTCCAGTGGCGGTCAGGCCGCTCGGAAGTCCGCGATCAATTCGGTGTGGCGTCCGCGGGAGCAGCGCCATCGGCCGGGGCGGCACCGTCGGCAGGTGCGGCACCGTCGGCAGGTGCGGCCGGCGCCTTGGCATTCGCCGCTGCACCCAGGGTCTCGCCTACCTGCTGGGCGAGATCGCGAGCCAGGCCGTTCTGCCAGATGTCGGCAGCCTTCACCAGCTCGCGCGTCACGATCGAGCCGTTGTCGAGCAGCTTCTTGCCGGTATCGGAATTGTAGAAGGCGGCGATTTCAGTGAGTTCCTTTTCCGAGAACACTTTTGCATAGGCAAGCGCTGCTTCCTTTTCCAGGTCGGCGCGGCGCGATGCCAGGGCCATCGCCTTCTCGTTGATCGTCTTGGCGATCAGTTCCTGCATGTCCGGGTTCTTCTGGATCAGCTGCTGCTCGAGCGCCGCGGCAGCTTGCGGCAGGATGTTGTCGAACGTATCCGTCGCATGGATCGCCGCGACCGCGGCGCGCGCCGCCTTCAAATGCGCATCAGTGACATCCTGCGAAAACGCCGGCGACGAAAACGCGAAAACGGCCGAGGCCGCCAGAATGGCAAAAAAGCGGCCAACCCGGTTATGCAACATCATGATCGGTAAAACTCCCTGGTTTTCGGGCGGCATGGACGGTTTGGATGCCGTCGCCACCGGCTATGATGGCCGTTGATGCCAGCCCGATGAAAAGACCATGCTCGACCACGCCCGGAATGGCGTGGAGAGCATTCGAAAGCGCTCTTGTATCCGGAATGCGGCCAAAAGATGCATCGAGGATAAAATGGCCGCCGTCCGTAACAAATGGCTGGCTCCCCGTCATCCTCAGTGTAACAGGGCCGGAAAGGCCAAGGTTTGCAGCCACTGCGCCAACTGCAATTTCGGTGGCGCGCAGGCCAAATCGGTTGACTTCGATGGGCAGCGGAAAACGGCCGATCATCTCGACCATCTTGGAGCTGTCGGCGATGACGATCATGCGGGCGGAGGCCGCCGCGACGATCTTTTCGCGCAGCAGCGCGCCGCCGCCGCCCTTGACCAGTGTCAGCGCCGGATCGATCTCGTCGGCGCCGTCGATGGTGAGGTCGAGCTCGGGCGTTTCCTCGAGGGTCGACAGCGGCACACCAAGCTCGGTGCAAAGGACGGCGGTGCGCTCCGAGGTCGGCACGCCGATGACAGTCAGGCCGGTGGCGACCTTGTCGGCGAGCAGCCGCACGAACTCATCCGCTGTCGTGCCGGTGCCGATGCCGAGCCGCATGCCGTCCGTGACATGGGCAAGCGCTGCCCGCGCAGCCTCAACCTTCAATTGCCTCGCATCCATGCCGGGTCCCGAGATTTGTTTCGGCGCTCGTAGCATTTTTGCCGGGCTGGTCAAAGGACCTTGCCCGCGATGCATAAGCCGGCTTGCCTGAACGGGCCGCAGCGGTTATCGCCTGCCGGCAATCAAATCGTCACAGGACAGGCCATGACCCGACCGATCATCGTGTTCGACCTCGACGGGACGCTGATCGACACGGCGCCGGATCTGCTCGACAGCCTCAACCACAGCCTTGCCGCCAGCCAGCTCACGGCCGTCGACGAAGCCGGCTTCAAGCGCTTCGTCGGCCATGGCGGCCGGGTGATGATAGAGCGCGCCCATGCAGCGCAGCACAGGTCGCTGGCAGTGGAGGAGCACGACCGCCTGCTAAAGCTGTTTCTGGACCATTACACCGTTAACATTCCCGGCAAATCGCGCCCCTACCCGGGCGTACCGGAGGCGATCGCGCGGTTCGAGGCGGCCGGGTACCTGCTGGCCATCTGCACCAACAAATACGAGGCCAATTCGGTGGCACTGATCGAGGCGCTCGGCATGACCAGGCATTTCGCGGCGATCTGCGGCCAGGACAGTTTTCCGTTCCGCAAGCCAGACCCGCGCCATCTCACGCAGACCATCGCGCGTGCCGGCGGCGACCCGCACCGTGCACTGATGGTCGGTGATTCGCAGACCGACATCGACACGGCAAAGGCCGCCGGCATTCCGGTGGTGGCAGTCGATTTCGGCTACACCGACCGTCATGTGCGGGAGTTTGAACCGTCGGCGGTGATCTCGCATTTCGATTCGCTGACGCTCGATATGGTACAAGGGCTGATGGCCGCGGCAGAGGGCTGAAGCCGGCCATAGTCCGGACCGCCAGATGCCGACCGACAAGTGGTTGACTTCGCGGGCCGGCCTCCCTTATATCGCGGCGCGCTTGGCCTTCGGGCAACGAGCGGGCGATTAGCTCAGCGGGAGAGCACACCCTTCACACGGGTGGGGTCGCAGGTTCAATCCCTGCATCGCCCACCATCTGCTTTCCTGAATCAATTCCAAGTCAGAGCGGCTAGTTGTCAAAATCTGACGCTTGGTGCCGAAGCAGTAGGCCCGCTCTGGGTAAACCTGCCTTTCGCTCCGGCTGCTGAAGCGGCTTTATCGCGCCCACTGCAAGCATATCGCCCATTCGGCAAACTCGCGCGTCGAGGCCTTTTTCAGCGGCGCGAAGCAATCCCCGCCGCCTGGGAGCGGCTGGAGCGCCCGTCGCGGTCATCAAGCGGGTCGCTCGCTACGCTCCCGCTACGGACTCGATGTCACCCATTGTGAGGCCGCAGCCCGATCACGGTCCGCGCTAAACCCAACCCGAACCAAAGTGTCCACAGGGACATCACCAGTGATGCCACGACCCAGACGAAGCTGCCCAGGGTGACTCCGAGCCACATGCCCAGGGGCCAACCGAGGAAGGCTCCAATTCCGGCCACGACTGCGATGTACGATGCCCAGACCGGCGTGGCTCGGTGAGTGGTCTGCGCCTCGTTGCCAGCGATCACGGCAACGGCCAACGCCAAAAACATGAAGCCGTTGGCCTTTCCTTCGGAAAATGCCCACCAGGCCTCGAAAGTTGCCGTGTCCCCGGCGGCAGCAGCGGCGGAGACCACGGTGGCCTCGGCCACCGCGGTCGTCATGGTCCAGAGGGCGCCGACAGTCAGCACACCCCAGGCAGACAACGTCCACCACGCCTCGGTGAGGCGCGATCTGGCCGCCAGCACGATCAGACCTGTCAGGACGAACAGTGATAGCGCTACCGCGGAAACCCAATGGATGATCGCCCATCGGACAGGGTCGTCGGTGATGACTCCCATCTGGCGACCCATATCGGGATCGATCGGCCCATGGCCGACCAGCGCGCCTGCCAGCAGGATAGAGGCGATCGCAAGCCAAACTCCTGCTACGCGCGTTCCTTCTTCTGTGTTTGCCATAGAGACCTCGCGCAGTAATGGTCCCATGTCCCATCTAGCGCCAGATTTCAAAGGGTTGCAAGATGGCCAATGATCGGAACGGGTCAACTGACGCCGTAACATTGCCACATCTGTACGACCGGAAAGGGTCGGAACAGATAATCCGCATTGGGCACCAAGCGTCAGATTTTTACCACTAGCAGCTGCAGGTCGCCCCCTCGCCCCCAAAATTCTTTTGGGCGAAATTCAAGGCGCTGCTGTAGCTCGTGTAGCTCTGGAACTGGCAAACGTTGGAGCCGGCCCGCACCTTCATCTGCTCGATATCCCAGAACGAAACTTCGATACGGTCGTCGGCGCAATAGACCGTATAGCGTTCAGGTTCCAGCGCCTCGGCTTTCTGCACAGGCATCGAAACGGACGGGATGGAAAGTATGGAAAGTACAAATATGATGGCATGACGCATTTGCATGTAGACCCCCGAGTGACCGTCGGCACTGTTATGGCCGCGATGTTGAGGCGACGCATCATGATTTTAAGCAGTCGCCTTGTTCTTTCGGCGGCCATAGATCAGGTACGGACGGCGCCTCGTTGTAGCGCAACGCTCCGCGATCCCGGAACAAACCTGTATGGAAACGAGTTTCTGGTGATCGAGATGTGAGGGAAAGCCATGTCCAGACTTGTTTTGGCGGCCGCCGTGCTGCTTGTCGGCGGATCGGCCTTTGCGGCTGACGAAAATCCGGTGCCGGCGCAGAATGCCAAGAAGCTGTCGGAAATCATTGCCAAAGTCGAGCAGCGCGACGACTTCCGCTACATCAAGGAAATCGATTGGGACAGCGGCGCCTACACCGTCATTTATTACACGAACGACAAGGCCAAAGTCGAAATCACCTATGATCCGGTGACAGCCGCGCCGAAATGAAGCTGTCCGCCAACGGTCCAGATTCTAAAAAATGGCGCGCCTCGAAGGTCCCGGGCCTTCGGCACACCCTTGCGCAGATATGACTTTGATGGCTGACTGGGTGCTATCATTGCGCGCGGGGGTGGGCATGGCGACGGTAAAGCACGTATTGAAACGCTTTCTGATGATGCTCGCGGGTTATTTCATAGCGGTACTGGTTGGGCTGATCGCGGTGGCGGCGATCTATGGCGGGCTGAGCTCGCTGCCAAATGCGCCGAATTATTTCGACGTCATGGGTGTCAGCCCCGTTGCGGTGCTGCTGTTGCCGCCGCTCGGCATGTTCATCTATTTTCTGACGATCGTGCTGACTGCCCTGCAGACGCTGATCTTCGCACTGATTGCCGAGTTTTTCTCGCTGCGCAGTTTTTGGCTGCATATGATCTTCGGCGCCGCGGCTGCGGTTGGCGGCTTCGCCCTGATCTGGCCCAGTGTACCAGACGATACGAACCCGGAGCGCTGGGCCGATGTCGGTATTATTGCAGCGGCAGGCGTTGTCGCCGGCCTGGTTTATTGGCTGATCGCCGGGCGCGAGGCCGGCTTCCGGCGTCCGCTCTTTCAGCGCTAGACCCGCATTCCTCAGCTTGCCGGCGAACGCACCGCTTCCGTGCTGTCGAGCGCCTGCTGCAGCCTTGTGTCGCGGCCGTATACGTCGTTGAAATATTCGACATTGCCGGACAGGTCCGGCCATGCGGTGAAATAGGCGACATAGACCGGGATCTTGCGTGTCACGTCTTCGGTCGAATGTCCGAGCTTCAGTCTGTCCTCGATGTAGTCGACCGAGGTGCCGAGCACGGCAGCCGCCATACCGCGCGGATCCTGCAAGCGCACGCAGCCATGGCTGAGCGCGCGCATGTCGCGCTGGAAAAACGACTTCTGCGGCGTGTCATGCATGTAGATGGCGTGCTTGTTGGGGAACAATATCTTCAACTCGCCCAGCGCATTGGCCTCGCTCGGCAGCTGGCGCACGCCGTAGGGTATCTTCGCGCCATAGGCGCCCCAATTGACCGAGGAGGAGGGAATGCGCTTACCGCGCGCATTGACCACCTCATAGCCCGCGCGGTCGAGATAGCCCGGATCCCGGCGCAGCCGCGGCAGCATCTCATTGACCAGGATCGACTGCGGCACGCCCCAATAGGGATGGAAGTCGACCTGCTCGATCTGGTCATAGAAGAAAGCAGTCTGGTTGGTGGGCCTGCCGACGACGGCGCGGGTCTTCAGCTTCTCCTCGCCATCGTCGATATAGCTCGCGGTGAAAGCCGGCTGGTTGATGAAGACACGCGGGCTGCCGAGGTCGGAAGGCAGCCAGCGCAACTCTTCGAGCGCGACCCGAACCTTCTGAACCTTGTCGGCCTTGGACGTTCCGGCCAACGATGCAACGGTACGTGGGCCGATGACGCCGTCGCCTTTCATGCCGGCCCGTTTCTGCACCGCCTTGATCACCGGCACCAGCTCCGGATCGTAGACCTCGCTGGTGGCGAGCCTCGCCAGGACCTCGCCATAGGCGCCGCCCATCTCGTCATCGAGATTGCGCGCGATCTTTGTCAAAAGCTTCGGCAGTTCAGGGCTGGTCTGCCCCGGCTTCAGCAGCAGATTGGGATCGATGGTGATTTCGTCTTCGGCGCTGGCCTGGAGCGCTTCCAGTTCGACGCGCAGCGCCTGATACTCGGCGTTCTGTGGATGCCGCGATTCGAGGTAGGTGCGAGCTTGCTGGGTATGGGCCAGCGTCTTCAGCACCCCTTCCATGTCGAGCGGCTTCGGCGGAAAATCGTAGTAGCCGGTCATGCGGTTGGGATCGACGCGGCCGCTTTGTGCGTCACGGGCGTAGCGCAGGACGCGTGCCGACAGCGCCATCTCGAAGCGGACCAGCTCTTTCAGGCGTTCATCGGCATCGCCCGCCGATGTGCCTGCTGCCGGAATTTCGACGGTGTAGTCGGCGGGCGTCAGGCCGTAGCTCGCGGCTTCGCCCAGCACCCGCACCGCATCCTGCGCACGGCTGCTGGGACTGGTTCCCGTCACCCAGATGAAATCCGGATTGGCTGAGTAGTAGGCGATCAGCGCCTTGGCGATGTCCTTCTCGGCATAGAGGTCATAGCCGTCGAGCCCGGCAATGGCTTCGCGGAATGCAGCCCCGGTGGCCGCCGGCTCGAACGCAGCATCCTGCGGCGTTGCCGGTTCAGGCGCTGCCGACAGTGCCGAAAAATCGACGCGCACCAGCGGATCGCTCTTGTAGGTGTAATAGGACGGGCTGCTGATTTGCGCACCACCACCGCCACCACCGGAAGCGGCCGGCGCCTTGGGCCTCGGCTTGTATTTTGACGGTGGCGGGGGAAAGTTACCTTTCGGCGGTGCGTGCTTGACGCCGCCGCCGAAAAGCATGTCGAAGAACCCTTGTGCTTCAGCCTGCGGCGCGCCGAAGGCCAGCATTGCCACGGCCACCGCAAACGGCAGCACGGTGGCTTTGTTTCCAAGGAGTTTCATGGATCACCCGCTCCGGTTGAACCCGGATCCCGTTCCGCACCGCTTTCACGGTCTCGCCCACCGCATGGCGGATGTAAGGCGTGACTATACTGATTCATACTGATTTCGTTAAGCTTCCATAAATTTCGGAACGTCTGTTGCAGAACGGTTTCACAACATCGTGACGGGTCAAGCCAATCCGCCTTCGCCCCCGACCAATGGTAGTGCCCGCGAGCCAAGCCTCAAGCGTTGGCGCCGCCGTCGATGGTCAATGCCGCGCCTGTCACGAAGCGCCCTTCGGGGCCGGCAAGCCAGGCGACCATGCCGGCGATCTCGTCGGCCGTGCCGAAGCGAGGCGTCGCCATCTTCTGGCGCTGATGCTCGGCGTGCGGGCCGCCTGCTGGATTCATGTCGGTATCCGTCGACCCCGGATGGACGACATTGGCGGTGATGCCGCGCGGACCGAGATCGCGTGCAAAGGCCTTGGTCAGGCCAACCAAGGCAGCCTTGCTGGCCGAATAGGCGCTCAGGCCGGCATCGGTGGCACGCTCGGCCAGGTTGCTGCCGATCGAGATGATCCGGCCACCCTCGCCCATATGCGCTGCTGCCGCCTTGGCGGCGACGAACGGGGCTCTGAGGTTGACCTCCATTGTCTCATCGAAGTCGGCAAGCGACAGGGCATGGATCGGCGCAGCGCGCCAGATGCCGGCACTGTTGACGAGGATGTCGAGCCGTCCGAAGGCTTTTACCGCCTCATCGACTGCCGCCTCGATCGCTGCAGCATCGCGATTGTCGGCCTTGATGGCGAAGGCCCGACCGCCGGCCGCCTCGATTGCCCCGACCACCGAACGCGCCCGTTCCTCGCCATTCACATAGGTGATCGCCACGCCCGCGCCGTCGGCCGCGAGCCTTCGTGCGATCGCCGCACCGATGCCGCGGCTGCCGCCGGTGACGAGGGCGGCCTTGCCGTGCAAGCTCCTGGATGACATTTGCTTCTCCATTTTGTAGTGATTGATACATAAATATCTGCCAGCCTTGCTGAACCGCGTCAACTGAATTATGTATCGATCAACACAGAAAGCGCACCATGCCGGAACGAGGCCGCCCCCGCACCTTCGATCGAACCGCCGCCTTGCGGCGGGCAATGGAGGTGTTTTGGGCCAAGGGTTATGCGGGCGCGTCGATAAGCGACCTGACGGCTGCAATGGGCATCAACTCACCCAGCCTCTACGCAGCCTTCGGCAGCAAGGAAGCGCTGTTTCTCGAGGCGACCGAGCTTTACACGCAGGTGGAAGGCACCGAGATCTGGTCTGCGCTGGAAAAGGCGCCGACCGCACGCCAGGCGGTCGAGCGGTTCCTGCGCCAGACGGCCAGGGCCTATTCGCAGACCGGCCGTCCGCAAGGCTGCCTTATCGCGCTCGGCGCATTGCACCAGGACTCGAGCCGCGGCGCCATCTGCGATGATCTGCGCCGTCGCCGTGCCGAAAACCGCGAAGCCTTGCTGAGACGCCTCGAGCGTGGCGTGGCCGAGGGGGAGTTGCCGGCCGATTTCGACTGCGGTACGGCCGCGACCTTCTATGCGACCGTACAGCACGGCATGTCGATCCAGGCGCGCGACGGCGCGTCGCGCTCGGCTCTTCTGGAGACGGTGGCCGGAGCAATGGCGGCTTGGATAGCGATGGCCAGCACCGGGGCGGCGTGACGGTCGAACCCGGCAGACAAGAACAGACATTCAGGTCACTGCAGAGACGGCTCCAGCCTGCCGGCAACGAAACCAACGGCACGCTCCACCACACCCTTGTCCGCGAGAATGCGGCGGTGGCCGAGCCCGTCGGCCCAGTACAGCCGCACATGGTCGCCGGCACGCGCGTAGAGCCTTGCATGATCGGCGGACACTTCGCGGTCGTCCGGCGCGTGGATCACCAGCGTCGGCAGCGGCGTGCTTGCCAGTTGGCGGTCACCGGTGAATTCGTGCAGCGGCCGGCCGGCGATGCGCTCGACCCGGTCGGCCATGGCGACCTGCGAGCGCGAGCCGACATTCAGCATGCGGCTGAAATCGGCAAAGATCGCAGGAAGCGAGCTCGGCGCAGCGATTAGCACCAGCCGCCCGGCCGTCAACGGCGGGATATTTCTGATTGAACCGGCGACGGCATTGGCGGCGACGGCACCACCAAAGGAATGGCCGGCGATGGCGGCAAATGGGCCGAACCATTCGCCGGCAACCCGTGCTGCATCGACCGCACTGACAAGGGTCAGCCGGCGGCCCTGCGACTGGCCGTGGCCCGGCAAATCGAGCGAGACCACCTTGTAGCCGGCATCGCGATAGGCTTCGATCAATGTGCGCATGTATTCGGTACGCGAACGCCAGCCATGGATGACGAGCACGGTGCCTGCAGCCGCCCTGCCCGGCTCGGGCCGGAATTCATGCACCATGACGCAGCCGGTTCTGGTCTTTAGCCGGTGATGGCGCGCTTCGGTCATGAAATCGGCGGCGCGATCGATTGCGCGGCGCTCACGATGGCTCAAGCTCTTTTCGTGCGGCGTGCGGCAGAACAGCTCGAATGCAGCGCGCCCGGTGAGTCGCGGCGCCACATGCTCGGCCACGCCGAACGTGCCGCGGATGACCTTCACTCCAAATGATGCCATAGTGGCGATCCATCCATTGGTTCAAGCATGAACATAATAGTTCAAACATGAACATTAAGCAAGACCTGCCCTGGGACAACCCGCGTTTTCGCAACTGGGTTGCGGTGGCGCGCGCCTGCCACGTGGTGGAACGCACCTTGGCGGTGAAGCTGGCGCCGCTCGACCTGAAGCCGGCGCAGCTGGACGTGCTGATGAACCTCTACCGCCATCCCGGCATGTCGCAGCACGACCTCGCTCGCCGCCTGCTGGTCGGCCGCTCCAACATCACCATGCTTTTGCCGCAGTTGGAGACCCGCGGCCTACTGCGCCGCGAGGGCGACGAGAAGGACAAGCGCGTGCTGCGGCTGACGTTGACTGAGGCAGGCGAGGCACTGCTTATGCAGGCGCTGAAGGTCCACATGACGCTGATCGAAAAGGCGATGAGCCAGTCGACGCCGGAACAATGCGACATGATCGGCGAACAGATGCGCAAGGTTGCCGAGGTGTTGAAGACCGCCTGACGGCCCAGTGCCTCACCACCAAATTCCCTCACCACCAAATTTCTTCACCACATGGATTTTTTCGCGCGCTCCGGCCATTCCCTGTCGTAGACCTCGCCGTCGATGTTCTTGCGGCTGGTGATCTCCAGGATCTGTCCGGGGGTCGGCAGCGATCTTGGGTCGACATGCCTTGCCGGATTCCACAGATCCGACCGGTGGATGGCGCGGGCGCACTGGAAATAGACCGCATCGACCTCGACGACCGTCACCGAGCGCGCCGGCTTGCCCTCGACTGCGAACGAGGCGCAGAGCGCGGGATCGGTGGTGATGTGGGCGCGTCCATTGACGCGCAGCGTCGTGCCGGAACCCGGCACCAGGAACAGAAGCGCGACGCGCGGATCGCGAAGGATGTTCCTTAGCGAATCGGCACGGTTGTTACCGCGCCGGTCCGGCATCATCAGCGTTTTCGGATCGTGGATGCGGACGAAGCCGGCGAGATCGCCGCGCGGCGAGCAGTCCAGCCCTTCAGGCCCGCAGGTTGCGAGCGCAGCAAACGGCGAAGCTTCGATGAAAGCAGCGTATTCAGGAATCAGCTGGTCGAGTTCCTTGACCACCGACGCCTCGCCGGGCAGGCCATAGAGCGCTTCGAGCTGTTCGACGCTGGTGATCATGGACATGTTTTCGTCTCCAACCTTTGCCGGCGCTACTCCAGACGCATGACATTTTCACGACACGATGCCCGTTTGTCCGTCATCAGGAAACGGGTGTCGAGGGACCGCGAACAAGCGCAAACCGCTTTCGTGCTGACAGAAACGGAGGTCAAAAATGGAGAAACCGCTCGGCCGGCGACGCACCGCCATGGAACTTATTGAAAACATGTTCAATGTTGAAATGCGTTTCCTGCAATCAGGCTCGGAGAGCCTCGATATGCTTGCCAGCGCATTTCATGTCGAGATTGTCGTGCATGAGCCTCGCTCCCTGCCCTATGCCGGTGACTGGAACGGCCTCGACGGCGTTGGCGCCCTTTTCCGCAAGATGCGGGAAATCTGGAGCGACGTGGCGGTGGAGGACCTCCAGGTCGCCCAAAACGATGACATGGTGTTCATGAGCTGCACGCTGTCGCTGACATCGCGGGCCAATGGTGCAACCATCAAGCAGCCGTTTGCCGAAGTCTTGCGCTTCAAGGATGACCGGCTGATCGAAGGCACGCCGTTTTATCACGACACCAGCGAGATACTGGCGATGCTGCGTTGACCGGAGCGTCCCGCGAAATCAGTCAGCGGTCGCGGCTCAGCCCCTTCTCTTCCAGCTCGGCGAGATAGGCGGCCCAGCGTGCATCCTTCTCATGACCCAGCGTATGCAGGTAATTCCAGGTGAAGATGCCGGTGTCGTGGAAATCGTCGAAGGTGATGCGCACGGCATAGTTGCCGACCGGCTCGATCTTAAGGATCGCTACATTGCGCTTGCCGGGAACGGTGACGCGCTGTTCGGGCGAATGGCCCTGCACCTCGGCCGACGGCGAGGCAACACGCAGCAGCTCGGCTGGCAATTCGAACGGCTGATGGCCCGGAAAGGTGACGGAAAGCAGCTTGCGGTCCTTCGAGACCCTGAGTTCCTTTGGCGCTGTCATGCTGGTGGATCCTGCGGAAGACAGCCTTCCCTACGCCGCTTCGCGTTGAGGGAAAAGGCCGTTTCAGAACTTCCGACATGATCTGTCGGCGTCGGGATGTTACCGCAGATCGCGAGCTTCTATCTTGAATGGCAAGTTGGCTCGCATCACATAGCCATATATAACGAAGCCGTTCACGGCCACGGGAAGCGCATAAGCATGGATATGATCGATCCTTTCGGTCGCACGATCACCTACCTGCGCGTGTCGGTCACCGACCGCTGCGATTTCCGCTGCACCTATTGCATGGCCGAGGACATGACGTTCCTGCCCAAGAAGGACCTGCTGTCGCTGGAAGAGCTCGACCGGCTTTGCACGGTCTTCATCGAAAAGGGCGTGCGCAAGCTCCGCCTCACCGGCGGTGAGCCGCTGGTGCGCAAGAACATCATGCATCTGGTGCGCCAGCTTTCGCGGCATCTCGAGAGCGGTGCGCTGGAAGAGCTGACGCTGACCACCAACGGATCGCAGCTTTCACGCTTTGCCGCCGAGCTCGCCGACTGCGGCGTCAAACGCATCAACGTCTCGCTCGACACCCTCGATGCCGACAAATTCCGCCAGATCACCCGCTGGGGCAATCTGGATAAGGTCATGGACGGCATCGACGCGGCGCAGGCGGCGGGGCTGAAGGTAAAACTCAATGCGGTGGCCTTGAAGGACTTCAATGATGCCGAATTGCCGGAAATGCTGCGCTGGGCGCATGGCCGCGGCATGGATCTGACGGTCATCGAAACAATGCCGATGGGCGAGATCGACGCCGACCGCACCGACCAGTATTTGCCGCTGTCGCTGCTGCGCGCAGCACTCGAGCGCCAGTTCACGCTGAGCGATATTCCCTATAAGACCGGTGGCCCGGCCCGCTATGTCCACGTCGCCGAGACCGGCGGGCGGCTCGGCTTCATCACGCCGATGACGCATAATTTCTGCGAAAGCTGCAACCGGGTCCGGCTGACCTGCACCGGCACGCTTTACATGTGCCTCGGCCAGGAAGATGCAGCCGACCTGCGCGCACCACTGCGTGCGTCCGAAGGCAACGAGCTGGTCGCCGACGCCATCGACGAAGCAATCGGCCGCAAGCCGAAAGGCCACGACTTCATCATTGATCGCCGCACCAACCGCCCATCGGTGTCGCGGCATATGAGCGTCACCGGCGGCTGATTTTTCACCGATTTCGTGCAAGAATAATCGCCTTGGCATCGGCTTCGAGGCAAGGCTCATGCAGCGGCTTTTTGCAATCCCGACGTTTTTCGGAGTGATGGCGGGGACCATGGCAGTTGCCGCGCCACTCACCTATACGAACGAGCGCTTCGGTACCGTCTGCACCTTTCCGGATGAGATCTTCACTCTTCGCCAGCCTGAGCCGGACAATGGCGATGGACAACAATGGCTCACCGCTGATGGCGCCAGCCTGATCTGTTCAGGCATCCTCAATATCGATGATGAAACTCCGACAGCCTTCGTCTCCGCCCAGAGGGGCAGCAAGGAACCTGGCTACAAGATTACCTACAGCAAGACCGGCAAGGACTGGGCGGTGCTGTCGGGCATCAAAGGCGAGAACATCTTCTACGAACGCCGCCTGTTCGGAAAAGACGGTGTCATCCGTACGGTCTGGATCGACTATCCGCCAGCCTTGAAATCGAAATACGACCCGCTTATCGGAGCGATCGCCGGCAGCCTCAGGGGACCGTGAGCATCCGGCGACCTCGGAACATATTCGCAACCCCGTTGTTTTTGCTAACGAGTCACGGTTGACGCGTGTAGTCGTATCGTACGGCAAGCCATTTCTTGCCGCTGCCATTGGCTTGGAGGAAATGCTGCTCGGCCACTTCGTGATTGTCGCCGTCCCTGGAAATGACGAAATCGGAGGCAGTGAATCGCCCTTCGACCTCGGGCCCGAAGCCGACGAAACCAAGCGGCTCGAAAAGCAGCGAAATCTTGCCGTCCTCCTCGCCACCAAAACTCCAGGCGGGCATGATCCCTGCCGGGAAACGGGTATCCATCGAGACATACTTCCAGCGGCCCTCCACCCGGTCATAGCTCAAATAGGCTATCCGCTGGAAGTCTGGGATTTTCGACCCGGGCGCCGATCGCATCACCTCCTGCATGAAGGGGCCGATCATCGTACGCTCGGCCACCAGCCCGGTCATCACAATCGGCTGGGCGCCGGGCGTTGGCCAGATCGTGTTGACGACGGACCATTTCCCGACGCGGCGAGCGAGTTCATCCGCTTCGTGACCCGGCGTGGACATCCGTTCGACTGCCGACGCCGAAGCGCCGTTCTCGGCGAAGGCAGGCGCCATCGCCATGAGGATAACCGCCAGTGCAGAAGAGAACCGGGAAGCCGACGAAACGTGCCGCCTGCTGCCTGTGCCAAGCATGTCCGCATTGCCTCGTGCATTCATCATGGACCACCTCCCCAGACAAGATCAGAAGCCTACAATGACCAATTTGGTGAATCTTGCCGAGCAAATTTGATCTCGTCGAAAAATTTTCCTCGAGCCGCAGTGTGATCGATTTGCCCTCCGAACCCATCCTTTGGAACGGCACATTTCGGGGTCACACCCAGAAAAGGTCTTGTCCGCAAACGGTTACCGGATTTACCGCAAGCCCGTTCGGGCCTAGCCTCTGCTCTGGAGTGGTTCTTCGCCCAGTGGGGGAATACGATATGCACAAACTCATTCTTTCTGTTGCATTGCTCAGCTTCGCGGCCCTGCCCGCGGCGGCCCAGTCGATCGGCGGCACCTATGCCGTGGCCGGCACCAACTTCGATGGATCGTCCTATGGTGGCGACGCGACGATTACGCTGACCAGCGAGACTACCTGCACGATCCATTGGGAGACAGGCGGCTCGTCCTCGGACGGCATCTGCATGCGCAACGACGATGCCTTCTCCGCCGGCTATGTCATGGGCAAGGCGGTTGGCCTTGTCGTCTACAAGGTGCAGGAAGACGGCTCGCTGCATGGCCTGTGGACGATTGCCGGCAAGGAAGGCAACGGCACCGAGGTGCTGACGCGCAAATAAGCCTGCCGCTCTTGCGAGGTAGATGTCACGGGCCACAGAAAGGCTGTGGCCCAGCCCTTTGACGTTGCTGTTTTGCGGGTGCCTGCTAGACGCTTGCTGCAGGACTCACCCGGTAATCGCCTTGCCTCTTTCGCCAAATCTGCGCGGCGCGTTGTTCATGATGGTGGCCATGATTGGTTTCACCCTCAACGATGCAATCACCAAATTCTCGTCGGAATCGATGAACATGGCGCAGGTCATGCTGATCCGCGGCGCCTTCGCTTCGCTTTTCGTTGCCCTGCTTGCGTGGCAACGCGGCGCGCTTGCCCGGCCTGGCTCGATGCTGCAGCCGACAGTTGCGCTGCGCGTCGCCAGCGAGGCCGGCGCCACGGTGTCGTTCCTGGTTGCTCTGGCACATCTTCCGATCGCCAATGTGTCCGCCGTGCTGCAGGCGCTGCCGCTGGCTGTGACGATGGGCGCCGCGCTTGTGTTCAACGAGGGCGTCGGCTGGCGGCGCTGGCTGGCCATTGCCGTCGGTTTTGCCGGCGTGCTGATCATTGTGCGGCCGGGCTTCGAAGGGTTCAGCATGTTTTCTCTGCTGGCACTGGCTAGCGTGGCATGCTGCGCGGTGCGCGACCTCGCCACCAAGCGGATTCCGCAGGCAATTCCGACATTGCTGGTGTCGACCGCCACCGCTCTTGCCATGACCGTTCTGGGCGCAGCATTGCTTTCGCCGATGGGCGGTTGGACGCCGATGACGGGAAAAAGCACGGCATTCCTGGCGCTGGCGGCGGTGCTCGTGCTCATTGGCTACCAGTTCATCATCATGGCGATGCGGGTGGGCGATATCTCCTTCATCGCGCCGTTCCGCTACACCGCCCTGCTCTGGTCGATCCTGCTTGGCTTCACGATCTTCGGCGATGTCCCCGATCTGCCGATGATCGTCGGTGCCACGATCATCATCGCCTCAGGCCTCTATGCGCTCTACCGCGAACGGATCGTCGGCCGGCGAAAGACAGCTGCCGAAAGCGCTGGACCGGACATGGCGCCGGACGGCATATAGGCGCGACCGTTGACGACCGTCTGATTTGAAAACTTGATTTTGGTCATAGGGTCTAGCAGCAAACGATGGGCCGAGATATCGCAGGGATCATTCTGGCCGGCGGCCGGTCGAGCCGGATGGGCGGCGGCGACAAGACGCTGCTTGCGCTTGGCGATGGGACCCTGCTCGACCGTGTCGTTTCGCGCCTTGGCCCGCAGGTCGGCCCGCTGGCGCTCAACGCCAATGGCGATCCGGCACGGTTTGCCGCGACGGGGCTTCCCGTGCTTGCCGACACCGTCAAGGGTTATGCCGGGCCGCTTGCCGGGATCCTGACCGGCCTCGAATGGGCTTCCGACACCACTTGCCAGGCGCTGGTCACGGCTGCAGGCGATACGCCTTTCCTGCCCAAGGATATGGTCGAGCGGCTGCTCGCGGCAGCCTATGCACGCCCGGGCTCGATCGCCGTTGCCTGTTCCGGCGGCAAACGGCATCCGACGTTTGCGCTCTGGCCGCTGGGGCTCGACCAGGCCTTGCGCCAATTTCTCGTCGAGGAAGACAACCGGCGCGTTTCGGCGTTCATCGACCGGCACGGTTTTGTCGAGGTGGATTTTCCCATCCTGAAATCCAGAGGCGCCGAGATCGATCCCTTCTTCAACATCAACACTCCCGACGACCTTGCCCGGGCCGCGCATCTGTTGCAGAGCATCGAGCCATGAACAGACGTATCTTCGGCATCACTGGCTGGAAGAACTCCGGCAAGACGACATTGACCGAAAAGCTGGTAGCCGAACTCGTCCGGCGCAGCTGGAAAGTGTCGACTGTAAAACACGCCCATCATGATTTCGACATCGACAAACCTGGAGCGGATAGCTTTCGCCACCGCCAGGCGGGAGCGATGGAGGTGGCGATCGTGTCGGGCAGGCGCTGGGCGCTGATGCACGAATTGCGTGGCGAGGACGAGCCGACGCTGGAGGCGATCCTGTCACGGCTGGCACCCTCCGACATCGTGCTGGTCGAGGGCTACAAGCGCGAGGCGCACAAGAAAATCGAGACGCGACGGCTCGAGGCCAAGGACCGGACACCGCTCTCGGCAGGCGATCCACACATTATCGCCGTCGCCTCCGACTTTCCCATTGTCGGCGAAGACTTGCCGGTCTTCGATCTCGACGACACGAATTCGATAGCCGACTTCATCGAACGCGCCACCGGCCTGACGCGCTGAGATTGCGGCCGCGGGGAGCTTCCCGCCACTTTCTCTCCATTTAGGCGTTTGACCCAGCGTCACCGTTTTCTGAACATGACCTTCCCTCAAGCGGCGGTTTTGCAGTTGCTTTTTCTTGGGAAAGAATGGGAGTATCGCGCCAGCGGGCGGTCAAAAGCACCGCCCACAGAGCCGTTCGGGAACGACGGCCGGGACCAACAGAGAGGACCATTATGCGTATTGCACTGCGTATCGCGCTCGCCGCATCGGCTGCGCTGCTGACGCTTGGCGTTGCCCAGGCCCAGGAAAAAACCTTGAGGATCGGCACCGAAGGAGCGTATCCGCCATTCAACAACCTCACCGCCGACGGCCAGCTCGTGGGCTTCGATATCGATATCGCCAAGGCACTGTGCGACGAGATGAAGGTGAAGTGCACTTTTGTCGCGCAGGACTGGGACGGCATCATTCCAGCCCTTCAGGCAGGCAAGTTCGACGCCATTGTCGCGTCTATGTCGATCACCCCGGAACGCGCCGAGAAGGTCGACTTCACCCACAAATATTACAATACGCCGCCGGCAATCGCCGCGCCTAAGGACACTGATATCAAGGGTGTCACCAAGGAAGATTTGGCCGGCAAGACGATCGGCGTGCAGGCATCCACCACCCATTTCAACTATTCGACCAAGACTTACACCGACAGCACCGTCAAGCCGTATCCGACCGCGCAGGAATACCAGCTCGATCTGGCCAATGGCCGGCTCGATGCCGCCAATGACGACATCGTCGTGCTGCAGCAATGGCTGGATTCGCCGGACGGCGCCTGCTGCAAGCTGGTCGGCACAATCAAGCCCGTCATCGAAATCCACGGTCCGGGCGCCGGCATTGCCGTGCGCAAAGGCGAGACCGACCTGGTCAACCAGTTCAATGCGGCGATCGACGCGATCCGCGCAAACGGAAAGTACAAGGAAATCAACGACAAATACTTCAAATATGACGTTTACGGCGGCGAGTCCTGATCGACCGACATAGGACAACGTGAACGGCGGGAGATTCCCGCCGTTCTTATAAGGATGCCGCGCACGAGGGGTGATGCGGTACGGGTCTCAACGAGCCTTAAGGAGAACAGGCAGGCGGATGCAGAGCGCACTGACGCTTCTCAGTTGGGGACCCGAAGGCTGGCTCGACGACATCGCCGCGGGTGTGTTTGTCACAGTATGTCTTGCGCTGGCCACGCTGCCCTTCGGGCTGACGCTCGGCTTTTTCGTGGCGCTGGCCAAACAGTCGGAAGAGCCGTCGCTGAGACTGGCCGGGAACATCTACACCACGATCTTTCGCGGAATACCCGAGCTGCTCACGCTGTTTCTGATCTTCTTCGGCATCCCATTAATCCTGCAATACATTGTCCGGCTGGTGAGCCCCGGGACATCGGCCGACGTCAACAGCTTCGTCGCCGGGATGATCGCGCTGTGCTTCATCTTCTCCTCTTATTCCAGCGAGGTGTTTTTATCCGCCTTCCGCGCGATTCCAAAAGGGCAATATGAGGGAGGCTATTCGGTTGGCCTGTCCAGCGGCCAGACGATGCGGCTGATCGTACTGCCGCAGTTAATCCGCATCGCGTTGCCCGGACTTGCCAATCTTTGGCTGATCCTGCTCAAGGACACCGCGCTCGTCTCGGCCGTCGGCCTCAACGAGATCCTCCGGCAGAGCGGGGTTGCCGCTCGCGTCACCAAGCACGCCTTCCTGTTTTACGGTTTTGCCGGCCTGATCTATCTCCTGCTAGCGATCGTCTCCTCCTTCGGCATCAATGCGATCGAACGAGCGGTTGGCGGCAGCGAGGTCAAGAGATGAGCCTGGCCACCGACACGCTGAAGGTTGACCGGCCGCCGCCGCCCGCACGCGGCTGGTCGCGCCAACGCATCCTCGGCCATGTCCTGGTCGGCCTGTGGATCGCTCTCGGCATTGGCGTGGTCGTCTACCTGGTCACTGCGTGGAACCCGGAGTTCTTCCAGAAATATGCACCCGGCTACATATCCGGCCTTGGCATCACCCTGCTGCTGGTTGCCATCTCAATTGTGCTTGGTGCGATCCTGTCGGTGCCGATCGCCTATGCACGTATGTCGAACAATCCGATCCTTTCGGGGTTCGCCTATGCCTATGTCTATTTCTTTCGCGGCACGCCGCTGTTGGCGCAGACCTTCCTGGTCTACTACGGGGTCGGCTCCTTCCGACCGGAGCTCGAGATGGTCGGCCTGTGGGGCTTCTTCCGCGAAGCGTTCAACTGCGCGATCTTCGCCTTTTCGCTGAATACGGCCGCCTACCAGGCCGAGATTTTGCGTGGCGCGATCGAGAGCGTGCCAAGGGGCCAATGGGAAGGTGCCGCCTCGCTCGGCCTGCACAAACTGCAGACGATGTGGAAAATCATCCTGCCGCAGGCGCTGATTGTGGCGCTGCGCCCTTATGGCAACGAGATCATCCTGATGATCAAGGGCTCGGCAATCGTCGCCATCATCACGGTCTACGATTTGATGGGCATCACCCGGCTCACTTATGCGCGCACCTTCGACTTTCAGTCGTATATCTGGGCGGCGATCATCTATCTGGTCATCGTCGAAACATTGCGCCACGGCGTCGAGTGGATCGAACGGCGTATCACCATCCATCTGCACCGCTGACTCCCATCCCCTTGCCTGATCCGATAAGAAGGCCGCAAAGCAGGTTTCTAAGGGATTCGAAAACATGGCTTCGGTGGCATTTCTCGGTCTTGGCGTCATGGGTTATCCGATGGCCGGGCATCTCAAGAACAAGGGCGGTCACGACGTCACTGTCTACAACCGCACCAGGGCCAAGGCCGAGCAGTGGGTTGCCCAGCATGGCGGCAGCTTCGCCGTGACGCCGGCAGAGGCGGCCGAGGGCAAGGACTTCGTTTTTTCCTGCGTCGGCAATGACGACGATCTGCGCTCGGTGACGACCGGCGCCGGAGGCGCCTTCAATTCAGTGAAGAAGGGCGCCATCTTCGTCGACAACACCACGGCATCGGCCGAGGTCGCGCGCGAACTGGCGCAGCAGGCGCAAGCGCTCGGGTTTTCGTCCCTCGACGCTCCGGTCTCCGGCGGTCAGGCAGGCGCTGAGAACGGCGTGCTGACCGTGATGGTCGGCGGCGAGCCAGACGCCTTCGACAGGGCCAAGCCGGTCATAGATGCTTATGCCCGCATGGTCGGGTTGATGGGACCGGCAGGGGCTGGCCAGCTCACCAAGATGATCAACCAGATCTGCATCGCCGGCCTCGTTCAGGGACTGGCCGAAGGTATCCATTTCGGCAAGCAGGCCGGGCTCGACATCGAAAAGGTGATCGAGGTGATTTCCAAGGGCGCGGCCGGTTCCTGGCAGATGGAGAACCGCCACAAGACGATGAATGCCGGCAAATATGATTTCGGCTTCGCCGTCGACTGGATGCGCAAGGATCTTGGCATCTGCCTCGCCGAGGCCGACCGCAACGGCGCCAAACTGCCGGTGACGGCACTTGTCGACCAGTTTTACAAGGACGTGCAGGCGATGGGCGGCAAGCGCTGGGACACGTCCTCGCTGCTGGCGCGGCTGGAGAAATAGGATTTCACCGTGGCCGAGCTTTCGCCTCAATCCAGCGCCGACGAAATCGTCGCTCATCTGCGCTCGATCGCCTCGGAGGAAAATCGCCTTGGCATGCTGCGCTACGGCATCAAGATCGAACGTGCGCTCGGTATCTCGCATGGCGTGCAGCGGCAGATTGCCAAGAAGATCAAGCGCAACCATGAGCGTGCCTTCGAGCTTTGGCAGACAGGCATCATGGAGGCGCAGTTGATCGCTTCCGTGACAGCCGATCCGGAGCGGTTCTCCGCCGCGGATGCAAGACGATGGGCGGCGACTTTCGACTCGTGGGATATCGTCGACGGGGTCTCCGATCTCTTTGTCGATACGGATTGCTGGAGGGAATTGATCGCCGAATTCGCGGTCGACGAACGGGAATTCGTTCGGCGCACGGCGTTTGCGATGATGGCTTGGTCGGTGGTCCACCGGAAGAAGGAACCCGAGGCGACCTTCCTCGAATTCCTGTCGATCATCGAAGCGCATGCGACCGACGGCCGCAATTTTGTCAAGAAGGCGGTGAACTGGGCGCTTCGTTCGATCGGCAAACGATCGATGAATTTGCACGGCCCTGCCCTTGCCCTGGCGCAAAAACTAGCGGCCTCGACAGACAGGACTGCGCGCTGGATCGGCAAGGACGCCGTGAAGGAACTTTCCGATGCCAAGACGCTCGAACGGCTCGCCGCCAGAAAAGCTTGACCTGAGCAAAGTGCGCTTCACGGAGGTGATGCAATCGACGCGCGCTGATTTCGAAAACCTGTTCGAGCAACCCGGCGGGCCGAAATATTGCTGGTGCATGGCCTGGCGCAACCTCGACCGCCGCGAGCATGTCGAGAACGACGAGAAGAAACGCGCGATGATGGCGCTGATCGACGCTGGCACGCCGGTCGGCATTGTCGCCCAGATCAATGGCCGGACCGTCGGCTGGTGCTCGGTCGCGCCGCGCGAGACCTACCGCAGGCTGTCGCGGCAGCAGGACGATAGCGAGATGGGCATCTGGTCGATCGTCTGCTTCTATGTACCGAGAGCGCTGCGCGGTGGCGGGCTGGCAAGCGCATTGCTCGACGCGGCCATCGATCACGCCTTTGCCAAAGGCGCCAGGATGATCGAAGCCTATCCGGTCGACGATGCTTCGCCGAGCTACAGCTTCATGGGGTTTCGCGGCATGTTCGTCGCCCGTGGCTTTCGCGAGATTGGCATAGCCGGCTCGCGCCGGCATGTGATGCGGCTTGAGCGTTGACCAGTGGACAGCGGCAGCTTTACTTGATGTCCGCAGATCAAGGCTCAACAGCGGAGCAGCGATGAGCAACCGTTTTAAATCAGGCGCGGTCTTGGCGACTGCCTTGTTGGCGTCCGCCATCGCGGCAAGCGCTTCCGCTGGGACCACGCACATTTTCTGGAAGGATCTGCGCCCAGCGACCCAGGCAGCCGCCGAAAGCGTCGGACTGCCAATGATCGCGGCCAAAATGCCGGATCATGGCGAAACGCTCTCTCACGATTTGCAGGACCAGACCGTGCAGCTCGCGGGCTACGCACTGCCGGTCGATCGCGACGGTGATCTCGTCTATCAATTCCTGCTGGTGCCCTGGACAGGGGCCTGCAGCCATATGCCGACGCCGCCGCCCAACCAGATCGTCCTCGTTACGCCTGCGCAACCCTACCGGATGTCCGAGGCCTACCAGCCGGTTTCGATAACTGGCGCACTAGAGCCAGGCATGGAGAAGAGCCAGCTTTTCATCCTTGACGGCGTCAGTGTCATCCAGTCGGGCTACACTGTGCGCAAGGCCGAGGTGGTCAACGTCGACACCGTGCCGGACACGATCACGCTGCCGGTCAACTCGCCCTGGACTTTCCTCAACAAAAAGAAGAACTAAGCAGAAGAATCTCAAGCGGCGTTGGCGCCGGACTCCTTGTCGAGCACCATGTAATCCAGCGGCATCTCGGTGGTGTATTTGATCTGCTCCATGGCGAAGGAAGACGACACGTCGCGGATCTCGATCTTGGCGATCAGCCGCTTGTAGAAGGCGTCGTAGGCGGCGATGTCGGGCACCACGACGCGCAAGAGATAGTCGACATCGCCGCTCATGCGGTAGAATTCGACCACTTCGGGAAATTCCTGGATGACCTCCGAAAAGCGCCGCAGCCATTCATGGCTGTGCGAATTGGTGCGGATCGACACAAACACCGTGACCCGCACATTGACCTTTTCATGGTCGAGGATGGCGACGCGCCGCTTGATGACGCCCTCTTCCTCGAGCTTCTGGATGCGCCGCCAGCACGGCGTCGTCGACAGGCCGACCTTCTTGGCGACGTCGGCGACCGCAAGCGTCGCATCCTCCTGCAGGAGGCGGAGGATTTTTCTATCGAGGCGGTCCATTGGGTGCTCCCCCTGATGCAAGTCGTCCAAAGTGCGCAGCGGCTTTGGCACAACGATATGCATAAAAACAAGAATTTAAAGCGCGTCCCCTCATGCGCTACGCGCTTCGAGGAATAGATTACCATATTCCCTCTTGTCATGGCCTTTTACAAGAAAGAAATTCTGTCGGATAGCGCGAAAGCGAGTGATTTCTTGCTGAATGCCTAGCCGATGCGATAGCGGATTTCCGATCTTAGAAATGGCAGCAAATCCATTTCAAACCATGGATTGCGCTTCAGCCAGCCGGTGTTGCGCCAGGACGGGTGCGGCAGCGGCAGGACTTTCGGGTCAGTCGATGCCGCCCAGATGGCGCGCCAGTCCAAGACTGTTTCTGTCAGCGAGGGACGGCGCGCCGCGCCCATATGCCAGCTTTGCGCGTAGATGCCGATCGTCAGCACCAGATCGACTTGCGGCATCAGCGCCATCAGCGATACGCGCCAGGCCGGCGCACATTCGCGGCGCGGCGGCAGGTCGGCGCCCTTGGCGTCCTGACCCGGAAAGCAAAAGCCCATCGGCACAATGGCAAACTTGTCCGTGTCATAGAATTCCTCGCTGCCGACGCCGAGCCAGCTTCGCAGCCGGTCGCCGGAGGCGTCGGTGAACGGCATGCCTGACAGGTGGACCTTGGTGCCTGGCGCCTGGCTGGCGATCAGGATGCGGGCGCTCGAAGATGGCCTGAGCACCGGACGCGGCTGGTGCGGCAATGGCCTGCCGGCCGGCTTATCGACGCAGATGCGGCAGGCGCGTACCCTCGCTGCCAAGGCTTCCAACTCTTCGCTCATTCGGAACTCATTGTCAGGCGGCGGCACTCGGCCGGCTCGAGATTGCCCGATACCAGCGCAGCACGTTGGTGCACTCTTCGGGTACCTTGATGCGAGCCGGCTTCATAAAATCGATGGCGACGAGCCCGGTGATGTCGGCGATCGAATACGCATCGCTGGCGACGAATTCCCTGCCGGCGAGCTCAGTGTCCAGAAATCTCAGGAATTCGATCGCCTTCGGCTTGTTGGCCTCGCCCCATTCGGGGATTTGCGGGATCTCCCATTCCCTCATTGCGGGGTGGATATGCCGGAACGCCGCGGCGACGCAGCCGAACAGATTGAACTCCACACGTCTTTGCCACATCTCGACGATTGCCTTGCCGAGCGCGCCACGCCCGAACAAAGCCGGCTCGGGGTGCAGTTCCTCGAAGTAACGACAGATTGCGACGGATTCGGTGATGATGGTGCCATCGTCGAGTTCGAGCACCGGCAGACGCTTCAGCGGGTTACGCGAGCTGACCGGCTGCTCTTTGTGCTCCAGCGCGCCCATGTCGACCGGCACCAGCGGAACTTCAACTCCCTTTTCGGCCAGGAAAACCCGAACCCGCCGTGGATTGGGCGCGCGGCCGCCGTCGAACAGCTTCATCTTTATCCTCTCGTCCATCTCGACGAATTATAGGCACAGCTCACCAGAAGCGAAAAATCTCCCGCAGGGCGTCGCCGATCGACGCCAAGGTCCCGTGTTTTCTTTCGACCAGCTCGTGCCCGTGGCTCTCGCGCCAGTTCTTCGGCTCGTCGAAAGTTCCGGCCCAGATGCCGGCCTTGCCTGCGCGCGCAGCGGCTTCCTCGGTCTCGAAGTCGCCAAAGGCGACCGCCCAGCCGGCCTCGACCTGAGCGCGGTTGAGATCCTTGCCGCCGACCTTGCAATCGCCGAGCAGCCTGCCGTAGCGGTCGCGCTGCCAGCCGCTGCAGGAAACCGCTTTGCCGGCAATCAACCGCACCAGGGACTGCCGCGCGAGCTTGCCGCAGGGATAGTCGGCACCGTCCTTGCGGCAGATCTGCGAATATTCCGGCGCATCGATGCCACGCATGCGGACACGCTCGCTGCCGAGGGTGATGCTATCGCCGTCATTGACAATCGCCGCGCCCTCCGTCTTGCGCGTCTCCACCCGGTCGAGGCGCGCCGCCAGGAGGATCAGCAGGCCAAGCACGATGAGCGTCAGCCCATAGTCCATCAGCCTGCGCCACCGGCTTCGCGGGCGCGGCGCATAGTATCGCTGGCGCGGCCATCGCGACCACGAACGGCTCATATGGCAAACCGTTGGTTAATCATTCGAACGTAGCTTAACGATTTGAAATTGCTGCCCGCGTAAATTGAAGACTTCATGCCCCTGCAACGCTCGACCACGGCGGACAAGTTTATTGTGGACCGCAGGAAACGCCATCGCAACAGCGATGTCGCGCGCGCGGTGCGCAAGACGCGCGACCGTCTTTCGCAGCAAGCCGGAAATCCCGACTTCGACCGCGAGCTGTTGAAGCTCCACGCGCTGTCGATGACCGGCGGCGTGATCGTCGTCCCGCTGCTCGTTCTGGCAACTGCCGCCGCAGGCTTGCTCGCGGGCGTCGGCAAGGAGATCGGCGTCTGGGCGCTGTTCACATTCATCTGCTACACCATCGTTGCATTCATGGCGAGACGCGTCACTCAGGCGTCCGAGCTCAACCCGCTGGAAACGCATAGGGATTTCCTGATCGGCCATTTTCTTTGCGGGCTTGGCTGGGCCTGGTTCGCATGGCTCGGCTGCGAAACTTGCCAAATCGATCAGTTCCAGGTCGCCAAGGCGGTGGTGCTGCTGCTCGCCATGTCGGCAACCGCGATCCTGGCATCGTCCCTGCGCGGTGCGCTGTTGGCGACCTTCGCCCTCCCGGTCGCCATCTATGCCTATGCCAGTGCGAAACTATGGCTGCCCGTCGAGGTGATCATGGCAGGTTTGCTGATCGCTTCGCTGCCTTTCTTCGCCTATGTGGCGCGCCAGCTCAACCGTTCCTCGCTGATGCTGCTGTCGTTCCGCTCCGAAAAGGACGCGCTGATCGCCGAACTGGAGACGGCGAAATCGATGTCGGACGAGGCACGGCGGCGGGCGGAAGACGCAAATCTGGCGAAATCACGTTTCCTGGCCTCGATGAGTCACGAACTGCGCACGCCGCTCAACGCCATTCTCGGCTTTTCCGAAGTGATGGCCAACGAGGTGCTCGGCCCGATGAGCAACCCGACCTATCGCGACTATGCCCGCGACGTGCATGACTCCGGACAGCATCTGCTCGACCTGATCAACGAAATCCTCGACTTGTCGCGCATCGAAGCGGGTCGCTACCAGCTCAATGAGGAGCCGATGATGCTGCTCTCCGTCGTCGAGGATTGCTGCCACATGATGGAGCTGAAGGCGCGCAACAAGGACATCCGCATCGTCCAGGATTTCGAAAACGCCTTGCCGCGCCTGTTCGCCGACGAACGCGCGGTGCGGCAGATTGCGCTCAACCTCTTGTCCAATGCCATCAAGTTCACCGCCACCGGCGGCGAAATCCGCGTGCGCGTCGGCTGGACGGCGGGCGGCGGGCAATATCTCTCCGTCAAGGACAATGGGCCGGGCATACCGGAAGACGAGATCCCGATCGTACTCTCGGCCTTCGGCCAGGGCTCGATCGCCATCAAGAGCGCCGAACAGGGCACCGGGCTTGGCCTGCCGATCGTGCAGGGCCTGCTGGCCATGCATGGCGGCGAATTCCAGCTCCATTCCAGGCTACGCGAAGGCACCGAGGCGATCGCCATCTTCCCGCTGAGCCGGGTGATGGAGGAACTGCCGGCGCTGCCGACCAAGGCGGTTGCTTCGCGCCGGCGCTGAATGCTTAACCGCGGACCGCGGCTGCCATGCCGGAGCTGGTCAGCGCGGCCGCCTTGACCAGTCCAGCGGCAAGAGCCGCCCCTACCCCCTCGCCCTGGCTGACGCCCAGATCGAGCAGCGCGCGAAGGCCGAGGCGCTCGGCGGCCTTGGCATGGCCCGGCTCCGGCGATAGGCTTGCGAGGAGACAATGATCGAGCGCGGCGGGGTTGGCGGCATATAGGGCGGCAGCGGCCGCGGTCACCGCAAACCCATCGAGCAGCACCGGGATCTTCTGCATCCGCGCCGCCAGAATGGCGCCGCAGATCGCTGCGAATTCCCGTCCACCGACCCGGCGAAGCGCTTCCAGCGGATCCTTGAGGCTCGCGCCGTGAAACGCCATCGCGGCATCGACCACCTCCGCCTTGCGCCTCTGCATCGCTGCGTTGGCCCCCGATCCAGGGCCGACCCAGTCGGCGCCGGTGCCGCCGAACAGCGCCGCGCAAAGAGCCGCGGCGACAGTCGAATTGCCGACGCCGAGGTCGCCAAGGCAAAGCAGGTCGGTGCCGCCGGCAATCGCTTCCATGCCGAAGGCCATGGTGGCGGCGCAACCGCGCTCGTCCAGTGCCGCGTCCTCGGTGATGTCGGCTGTTGGAATGTGCAGAGCCAGATCGAACACCTTCAAGCCGAGATCGTTGGCGATGCAGATCTGGTTGATCGCTGCACCGCCGGCGGCGCAGAGCTCGACCGCATTTGCCGTGGCGGCGGCGGGGCGCGGCGAAATGCCGTGGCGGGTGACGCCATGATTGCCGGCAAAGAGCGCCACCAATGGCCGCGTCACCGCCGGTGGCGCGCGGCCGCTCCAGCCGGCGAGCCAGGCGGCGACGTCCTCGATGCGGCCGAGCGAGCCTTTGGGCTTGTCTGCCTTGGCAAACAACTGGCGCACGCGGGCGTTGGCCGCCATATCTGCCGGCGGCAGGCTCACCAGAAGGTCGCGAAAATCGTCGAAAGGCAGCGCGCTGGTCATGTCGATGGCGATCGTCCCTGTGAATTGGTGAGCGGCATAGCCGCCTTGGCCAGCCGGCACAACCTCGGCGTAACTTGGCGGTATTGACGCGAAAGCACTTGTTGGCGGCGCACCCCGGAGGGCTTGCATTGACTTTGTCGTTGCACCATGTGGAGGCTAGCCAAGGAAATCCTCATGACGGCCATTGAATCCCCGTGCATCCTGGTCTGCTCGATCGACATGAAAACCGGTTTCTGTTTCGGTTGCGGGCGCACGCGCGAGGAAATCGCCGCCTGGATCGACATGACCCCGCAAACCCGCCGCAGCGTCATGGCCGAGCTGCCGGCAAGACTGGAAACGGTCGAGCGACGCCCCCGCCGGGAAACCCGTCGCAGCCGCATGGCACGCGAACGCGACGCCCTCTCGTGAACCGGCCGCAGAGATGAACCGACTGTTGTGGATTCTGATCGTCGCGATCGGGGCGGGTGTGCTCCTGCTCATGCTCAACGATTCCGCCGGCAGCACGTTCGGCATTGAGAATTACGATTTCAGCCAGCTGATCTGGCTTGGCGCTTTAGCGGCGCTCGTCGGCGCCGGCCTGCTCAGATCGGGCAGGCCGTTAGGCACCATGGCCCGCAGCCTCGGCGCCTGGGGTGCCATCGTGCTGGCGCTGATCGCCGGCTATCAGTACCGCTATGAGTTGCAGGATTTCGCCAGCCGCGTCACCGCCGGCTTTGTTCCCGGCAGTCCGCTGGCACTGGGCGTGGACGAAGGCCATGCCACCGTCACCCTGGACAAGGCCGGCAACGGCCATTTCGAAGCGCGTGTCACGATCAACGGGACGCCGATCCTGACGGTTGTCGATACCGGCGCGACCAGCACCGTGCTGACCGCCGAGGACGCACTGGCGGTCGGGTTCAATTCGGCGGCTCTCCGCTTCACCATACCGATCTCTACCGCCAACGGCATGACACGCGCCGCCGCCGTAAAAACCGATGAGCTGTCGATCGGCGGCATCGTGCGCAAGGACATGCCCATCATGATCGCCGCACCCGGCACGCTCGGCCAGAGCCTGCTCGGCATGAATTTCATCGGCTCGCTATCGGGCTTCGACGTCCGTGGCGATCGCATGATTTTGCGGGATTAACTTCTTTCCTCAGGCCGCCTCTGCGGTCCTGCCGAAATCGACTTCTGCGAAAGCCGCCTTGAGCACCTGCGGTCCGGCACCCGGCTTTGTCGCCTCGGTGGAAAGGATCTGCCGATAGCGGCGTGCACCGGGCAGGCCGTGAAACAGCCCGACCATGTGCCGGGTGACATGCCCGAGGCGTCCACCCTGCTCGATATGGCGTGCCGCGTAATCCGCCATGGCATCGATCAGCGCGGCAAAATCGAACGGCTCAGCCGTGCCGCCGTAAAACGCGGCATCGATGCCGGTCAGTATCCCGGGCGTGTGATAGGCGGCGCGGCCGAGCATAGCGCCATCGACATGGTCGAGATGCCTCAGCGCCTCTGCAAGAGATTGAATGCCGCCATTGATGCCGATGAATTTGTTTTGTTTTCTGGCTTTCAGCCGATATACGCGGCCATAGTCGAGCGGTGGGACGTCGCGATTTTCTTTTGGGCTCAGACCTTCCAGCCAGGCCTTGCGGGCGTGCACCCACAGCGCGTCGGCGCCGGCCGCGAAAACACCGTCGGCCAAGGCATCGAGTGCCGGTTCCGGATCCTGCTCGTCGACGCCGATGCGGCACTTGACGGTAACCGGTATTTTCACCGCCGCCTTCATCGCAGCGACGCAATCCGCGACGAGCACCGGCGTCTTCATCAGGCAGGCGCCGAACGTGCCCGACTGGACGCGGTCGGACGGACAGCCGACATTGAGGTTGATTTCATCATAGCCGAAGGCTTCGCCGATGCGCGCCGCCTCGGCCAGCTTTCCCGGATCGGCGCCGCCGAGCTGCAGCGCCACCGGATGTTCGCTGTCGTCGAAGCCGAGCAGCCGCTCGCGTGCGCCGTGGATGACCGCATCTGCCACCACCATCTCAGTGTAGAGCAGCGCCTCGCGCGTCAATTGGTGATGGAAGAACCGGCAGTGCCGGTCCGTCCAGTCCATCATCGGCGCAATGGCAAATTTCATATATTTTTCAGGCATTTATCTACAGTTTTTAAACCACACCGAGATTGGGCGGACTGACATTGCCGGCCTCTATGAGGCCGTAGCGTTGGTTTCCCGCTAGACAATGCTACCAGACATTTAAGCACGACCGCGTAGGATCGATGGTCTTGCGAATTTTTGGATTCGGCAACGCGACAGCTACTCCCAGAGGGATATTCCCTCTTGCGTTAAGGCTCGTTGCACAGCCGCTCGCTCCTCCAACCGACGTGCATGAGAGGTCCAAGCGGGGTAGGTATTTCGCATGTCAACGGCCATACGATTTCCCCACCTGTAGAATACGAGCAAATACGGATCAACGATTGAATAGGACTCTCCTACGGCCCAATCTCGGTCCGTCAACTTGGATTCTATAAGCGCAAACGCGGAAGCCAAGTGCTCCTTTCCTTTATGAACCAAGGGCTCGTACATCGATTGATCCGGTAAGAAAAAGTCGGCGCGCCAGATCATTCGGACGGCGACCGCGTGAACCGCACTCGATAGCCAGTTAAACCATTCGATGGAACGGATGATGTTTTCTGCATCCGCTCCCAGGAGCCGCGCGTCTGGATTCGTCAGGCCCAGGTGAAATAAGATTGCCGGCGCTTCAGTGAGAGTGAAATTGTCGGCAATGAGAACAGGGATTCGCCCTTTCGGGTTTAAGCGGTGAAATTCGTCGGTCTTGGCTTCGGGATGGCCTGGCGACATCAACGCCAGCGAATAGGGCCTTCCAATCTCCTCCATGACGATGTGAGGTGCAAAAGAGCAAGAGCCTGGCGCAGCATGAAGTGTGTAATGCATCAATTCCTCCGAAAACCGCATCATCTCGTCATCGCCGCAATTGTCTATTGGAATTCCACTTACATGGCCGATGCCATTGCCCATCTGCGCTCAGCCGGAAATGCCGTGACCGACGATCTCATGGCACACACGTCTCCGGTCGGCTGGGAGCACATCGCATTCTCGGGCGATTTCCTGTGGGATCGGGCCGCGCAAGCAAAGGCTCGAAAATCCCTCGTCCTGCCGAGAGGAACTCGGGCCGCATAAAATGTTCTCCAGCCGTTCTCTCTTGCCGTCGTTTAGCGTTCTCTCAACGCTATGCCCTCGAGTACAATACAACGACAGTACAACTTAGAGGGATTGATTCCACTAAGTTGTTGAATATACGATGCTTTTCGCGACGTCTGTCCAATCCATCATGGGTGCAATAGCGAAGCGCCGAGATACGCCAATCTGCGATTTCCTTTCTTTTTCCACTACTTAGGCCTTCTAAATCACTTTTGCGGTTGTCTCGTTTCGTCCGATTCTGTACCGTTTCTCCCGAAAGGTACAACAAATGTTGTACCGCCGAAGGGGATGTAGCATGGCTCGCACAGATTGACCTGTGCGCTCAAGACCCCTTTTGCCCAGACTGATGGCTTGCCCAGTATCAAGAGTCGGGCGGCTCGCCCACGAGCAGTTACCAACTTCGACACGCCGGATGTCGACGTATTCTCAAATCAGATCCCGCGAACGTTGTTGCTACGATTTCGCGCAAAAACGTTTCAGCCGTGCCATGCCGCTCTCAATCACGGAGTCAGCGCCCGAGAAAGAGATGCGTATGAAGTTTTTCATATCCGGCCCAAACGCGACGCCCGGCACGATTGCCAGTCGTTCCGTGGAGTACAGACGCTCGACAAACTCAGTGCCGGGTAAACCCGTTGCACTGACGTCGACGAAACAGAACATGCCGCCACCCGGCCTCGCGAATTTCAGCTGGGGAATCTCGGAGAGCCTAGCGCACATCAGATCGCGTCTGCGCTTGAGTTCGCTTGCGAAAAACCGCATCTCTTCGTCACCCGCCTCATCGAGAGCCACCGCTGCGGCATCCTGAATAAAGGTCGGCGATCCGAAGAGCATGCATTGCGCAAGATTTTCCAAATGAACTGATGCCGAGACCGGCCCAAGCGTCCATCCTAGCCTCCAGCCAGTCATTGCATGAGACTTGGACAGGCTGTTCACAATTATGGTCCGCTCCGTCATGCCGGGAATGGACGTTACTGAGAGGAACTCGCCGTCAAAGACTGTGCTGCGGTAAACCTCGTCGCTGATGATCCATAGATTGTGCCGCTCAGCAAATGTCGCAACGGTTTCCAGATCCTGCTTGCCGAACACATATCCGCCGGGATTGTTTGGGGAGTTCAGCAAGATCGCCCGCGTTCGATCTCCTACCGCTGCACGGAGAATATCCTCGGATATCTTCTGCCGTGCATTTTGCAGCGATAGTTTGACGGGCCGGGCCACTGCTCCACCGGCGCGTATTGCCGCTTCGTATGTGGCATACCAAGGCTCGAGGCAGAGCACTTCGTCGCCAGCTCCGGCAACGGTCATCAGGGCGGCGAAAAGAGCATTTTGTGCTCCACCGAATACAATGGCTTGTGCTGCATTCCAATCACGCCCATCGAACCGTTTTTGCGCGGCAGCAATGCTGCGACGAAGGCCGGGCGTGCCCGGAACCGGAGCGTAGTGCGTCCGACCGCCTCGGATGCTTTGAATGGCAGCTTCAGATATCCTCGTCGGCGTGTCGAACGAGGTATCCCCAAGGCAGAGGCTGACGACGTCTTCGCCTCGATCTACAGCATCCGCCGCCGCGTCCGCGATCGCCCAGCCTGCCGCTCCTTCACTGGCGATGGCCCGAGTGTGCTCCGAAAACCGTGGCAGCTCCTGATCAATGTTAGTTCGCCGCAATGTTTCCATCGTTGCCTCCTCCCGAAGCGCTGTGTGAAATAGTTGCGCATCCCTTTCCGAGTTGAAGGTAGATGCTTTTTGTTGTCAGGAATCCGTCGAGTTGTTCCGGTCCCATGTCCTTGCCAAAGCCCGAAGCTCCCACGCCACCGAATGGCATGGTCGGATCCAGGAGCCCATGTGCATTGATGTAGATGTTCCCGGCTTTGAGCCGCCGGGAGAGCTGCACTGTTTCGTCGACATTGTCGGAATAGACAGCGGCAGCCAGGCCATAGATGCTCGCATTGGCCCTTTCCACCGCCTCATCAAGGGTCTCAAATCGTGCAACGCCCAGAACGGCGCCGAATATTTCTTCGCGGAAAATTCCCATTCCTTCGGAGCATTCAGCGAAGATCGTCGGACGAAGAATGCCGTCCTCGCGACCCGTTCCGCCTGGCCCTTCGCCTGTAACGAGTAATGCGCCTTCCAAATGCGCGCTCTTGATATGCTCCAGGACGCGGCCCCGATGCGCCGCCGAGACGAGTGGGGTGATCCTGGAGTTCGGATCCAAACCAGGACCGATTGTCAAACTCTCTGCACCATCCTTCAGCTTCTCGACCAATTCGTCGTGGACGCTGGCATGGGCGTAGACGCGCGATCCCGCGTCGCAGACCTGGCCGGAATTCATGAATATCCCTGATAAAATAGCGTTCGCTGCGTTATCCAGGTTCGCCTTGCTCGTCACGATAACAGGCGATTTGCCTCCGAGCTCAAGCGTCAGACGCTTCATCGTATCGAGTGCGGTTTTCCCAACCGCCGTTCCCACCGCTGTCGAACCAGTAAACGAAAGTTTGTCGATACCTGGGTGGGCGGCCAATGCCTGGCCGATGATATGGCCAAAGCCGTTTACGACGTTGATGACGCCATCAGGAAAGCCAACCTTGGTCGCGAGTTGGGCGACCCTCATTGCCGAGAGAGGCGTGAGCTCCGACGGTTTGCAGACGACCGTGCATCCGCAAGCAAGCGCGGCCGCAAGTTTCCAGGAGAGAATCTGCAGCGGGAAATTCCACGGGATGATTGCCGCGACCACCCCGACCGGCTCCTTGATGGTGTAGGTCAGCGTCTCGCCGGGTAGGGAGACTGCGGTTGCGGTCCTGCCGTCCAGCTTGCTCGTCCAGCCTGCAAAATACTCGAAATTTGCGATCGAGCCGAAAACGTCGATCGACCTTGCGTCGGAAATCGCTTTCCCAACGTCGATGGTTTCCAGATGGGCCAGGAAATCTGCGTCGGCATCGATCGCATCAGCCAATCGCAGGATAAGCTTCTGTCGTTCCAGCGGCGGCATTCTACCCCAATGACCTGTGAGAGCCTTGCGGGACGAACGCACTGCGCGATCGACAATTTCTGCACCTCCGCTTGCCAGACCTGTCAATCTTTGACGGGTGAACGGCTCGATGACATCGATGACGTCGGCAGCTGAATCAACTTCCTTGCCGTCGATGAAATGGCCTATCGGACGGCAGACGAAGGAAATGACCTCGGACGGGACGGAGAACCGATTGAAGTAGCTGCCCATGTCCTGGTTCATGCTTCTGCTTTCTTACCTCCATCGGTGACGCATCGAAGAGCGCCTGCCAGTGATGATGATCCTCAAAAAATCCGGCGCGTCGAAATCACCCAAGGTGGCGGTGAGGCTGGAAGCCGATCTCAGCACCCCCTCGTCCCGTTCTGAGCTTTTGGTCTACGGGAAGCCCGGCTTCGCCGCATCGCTGCGCAGGAGAGGCCGAGACTCACCTGGCCCTGTTTAGATCACCGGAGGAAATTCGAAATTATGTTGCACCAAACCAAAGTTTGATGATTGCGAACGTCAAAGCCTGCACGATGGCCATTGCCGCGACGAGAGCCGGATTGAGGGCATTCCCGCAAGCGGCACCCATTCCGCCACGCTTACCAAGCCTCGATCGTCGGCTACGAAATACTCAAGCAGATGTATTTGATGTTGATGTAGTCGTCGGCCCCATATTTCGAGCCTTCCCGTCCTATCCCCGATTGCTTCACGCCGCCAAACGGAGCGACCTCGGTCGAGATCAGACCTGTGTTGATACCCACCATCCCAGTTTCAAGATCCTCGGCAACGCGGAATATACGAGCGACATCTCGCGAGTAGAAATAGCCGGCAAGACCGAACTCGGTCTTGTTTGCCATTGCCACGACCTCCTCCTCTGTCTCAAAGGAGAACAGGGGAGCAAGGGGACCAAAGGTTTCCTCCGTCGCTACCTTCATCTTGGAGGTGACACCGAGCAGTACGGTCGGCGAGAAAAACTGCTTGCCCTGTTCACCGCTCGTCCCGCCTGTCGCTATATGCGCGCCATGCGACAGCGCATCCTGCAGATGCTCATTGACCTTGTTGACTGCACTTTCATCGATCAGAGGGCCGATTTGCGCCCCTTCGGCAAAGCCATTGCCGACCTTAAGGTTGCGCACCCGCCTCGCGAGCTTCGACGCAAACTCCTCGTAGACTCCCGATTGCACATAGATGCGGTTTGCGCAGACGCAGGTCTGGCCCGCATTGCGGAATTTGGCAACGATCGCCCCTTCGACGGCCGCGTCGATATCAGCGTCGTTGAAAACGATGAACGGTGCATTGCCGCCAAGCTCAAGGCTGAGTTTCTTGATCTGGTCCGCACCTTGCCTCATGAGGATCCGTCCGACATTCGTCGAGCCTGTGAACGAGATCTTTCGAATTTTGTCGCTTGCGCAGAGCACCGAACCAACCATCGCCGCGTTGGTGGATATGACGATGTTCAGCACGCCCGCCGGGATACCCGCCCTCTCGGCAAGTATCCCAAGGGCGAGCGCCGACAATGGTGTCTGCGCGGCCGGCTTGGCAACCATCGAACATCCCACAGCCAAAGCCGGCGCAAGTTTTCGGGCGAGCATCGCGCTAGGAAAGTTCCAGGGCGTAATTGCGCCAACCACACCAACCGGACTCTTCACCACGAAAATGCGCTTGTCAGCCTGATGGCCGGGAATGACATCGCCGTAAATCCGTTTTGCTTCCTCGGCGAACCACTCGATGTAGGACGCCCCATAGAGAATTTCGGTCCGGGCTTCTTGCAGGGGCTTGCCCATTTCTGCGGTCAGAATGATTGCAAGATCATCGACATTTTGAACGACGAGATCATACAGCTTTCGAAGGTATGATGCTCGCTCCTTTCCCGTCAGCTTCGCCCACTTCTTCTGTGCTTCGTGAGCGGCATCGATCGCCTCCCGGAGCTCCAGTTCGCCGAGATCCGGGACTGATAGGATGTGTTCGCCGGTGGCGGGGTCGGTCACGGCGAAGATGGATCCTTCGCTGGTTCCCACCCAGCGTCCGCCCACCAAGGCTTTGTCGACTAGGAGAGTGCCATCTTTCAAATTGGATGCAAGGTCGGAACTGGTCATGTAACTCCTCATAGTGCCCGATGGTTTTGCTCGAGGATTGGTCCTGGTTCGGCCGCGCTCGCTCCTGAGCGCTGCGGCGACATTCGCTGTCGAGCCCACACATCGCCGCCGGCTTGACGCTCGCCTTTGGACACCTCGGGCCGTTTCCGCCGGCTGATCCAGATCGCCTTCGGTTCGTCGATCGGCTTCGCCGCCAGATCGCGACGACCAGTTCCACCGATCCCAGTTGCGGTCTAGCCGACGCAAAAAACGGAGATGGGCGCGCGACGGAACCCGCCGTCTTGGGAATATCGCAAAGGAGCTCTCGATGCCTATGAACCAATGCTGCCAGGCAACGTCAGTCACGAGTTCTATTTGCTTTCGTAGTTCCAACCATCAAGGCCTAGCGACTGACACACCTATCCCCTTGTCGTGGCTTCCACAAAAGAACGCACTCTGGAATTTTGGGACGCGTTGAAGAAGCAATCGGGCGGCGTAACCTCGACGATCTCCCCCTGATCCATAAAGACGATCTGGTCGGCGATCTGCCTCGCAAACCGCATCTCATGCGTGACGATCATCATCGACATCCCTTCGTCGGCAAGACCCAGCATGACGTCGAGCACTTCGTTCACCAGTTCGGGATCGAGCGCCGAGGTCGGCTCGTCGAAGAGCATCACGGCAGGCTGCATCGTCAAAGCGCGGGCGATTGCCACGCGTTGCTGCTGACCTCCTGATAACTGAGATGGATACTTATCCTTCAGTTGCTCCACGCGCACCTTGCTCAGCTGCGTCATGGCGATTTCCTCCGCAGCAGCCCGTGTCATCTTCTTCACGCGCCGCGGCGCCAGGATGAGGTTTTCCATGACGGTAAGGTGCGGGAAAAGATTGAATTGCTGGAAAACCATTCCAACGTCGCCGGCGAGTTGTCTTGCGTTCGCACAATCCGGATCGAGATCATGACCCGCCACCCTGATTGAGCCCGCGGATCTTCGCTCAAGACCGACGATGCAGCGTACAAGGGTCGACTTGCCCGACCCCGACGGACCGCAGACGACGAACCGTTTTCCGACAGGCATCTGCAAGGTGATTGCCGTCAAAACCGGGTGTAGGCCAAATCGCTTGGACACTCCGGCGACATCGATCGCCGGAGTGGTTGTGTGTCGTTCAGAATCCATGCTCTTGCTCCGAATGCTCATGGCTTCTTCGGAGAGATATCCATGCCAAAATACTTCTGGCTCAATGTTTTGAACTCGCCGGAGTCCTGTACCGCCTTCAGACCTGAAGCAAGCGCGGATGCCGTAGCCTTATCGTTCTGGCGAATTCCAATGCCTGGGCCGATGCCGAAATGCTTGGTGTCCGACAGCGCGGGTCCGATAAACTCAAACCCTTTTCCTTCAGGCTTCTTCAAAAATCCCTCGGAGAGGGCGATTGCGTTGTCAAGGACGAGTTCGACGCGGTCGGCCGACAAGTCAAGAAGGGCATTGTCCAGGCTCGGATAGCTCGTGATTTTTGCTGTTGTCCCGGCAACGTCGCGAACGTAACTCTCGCTGATCGTTCCCGACGCTACACCGATGGTTCTGTCCTTAAGCCCCGCCGGGGTGACATCGGCAGGCGATCCAGATTTGCCAACAAAGCGCGGCGGATCGACGTAATACGGCCCGACGAACGAGATGACTTTCTTGCGCTCGTCGGTGATGTTCATCGAGGCGATGATCGCATCGATCTTCTTTGCCTTGAGTGCAGGAATCAGACCGTCGAACGCAATGGCGGTAAATGTGCAAGTGAGCTTGGCCGCCTTGCAGATCGCATAACCGAGATCGACTTCAAACCCCTGCGGCTGGCCGTTGGCATCGACAAAATTGAAGGGAGGAAAGGCACCCTCCGTTCCTATTTTCAGCGTCTGCTGTGCGTAAGCCGAGTTGACCGAACAGACAGCCGCAAAGACGGTTGCCGTCATAAGACGTTTCAAATTCATTTGTTCCTCCGGGGGATCGACAGGTTTTTATTGTCGACAGTCGCCAACTTATCGATGCGCAGACATCTGTCAATGGCTGTTCGGCAGATGCCGCCGAAACCGACGGTCAAGGACATTCCAGCTCAACCTGAGCACCTCGACGCAGCAGATGTAGATAAGCCCTGCCCAAAGATATGGGCTTAGTTCGAAACTCCTCGCATAGACCAATCTGGCGGCGCCCATCAGATCATAGACGGCGACGATGGAAGCGACCGCGCTCGCCTTTACAAGAAGGACAAGCTCATTTCCGAGCGGTCTCACTGCGATGACCATCGCCTGCGGAATCAAGATGTCGACAAACGTGTCGTAGCGGGACAAACCGAGGGTTTGTGCCGCCTCAGTTTGTCCGCGCGCTACTAAATTTATGGCGCCCCGGTAAATCTGGGCCTGATAGGCTGCGGTGTTCAGTGAAAACGTCAAGATCGTGCAAAAGAAAGGGTCCGCGAATAGCCACCAGAGGCCGCCATCCTCCAGGGCTGCGCGGAACTGACCGCTTCCATAGTAGACCAGGAAAAGCTGCGCGAGCAGCGGCGTACCGCGGAAGAAGAGCAGGTATGAACTAGCTATGAGACGGAAGGATGCACGACTACTGAGAAGCGCCATCGTTAGCGGAATCGCTACAAGGAACCCCAGCAAGGCGGACATGGCCACGATCTTCAGGGTGACGGCAAACCCGGCCAAAAGCTGAGGGGCAAAATCGGGCAGGAACAGGTTCAAGACGCGGTCCTGGCATATCCACGCGAGAGCCGTACCTCGAGAACGCCCGCGGTGCGTTCGGAGACCGTGGTCAACAGGAGATAGATGATACAGGCGGCCCCGTAGAACTCGAAGGGTTGCTTGGTGCTCGATACCGCCAGGCTGGTCGTCCGCATGAGGTCATTGAGCGCGATGATCGAGACCAATGATGTATCTTTCAACAATACAATCCACGTATTCGACAGGCCAGGCATCGCCGCCCGCAGCATCTGCGGTGCGATGACATCCTTGAATGCCTGAAAGCGATTAAGGCCGATCACCTGCGCGGCCTCGGCCTGGCCGCTGGCAATGGAGTTCAGCGCAGACCGGAAGACTTCCGCGGAGAAGGCCCCGAAAACGAGAGCCAAGGAGAATACGCCGGCTGCGAACGGGCTGATCTCGCCAAATCCGTCGATCCCGATTTCGTCAGCGAACTGATTAAGCAGTTCCTGCGCTCCGTAATAGATCACGATCAGCGTCAGAAGCTCCGGCAAGCCGCGGAAGACTGTCGAGTAAACCGCCGCAACGAACCGGAGGCAAAGACTTTCCGACCTTGATGCCAAGGCCAGCACCAATCCAAGCAACAGCCCTACCGGAAGCGTCGCAAGTGCCAGCCCAACGGTCAAAATCGTGCCCGATGCGATCTGTCCAACCCAGTCCAATCTGAAACCTCATCTCACACCTTGCCGAAATCTAGCATCGCAAACCGATTGTCCACTGTCGACACGAGGTCCCTCAAACCCTTGTTTGAAAGTTTGACATCATGTGCCGTCCGATTGGCGACTACTAAGAGCCAAGTCTGGGAAACGTTCGTCTTCGGCGGTTGGATGTATTGAAGGAGATATCGGCTTGCCTGGCTCACCTCTCATACTCCGCGAATGAACAGTGTTGGCGAGGCGACCAACGGCATCCTCCCATTTGCCGGCGGACGGCGACGGCGGCTTCATCCTTCGGGCTGAGTCGCCGTCGCACCCACTGGAACCAAAGGATGAAGGATGCCCTCCACAGACGCTATCGAGATCCTGTCCAAGCTGGTGGGATTCAAGTCGCTATCGAGTCGATCCAATCACGACATCGCGGACTATGTCGAAACGTTCGCCAAATCCTCGGGGGCAGCCATCCAAAGGTTCCCCTCGCCCGACGGCACCCGAACCAGCCTGCTCATGACGTTTGGACCAATGGTTCCGGGCGGGATTGTCCTGTCTGGCCATATGGACGTTGTTCCCGCGGGGAACCGGTCCTGGACTTCCGACCCATTCGCGTTGCGGCAGGCGGATGAACGCCTCTATGGGCGTGGTGCGGTGGACATGAAAGGCTTCCTCGCCCTTGCCCTCTCGCTTGCCGCGACCATTCCCATTGCCGAGCTCACCAAGCCGCTCCACCTTGCGTTTTCTTATGACGAAGAAATCTCCTGTGAAGGTGTGAAACCGATCGTGCGCCATATCGCCAAGTCGGTCCCGAAGCCTCTCGCGGTCATCGTCGGCGAACCCACTGAAATGCAGGTTGTAGGCGCGCACAAAGGCGCGCTTGATTGGACGATCGAGGTTCTCGGCAAGGCGGCCCACTCGAGCCTTCCGCATCTGGGCGCGAACGCCATTCACGCGGCCGCCCGCCTGGTTTGCGAGGTGGAGGAGATTGCCAGGGAGCTCGAGAAACAGCCGTCACCCAATGCCGAGCTCTACGACGTGCCGCATCCCACTGTCACCGTCGGTCTCATCGAAGGAGGCACCGCTGGGAATGTCATTCCCGCCCGGTGCAGCTTCCAGATGGAGGCTCGAACAATGGAACCGGGGCAGGCTGCAACTATTTTTGCCCGGATTTCGAACTTTGCGCGGGATGTCGTACTTCCTGGGCTGCGTGCGACTGCCCCCGGTTCTGAGATCAAGATCACCGAGCGTTTCGATATTCCGCCACTTGTCAGAGAACCCTCCAGTGCTGCGGAACAGCTCGTAAGCCGCGTCAGTTCCTCGCCGAATGTCAAAGCCGTGTCATATGCGACTGAGGCCGGCTTCTTCCAGGCGGCGGGGCTTCCCACAGTGGTGTTCGGGCCGGGGAGTATATCCCAGGCTCATCAGGTCGACGAGTTTATCGACAAAACGCAATTCAAGGAAGGAGAGCGGGTGCTGGCGCTGATCGCCCAAACCCTCTTGTGACGTGGTTCAATTTGTTTCCTGGCTTGCTATGCGTCGTGACTCGCTGAGGAGATCATCTCGAAACGTTGAGACGAGGACCGACGGAGCGTTGCTCTCCCGAGACACGATGTACACCGGCCAATTCACGCTGAAGCGTTGCGGATTGATTTTTCGCAGTATGCCTAGGTCAACCAAAGCCGCAGCGTACTGATCAGGAAGATAGCCGATGTGGAGACCAGTCAAGATGAACTGGAGAGTTGCTTCGACGTGCATCGAAATAACCGTTGAATTCCAACCCGTTTCGACCATTTCCTGCTCCTGAGTGACAAACCCTCGCCGGACGAAGTCAACCTGCCGCAGGTCATCATCGGCGAGCGTGCTTTCCGAGCGGCCGAACAGCGGATGCTTCGAACCACAGTAAAGCGTTATTTTTTCTGAGTAGGCCTCCTCGTACTTCAAGCCATTCAGCGGGCTTCGGCTTCCGGTAAGACCAAGATCGCAACGACCATCATAGACCGCCCGCTCGACATCGTTGGATGGCACCACATTCATGGTTATTTCAACTCCATTCGAGCGCTCTCGAAACCGCCGAAGAGCGCCTACCAAGGGGTTGAGCGGATCGCTGGCGATGTTCTCCATCTGCCATATCGTCAGCTCGCCCATGAGCTGCCCCTTGGAACCGGCCACCGTCGTTCTGAAACTGTTGATCTCGCTGAAGAGCCGCAATGTGGCCTCGTACACGACCTGTCCCTGTGGTGTCAGAGAGAACCCGCTGGGGCCGCGAACACAAAGCTTCAGACCAAAGCGCGTCTCCAAGTCGGATATGTGGATTGAGATCGTTGATCGGCCCAGACCGAGCGTTTCCTCGGCGGCCGCGAAACCATTGCATTCGGTCACCGCCTTAAAAACCCGAAGGAGCCGGATGTCGACCTTGTCCAGGGGTGGGATTTCTAAACGCATATTCCGCCTTTCGACCGTGTATCCGCCGTTCCAGGATAAATCCCGCACGATTCATGGGGTGGTGCCAGCCCATAAATCACAGTTATCGCGAGAGGACCATTTCGCATTGACTAGGTCAGATTTATGTGAGACGAAAACATTGTCGACAGAGGACAGTCGCCAATAGCAACAATGGGGAACGTCAATGGAACTCCTTAGAAAGCTCGCTCTTGCGGGCACAATCGCTATCACCATGTCTCCAACTTGGAACGTCGCTGATGCGGCGGAAAAGATTTCGGTCGCGCACTCGACCTGGATTGGTTACGGCGCGCTCTACATCGCCAAGGAAAAGGGCTTCTTCGAAAAGGCAGGACTGGATGTAAACCTGCAGATCATCGAGGCATCATCAGACGCCATCGCCGCCATGCAGGGCGGTCAGATCAATATCGTCGCCTCGACGATGGACAACTTCGCACTGTTTACCGGAAACGGAGCTGACCTAGAAGTTCTGACCGCGCTCGACGAGTCGGCCGGCGGCGACGGAATTGTCGCGAAGAAGGAGATAGCTACCGTCGCTGACCTGAAGGGCAAATCAGTCGGTGTTCAGAAAGGCTCGGTCTCCCAGTTCCTTCTGGCGCAGGCCCTCAACAAGGCCGGATTGACGCTCGAAGACGTCCATATCATCGACATGAAGTCCGGTGACGCCGGCGCAGCCTTCGTTGCCGGTAGCGTCGATGCAGCCGTGACGTGGCAGCCCTGGCTTTCCAAGGCCGCAGCCACCGACTTCGGCAAAATTCTGGCCGACACCAGCTCGATGCCCGGCCTAATCGTCGATGCGCTCGCCGCGAAGTCAGACTATGCCAACGAGCACAAGACGGAGATGAAGGCTTTCGTCGGCGCCTACTTCGAAGGCATCGCCTTCATGGAGAAGAACCCGGCGGAGGCGCATGAGATCATTGCTCGCAATCTGAAAATGAGCACCGAGACACTCGAGGGCACGCTGAAGGACGTTCGCTTCTTCACCAAACAGGACAACGCGGCGTTCTTCTCCGGTGATCGCAGCCCGGCCTTTGCACTCGTGTCGCAGGCCGGTGAGTTCTATCACAAAATCGGCGTGCTGCGCTCGACGCCGGACGCGGCAAAGATCGTCGGCATGGCCGGCGAACTGGCAAAGTGAGCCTGGAGGGACGATGCGGACTTTCCAAGCGCTTCCAATGAACGGCGAACTCAAAACGGCGGGCGTCTCTCGGAGACGCCCAAGCTTCCTGATCAAGGTCCAGACATATTTCAGACCCAGGGCAATCCTGCCTGCTAGCGAGCGGATGACGATTTCCGTCGTCGGCGTACTGGCCTTTTTTCTGCTGTGGCTGCTTGTCACCGAGGCGGGTTGGATTCAACCCTTCTTCCTTCCCAGCCCCATCGCAGTCGCCAGTCGTCTGGCCACCATGGTCGTAAACGGTGGCTATTTGGCGGATGTCTGGGCGAGCGCTTACCGTGTATTCGGCGGATTCCTTCTCGCTGCAGCAGTGGCTGTGCCGATCGGCATCCTCATCGGGAACTTCCCGTTCTTCCGTTCCCTTCTCGAGCCGTTGCTCAGCACCGCGCGCTATCTGCCTGCAACCGCCTTCGTGCCGCTGATGATCATCTGGCTCGGGATCAACGAGTCGCAGAAAATCTCGATCGTCTTCATGGGTACGTTCTTCCCGCTCGTCCTGTTCATCGCCAGCATCTCGGAAGGTGTTTCCAGTGACCTGATGAACAGTGCCTACTCGCTTGGAGCGAGCTCGCGGCAGGTGTTCTTCAAGGTTCTGCTGCCCGCCTGCGTTCCGGCAATCGTGGACGCGCTGCGCATTACGGCGGGCATCGCCTGGACCTATGTCATCGTCGCGGAACTCGTCGGAGCAGACAAGGGAATGGGGATCGCCATCCTGCAATCCCAGCGCTTTCTTCTGACGGACCAGGTCATCGCCGGCATCGTGGCCGTCGGCATCCTGGGGGTCTTGACCGACCTCGCATTCCGCTATGCGCACCGCAAGTTCTTCCCCTACATGTAGTGAGGACCACCATGACACGCGTTCTTGTCGACAACGTCAGCGTGGAATTCGCCCGGCATCGGGAAGCTCCGCAGATAGCGCTGACGAACACCAACCTGGAAATCGAGCAAGGTGAGTTCGTCTGCCTTCTCGGGCCATCCGGATGCGGAAAATCCACCTTGCTCAATGTTGTGGGCGGGCTGGTGGGAGCTTCGACCGGGTCCATCAAGGTCGATGGACGATCCGTTGCCCAACCAGGCCCTGACCGCGGAATGGTCTTCCAGAACTATTCGCTCTATCCATGGCTTACAGTGAGGCAGAACATCGAGTTCGGCCCGAAATTGAACCGCTGGCCGAAGGTCAAGGTCTCCGAAATCGCCAATGAACTCATTGAGATCGTGGGCCTGAAGGAATACGCCGACCAGTTTCCGAAAGTCCTGTCGGGCGGCATGAAGCAACGGGTGGCGATCGCCCGCGCCCTGGCGATGGAGCCTAGCGTTCTGTTAATGGATGAGCCTTTCGGCGCGCTCGACGCGCAGACGCGCTCTCGGATGCAGGAACTGCTGCTCGACATCTGGTCTCGCAAGCGGACCACCGTGATCTTCGTGACCCATGACATCGAGGAAGCCGTCTATCTCGCGGATCGCGTGCTGGTCATGAGCGCACGCCCCGGCAGGATCATCGAAGACTTCAGGATCGAACTGCCGAGGCCGCGCGTCGCCGACGTCGTCGCGAGCGAGGAATTCACTCGCTACCGCAAGCACATGCTCCACCTGTTGAGGCATTGAAGAGACCTGTCCCGAATTTCGCAGCCGTTAGACCGCAGTGGTCGACAAGAGAGGAATGAAATGTCGAACAACGAATTCAATCCAGTGGATTCATCTGTTATCCCCCGATACGCCGAGATCGCGACGTTCATGCGCGCCGCACGATCCGAGATTTCGTCCTCCATCGACATCGCTCTGGTCGGCGTTCCCCTGGATCTCGGCGCGACGTACCGGTCTGGTGCGAGACAGGGACCGGCGGGCGTTCGCGAAGCCTCCCGCTTGATCCGGCAGGTCAATCCGACCACCGGCGTCGCGCCATACCGCATCGCGAATATCGCCGATATCGGCGACGCGCCAACGCATCCACTCAGCGTCGAAAAAAGCGTTGAGCACATCGAACAGTTCTTCCAGCGCGTCCACGAAGCTGGTGCCGTTCCGATCTCAGTGGGCGGAGACCACACGGTCCCGCTTCCAATTCTCAGGGCGATCGCGAAGGACGGCCCGGTTGGCCTGATCCAGATCGACTCGCATTCCGATACCTTCGACGAGTTCATGGGCACGAAGTACAACCACGCCACCTTCGTCCGTCGTGCGGTGGAAGAAGGCCTTCTCGATCCCAAGCGGATCGTCCAGATCGGACTGCGGGGTACCCGCTATGGCGACGACGACATCGTCTACGGTGGTCAGGTCGGCATCCGAATGATCACGATGGACGAGTACGAGACGATGGGCCGCGCAGCGGTCATCGAGGAGATCAAACGCGTAATCGGCGCCGGCCGGACTTACTTCTCGATCGACATCGACGGTCTGGACCCGAAGGACGCACCCGGCACGGGTGTCCCGGAGCCAGGCGGCATCATGATGCGGGACGCCCAAATGATCCTGCGGTCGCTCAATGGCATCGATTTGATCGGCGGTGACATCTGCGAAGTCGTGCCGTCGCTCGATCCGACCGGGATCACCTGCATCAACGCCGCGAACCTGATGTTCGAGCTCACGTGCCTGGCGGCGGTAGCCCACCAGAACCGCACGACGAAACAGGCCTGATCGGCCCGAACAGAACAAACGTAAGGGAGGACATCATGTCAGGCCAAGCCGCGTTGCGTGAGCTCGCAACCAAGTACTTCGACGCGCTGTATTTCGGGAAGGCGGACCTCTTCGCTGAGGTGTTTCATCCCGCAGCGATGCTCTACTGCTTCACGGAAGCGGAACCCGTAATCATGGGCGTCGACAAGTACCTCGAGATCGTGCGGGGCCGTGTTTCACCGGCGTCTCGCAACGATCCGAGGAGAGATGAGGTCGTTGCGATCGAGATCGCCAGCCCCACGACAGCCCATCTTCGGGTCAAGGAGATTTTCATTCCGAAGAACTTCCTGGACGAACTGACCTGCGTAAAAACCGCCGGCGGATGGAAGATCGTCTCGAAGGTTTGGCACTTCACTTTGGATGCGCAGTGACTGCGAGAATGGAATCGTAAAATGACAACCGAAAACCAGAAGGCACTTCACACAAGTGCCGAAATTTTCGACGCCTTCATCGAGCGATCCTGGCGGTCAAATGCTGAGCGGCAGAAGGCGAAGGGCGCTGAATTCGTCATCGGCAAACGCGAAGGCGTTTACATGTGGGACATCGAGGGTGAGCGGCGACTGATCGACTGCGGCACCGGCGGCGGCGTGCATGCGTTGGGGCATCGCCATCCAGAGATCTTGGCTGTGCTGCGGCAGGCGCTCGACGACGGCCGGGACACCGGGCTTTGGTCGGTACCCAATGCCAAATATTTGGAACTCCAGGACAAGCTGGCGGCGCTCGCGCCCAAGGCCCATCTGAATCGGAGCGTGGTTACTCTTTGCTCCACTCTTTCGGTCGATCTGGCCACAATGTTCGCGTTCCGCGTTACCAAGCGCCAGAAGATGCTTGCCTACAGACATGGATATCACGGCCATACAGGATTCGCGGCTATCGTCACCGGCTCGCCTGAAGAAGGGATCATCGACCACTATAATCTTCCCTCGCACTCGAACTTCCTCGAGCGGTTCGGCGATATCGAGGAACTCGACCGGCTTCTTACCTCCGAGATCGCGGCCTTCATCATCGAGCCGATGGACTACGAGACCTTCGAGGCGGCTTCCAACGAGTTCTTCACCCAGGCTTCCCGCCTTTGCAAAGAGCGCGGAGTCCTGTTCATCGTGGACGAAACACGCGCAGGTCTGGGTCGATCGGGGACACTGTGGGCTTCAGAGCAGTATGACATCGATCCGGACATGATGATCACCGGCAAGGGCTTGTCGGGGGGGCTGTATCCAGCGAGTGCCGTATTGATGCGGGCGGAGATCTACGAGCAGTGCATGAATCAGCATCGGTTCGCGTATATCTCCAGCCTCGGCGGCAACGAGATCAGCTGTATTGTGGCGGCGAAGGTGCTTGACGTCGCCTCCAGTCCGGCTTTGTTGGACAACGTCCGCAAAGTTGGAGCGTACCTCCACAACGCCTTCCAAGCGCTCTGCTCAAAACACTCCGACGTTCTCAGGGGCGTTACATCCTTCGGGCTCGCCATCTCGGTTCAAGTTGCCAACCGGGATGTGGGGCGTGAACTCTACAGAGAGATCCTCGCCGATGGCGTTTTATGCCACAGCGTCGCGGAGATCGATCCGCCCGGTCTGAAGTTCTTTCCTCCGCTGGTGCTTACCGAAGTGGAAGCCGATACCATCGTTGATGCTCTTGACCGTGCCGTCTCTTTGCTGCGCAAATCTGTGAAACCTGCTGCGTAATCCGCCCAACCTCCCCGGCGAAAAGCCAGGGAGGTTCTCTACATTGGAAAACGGAGCGGATCCGTATCGTTGCACGGTTTCGTATTCTTTTTTCGCAAGTTCCGCTAAGTTGCCTGCGCTGATGCTGGACCGAATTCGGTAGGCTGCGCCAACCATGAAGAAAGGCCCGCCATGGGTGTCGTGAAACAAGATGAAACCAACGGCTTGGTGATCCAGCGTAATTCGGTTGCTGATCAGGTGTACTTCGACCTCCGTGCCAAACTTCTTTCAGGACAGATCGCCCAGGGGGAGCGCATTGTCGAAGCGAGCATCGCCAAATCTCTCGGCATCAGCCGCGCGCCGATCCGCGAAGCCGTCAACCGCCTGACCGAAGCCGGGCTTCTTGAGAGCCGGACCCATTATGGGACCTCGGTTATCCAGATGAGTGCAGAGAAAATTCGCGAATTGTATGTCGTGAGGAATGCCATCGAGGCGTTGGCGATCAGGGCGGTGGCCGAGCGCCATACTTCCGAAGACATCAAGAAGCTGCGCAAGCTCATCAAAACGATGTCGAATTTTGCGAAGAATGGCGATTTGCCTGGCTTGGTCGACGCAGAAATCGAATTCCACGAAGCTCTCTGGCGGATGGCCAAGAACCCGTACATCGAAAAGGTCGCGGGACTTCTTTTCGACCATCTTCGCCTCGCGCTTACGATCGACAATGCCGGTTACAAGAATCTCATGGACGTGGCGCAGGAGCATGAGCCTCTCGTGCAAGCGATAGAAAGCGGGGATCCGGACAAGGCAGCCGCGGCGCTCGCTGAGCACATCATGACATCACTGGGCGCCTTTGCTTCCACGAAATAGCTCAACGCGGCCGGACGGCAGCATCACGAGCTCAGCACGAAATCTCCCCTTAATCCCGACATGAGGCCGTTCCTAAAGGTCCAAAATGTCGACAGTAGACAGAAGAGTAACTTCATCATGCTCAGAAATTCAGTTGGTGCGGCCATTGACGAAGCGATCGACGTCCCTGCGCTTATCGCGGCTTGCCAGGAGGTCGTACGCATCGAGAGCCTCACCGGCCAAGAGGCGAATGTCGCGAAATTCGTCGCCGAAAAGATGATTGAGCTTTCCTTTGACAACGTAAAAATCGATGCGAACGGAAATGTTATCGGGACGGTATTCGGTGGTGGAACCGGGCCATCCGTGATGATCAACGGCCATATCGATCACGTCCCGGTTGGTGCCATGCAGAATCCGTTCTCCGGTGAACTCGTGGACGCCGCCCGTTGGGGCGAAAGCGGTCAGGCCATTTTCGGCCGTGGATCGTGTGACATGAAGTGCAACGTCATCTCGGCCGTGTATGCGGTCGGTGCCCTGCAGCGCAGCGGGCTGAAGCCGGGCGGCGATGTGATCGTTGTCGCCGACGTCGAGGAAGAGACGGACTCTCCCAAGGGTGTGAAGTCGGTTATCGAAGGAGGAATTCGCGCGGACTATGGAATCTCCGTGGAATCAACGAGAGGGCAAGTTTTTCTCGGTCACCGCGGCAAGCTTGAGTTCGAGGTCTGCTTCCATGGGCGAACCTCCCATGCGTCGGAGCCGTCGAACGGCATCAATGCGATCTATCTTTCGACGGCGTTCATCGGTGCCTTGGAGCAATACGCGTCTACGCTGCCCGAAGACGAGCTTCTTGGCCCTGCCACGGTGGTCGTGACCGGCATGCATTCCTTCCCGGACAATGGCACCGCCGTCGTACCGGACCTCGTGAAGATGAGGGTCGACCGCCGCTACATCAGGGGAGAGGATGAAGAGAGCTGCCGGTCGGAAATCCGTCAAATCCTAAAGTCCGCATACGGAGAAACCGAGGGGGTCAAATGGACCGCCGAAGTCACAAACCATTACCCGTTGATGTTCACCCCACAAACCAGCCTGGTGGCTCAGGCTGCCATCGTCGCCGCACTCGACGTCGACGACACCGCCCCGGCCATCTCCGCCTGGCGTTTCGGCGTGAACGGCACGTTCATGAACGCGGCCGGCATCCCCACGATCGGCCTCGGTCCCGGTGACGAGAAGTGGGCGCATACCCCTGAGGAACACGTCGGGACGGCAGACCTCGTCAATTCCGCGCGCAAGATTGCCAGGGCCGTCATGGTTCTGACCAAAGGCGGGGAGGCCTGATATGGGCGACAAAAAGCAAATCGGCGAGACGACGGTGGCGGACGCCATTCTTCGTCTCATGGAATCCTATGGGATCGACACGATTTTCTCCATTCCCGGGGTCCACACCGTCGACTTCTATAAATCCCTTCCCGAACGACGGATCAGGCACGTGACGCCTCGGCACGAGCAGGGCGGAGCGTTTATGGCATACGGCTACGCCTTCGCGACCGGCCGACCGGCCGCGTGCATGCTCATCACCGGACCCGGTGTGCTCAACGCTGCCACAGGTATTGCCGAAGCCTATTCGGACTCCATTCCGGTGTTCGTGATCGCCGCGAACAACTTGCGCGGAGAAATCGGAGTGGGCCGCGGCGCCCTGCACGAGACCAAGTCGCAGTCCGCTGTCCAGGAGCAGATTGCTGCTTTCACCCATACCTTGCTCGAGCCTTCAAACATCGAGGAGGTTTTCCACCGGTCCATGTCGTCGATGGAGATCACGCGTCCGCGGCCCGCCTTGATCGAAGTTCCAAGGGATCTCCTCAGCGCGATGGTGGCGGTGCCAAGCGAGCAAGCGCTCCAACTGTACAGGCCCGGGCCTCATCCGGATGTGATCAGCCAAGTCTCCTCGATGCTGGCGGGGGCCAAGCGTCCCATCATGATCGTCGGCGGAGGAACTCGCAGCGCGAGTCGAGAAGTCCTGGCGCTCGCGGAGCAACTTGGCATTCCCGTGGTGACGACGAATACCGGTAAGGGAATCCTGCCGGAAACCCATCCTCTTTCGCTCGGCTCAAGCCTCCCTTTTGCTCCAATGCATCGCGCGATCGAGGATGCCGACGTAGTGCTGGCAGTCGGAACGGAACTCAGTGAGACGGATCTGCTCTACACCTGCAAGAGCTACCGAATAAATGGCGCGTTGATCAGGATCGACATCGATCCGCGGCAGTTGACCATGAACTATCTCCCACGCGTCGCCATGCTCTCCGATGCCAAGGTCGCGCTCCAGGCGATAACCGAAAGGTGCGGCGATGGCGACGCGGATCAGAGAGAAATCGCTCAGCGACGAGTCGCCGACATCAGGGCGGCAGTGGAAAAAGACGCAGGTTGGTCCGCGGAGTCCCACAAGCACAAGCCGATCTTGGGAGCCATAGCGGCAGCGCTTGATCCGAACGCCGTCATCTGCGCCGACTCCACTCAACTTGCATACACAGGCAATCATTTCTTCCCCTCGAAAGAGCCTGGCACATGGCTGTTCCCGAACGGGTACGGCACGCTCGGAAGCGCCCTCCCCGCCGCCATTGGAGCGAAGATCGGCTGCCCGGATCGTCAGGTGGTCGCAATCGTCGGCGACGGCAGCTTCCTCTACACGATCGAGGAACTCACCTCGGCAGTTGAGAATGAAGTCAGCCTTCCGATTATTCTCTGGAACAACCGAGCATATGGCGAAATCCGAGACGCCATGATCGCGTCGGACATCCCCACGGTGGGCGTAGACCTCTACACGCCCGACTTCCAGATGATTGCGACGGGGTTTGGATGCCATGCCGTTCAAATTGAATCACTCGAACAACTCAGCCGTGAGCTCAAGGAAGCTTTCAAGAGAAACAGACCGACCCTGCTCCAGATAGACAATGAGGCGGCAATGTTTTCAGGCTCTGGCGTGTCATGAACAGCGAGATCCTTGAGGCTAGCCTTCGACAGGTTGTGGGCGGGTCGAATGTCATTGCCGGGCCGCCAGATGGCCCGGCGCTTGTCGTCAGACCCGGGACCACCGAGGCGGTGGCGGAGTGCCTGAAGCTCTTTCATGGGCGACAGGCGCCAGTGGTTGCGCTGGGTGGGCTCACCGGGCTCGTGCATGGTACCCACACCCCATCGCACTACTTCGGAATTTCCACCGAGAGGCTAAATAAGATCGAGAGCTTCGACCCGAGCACGCGCCTCGTTGTGGTAGGGGCGGGAACGAAGTTGGAGGCGGTCCATGATTTCGCTGCGGAGCACGATCTACGATATGGGGTCGATCTCGGCGCTCGGGGCAGCTGCACCATAGGTGGAAACATCGCCACGAACGCCGGCGGGAATTCCGTCATCCGCTTCGGTATGACACGGTCCAACGTTGCCGGGCTTGAGGTGGTCCTTTCCGATGGGTCGATCCTTACCGATCTGAGGGGTTTACCCAAGAACAACGCGGGTTACGACCTGAAGCACATTTTCATCGGCTCCGAGGGAACGCTGGGTATAGTGACCAAAGCTTTGCTGAAGCTCAGCCGACGCCCGGCCGGCACGGCGAGTGTTCTGTTGGCGCTCAACCACCTGGACAGCGCCCTCGTGGTGATGGAGGCAATAGAGCGTGCCTGCGGCCGTTCCTTGTTGGCGTTGGAAATCATGTGGAACCGCTATTTCGAGAAAGTGAGCACCGCACTGTCGGCACAAATGCCTCCGCTCCCACCGGGCCATCCCATTTATTTGCTCGCGCAGGTCGAGGGCGTGGATAATGGCGAAGAGGCAGTCGACAGTTTGATCGGGGCTTTGGAGAGCATCGACGGGATTGTCGATAGTGCGCTGGCGACGACACCTGTCCAGGAGAGCCGCCTCTGGTCCATCCGTGATGGGTCCGATGTCATCGAGCGAGCCCATAAGCATGTGCTTTCCTTTGACGTCAGCATGCGACCACATAATTATGCGGCTTACATCGCAGACGTAGAAGCGCGCCTCAAAGCTCGGATATCAGACGCCATTGCCTACTATTTCGGGCATCTCGCAGACGGCAATATTCATTTCATGATCGGACACAACGGGTCTTCGTCCGACGCGACACGCGTTATCGAGGAATGCGTCTATGACGCCTTGGCGTACTACGAACCGTCTTCGATTTCTGCCGAACATGGGATCGGCCGAGAGAAGGCGGCGCATCTTTGGCGATCGCGGTCAACCGCCGAAATCGCTGCGATGAACCGCATCCGCGTTGCTCTCGATCCTGCAGGAATTCTAAATCCGCATATATCGTACGAACCCAAGTCTCTTGATGCTCGTGCATCCCAAGTCCCCTAACGAGTCCAGCAAGTATTTCTGGTTCTGCGGTCTACCTCATGTCCGCTCACGACAATCAAATCCTGACTGGCGTCGGCGACCGCCGAGTTTTCGAGCCTAGGCGGAGCGAACTGGACCAAGGCTGGGCTGAGCCAGCCATCGGCACGCTGCTCATTTGCAGGCCGACAGGCCGAGATATTGGTCCCATTCGCGCTTCGAAGGATCGTCGGGAATGCATCCATATTTCACATAGGTCGTGTGCAGAGGCAGGGATTCCGTTGATGAAACGAGGACCAACATCAATGCAAGCGCCGCACAAACAGACCCCGCGAGGACCACATACCAAAGCCTGTCCGGAAATCTCTGGAAACCAGCCACACTTATATTTCCTACTGATACCTTGGTTGTGGAAGCTTGGTCGCGGTTGAGTTGACCATCATCGTCGGACCGGCCTCGCTGAAACGCTTCAGACTTCTGGAACTCATGCCAATGATGTCGACCACAAAGAAAAGCTTCCACATCGAACTTAACCGGGGCAGCCCGAAGCAAATGCCTGGATCGTCCGTTCAAAACGAGCACTCCATGTGTTTCAAGTCGTCCTTCAGTCAATAATTCGGCGGACGCACAGGCGGTACCTTGTCTACGCTCGCCCCAAATTTCCTAAAGTCGATTTGAGTAGAACCACGGTTTGACAGCATCAAATGTGGGCATTCGATATGCTCGCTGCATGTGAGCTCAACCGCTCCCGCTTGACCGAACCAGCTTCTCTCGACGTGGCTCCGCCCCTTCAAGGGACCTATCCAGACGTGCCGCCTCGAAGCGTCATCGGATATGCGTGACCGGGGACCTTGACGCAGTGGTTCATGCAGAAGATAGAAAGCCGCTGCTGAATATCGCGGCGGCCTCCCACCACAAAAATCTCGTCACGCCATTAGGGCTGTGAGCGATTAGATATTTTGACCGCCGGACACCTCGATGCGCTGAGCCGTAATCCAGCGGTTATCCGGGCCGAGCAGGCTGGCGACCGCCGGCCCTATGTCATCAGGCAGGCCGACGCGCCCGAGAGCGATCATAGCGGCGAATGCGTCGTTGTAGGCCGGCGTATCGCGCACAGCGCCGCCCAGGAAATCAGTCTCGATGGCGCCGGGCGCGATCGTGTTAGCGGTAATGCCGCGGCTTCCCAGTTCCTTGGCCATGTAAAGCGTGAGGATCTCGACCGCGCCTTTGGCAGCGGAATAGGCCGAGAAGCCAGGATAGGAGACGCGGGTCAGACCCGTCGAGAAGTTCACAATGCGACCGCCATCGGCCAGGAGAGGCAGCAGCCCCTGTGTCAGGAAGAACACGCCCTTGACGTGAACATTGAACAGTTTGTCGAACTGCGCTTCGGTCGTCTCGGCGATTCCCGCCATTTCGCCGTGACCGGCGTTGTTGATCAGGTGGTCGAACTTGTCACCGCCCCAGGTCGACTTCAGCGCCGCACGCACGCTCTCGACGAAAGCCGGGAAGGTCGAGACATTGCTAACGTCTAGCTGCAGCGAGACCGCCTTGCGGCCCAGTGCCTCGATCTCAGCCACGACGGCCTTCGCGTTGTCGGCGCCATTGTTATAGGTCAGGATAACGTCGCCGCCGTGGCGGGCGATGTTGATGGCGGTATTGCGGCCAAGGCCGCGGCTGCCGCCGGTAACGATTGAGATGGTGGTCATCGGTAACTCCTTTGGGATGAGCGTTCGCTCAACACACAATCGTCGCCGGCTTCCCATTGGTGTTGCCGGATGCTCGGCTATTCTTGCCTATTCCTATGAAGCTATGCTGGACTGAAGCACGCTTGCGCCGATCGCGGGCCGACAAGCCGCGCATGATCTATTCTATGTCGGATGCCGGAGAGCCGCGGATACCCGCGTCGATCAGCCGGTCCATATCGAACCGATATGTTTCCGCGGTTGCCGCGATGCCTTAGCCGCCGCGTCAGGAAATTATGCCAAGTCCCGCCCTGGCCAGGGCCAATGCGACCTCGACCTCGACGCAACGCCTGAGGTAGGCCTCCGATCCGAAGATCGCGCGCATGTCAACCGGCACGAAGTCGGCACCGGAGAAGGGTGAATCGACAAAGGAAAGGGGGGCATGGTGGGAACTCTCGAATGGGTGGGCAAATGCCCGTCAACGGCACGCCAGTCCCTGGACCTGACCTGCCGCTGGTTCACTGGTCAGTGAAGACCGACATGCTTCGTTCTATGATAGGGGTCTAGGATCTCGATCCCTCCTTCGGTGTCGATACCGCTTTCCTTCCAGCCTCCCAAGGGGGCCTCGGGCCGGTGCGTCAGGGGACCGTTCACCCCGACAACGCCGTACTCCAGCGCATCGGCAAGCCGTTGCTGCCGGTGAACATCATTCGTAACAATGTAGGACGCAAGGCCGAACTCCAGACCGTTGGCCTTCTCCAACATGCTCTTCTCGTTGCTGAACGGGATGATCGGTGCGAGCGGACCGAAAGGCTCTTCATGCAGCATCGCCGCATCGTCCGGCAAATCAACAATCACGGTCGGCGCGTAGAAGAATCCCCGGTTGCCGATACGCTGCCCGCCGGCGAGAACCGCAGCGCCGCGCGCACGCGCGTCGTCAACGAGCCGGGCGACGGCCTCGAGACGACGGGCGTTGGCGAGCGGCCCCATCTGTGTTGCCGGGTCGGTTCCGGAGCCGACACGCCAAGCCTTCGCGTGCTCAATAAACCGTGCCGTAAAACGTTCCCTGACACCTTCCTCGACGAAGAAGCGGGACGGACAAAGGCATATCTGGCCGGCATTGGTGAATTTCGCTCGTACCAGCATGTCGGCCGCCTGTTCCGGATCGACATCGCCACACACGATCACCGGAGCGTGGCCGCCCAGTTCCATCGTGACCGGTTTCATCACCGCGCCTGCGGCGGCGGCCAAACGCTTTCCAATCGCAATGGAACCCGTGAACGTGATCTTCGCAACCTCACGGGCTGCTATGAGATGCTTCGAAACGGCGTCGGCATGGCCGAAGATCACGGCGAGAGCCGATGGCGTGACGCCCGCCTCTAGCAAAGCCTTGGCCATCACGAGGACAGACCCCGGCGTCTCCTGCGAAGGTTTGCAGATAATCGAGCAGCCCGCGCCAAGAGCGCCGGCGAACTTCTTGGCCGCAAGCGCCATCGGGAAATTCCAGGGCGTGAACGCGGCCACCACACCAATCGGATGGGTCTGGATTTCGATCCGGCTCCCCGCCACCCGGCTAGGCACAATCCGGTTCGAAATGCGCCGGGCCTGCTCGCCACCCCACTCCAGGAAATCTGCCGATCGTTCAACCTCGTCCCTGGCTTCGGCGAGCGGTTTGCCCTGTTCGAGAGACATCGTCAGGGCGGCGGCCTCGATGTCGGCCCGCAATAGATCGGCGGCCCTCTTCAGAATGCGGCCGCGCTCCCATGGCGGCACGGCTTGCCATTCGCGCAATCCGCGTGCAGCAGTCTCGACGGTTTCGCTGAGATCTTCGGGTGAAGCATACGCAACCCGGCCGATGCTCTCCCCCGTTGCGGGGTTCACAACAGGCTCGCTTTGCCCGGTCGAGCCAGCACGGCTGTTGCCGTTGATTAGAAGCTGAAAATCACGGTTCATGGCAGACACCTTCGTTATCTGAGAGCGACGTGGCAAAACGCCAATTAGCGTCGTTTCCATATTTGGCTGAAACGGTGGCGGCATTTGCCCGAACCTCGTAACTTCTTGCCTATTCCTCCACTGCTGTTGCGGCACCGAAAATTGTGAATTACAACTCCCAAATGACCCAAACCTTGCTCGACAGTGTGCGCCGCTACACCGAGGCACATGCAGACGATAACGGCATTGCCCAGACGCCTGTCCCAGGATTGACCCTCATTCGCGAAACCACGCCGACCGTGCTGCATTACGCGATCTACAAACCGCTCGTCGCCCTGGTGCTGCAGGGCAGCAAGCAGGTAACTATGGGCAGCCGGACATTCGATTTCGGTGCCGGAGAATCCCTCCTGATTACCGCAGACGTGCCTACTGTAAGTCAGATCACACGCGCCAACATCAGCAAGCCCTACCTCTCGCTCGTCTTCGATCTCGATCCCGCAGTGATTGAGGGCCTGGTCGTCGAGATCGGCTCCGCCCCCTATGCCGCGAACACGCCCGTCCGCATCGATCCGACGGAGACCGAAGTTGCAGACGCTGCGCTGCGTCTAGTGCGTCTTCTCGACAGGCCGGCGTCACTGCCGGTCCTGCAGAATCAGTTGATCCGAGAGTTGCATTTCTGGCTGCTGTCAGGTCGGCATGGCGGAGCGATCCGCAGCCTCGGCGTTGCGGAAAGCCATGCACAGCGAGTGGCGCGCGCCGTCGGCCTTATTCGTGCGAATTTCGCCAGGCCGCTCAGGGTTGAACGTCTTGCTGGAGCAGCGGGCATGAGTGCGTCGTCTTTTCATGAGCACTTCCGCGCCATCACATCGCTCACACCGCTCCAATTCCAGAAACAGGTCAGGCTGATCGAGGCGCGCCGGATGATGTTGGCGAATGGCGAGGTGATTAGTAACGCCGCCTATGCGGTGGGATACGAAAGCATCCCTCAGTTCACGCGCGAGTATGCCCGGATGTTCGGACTGCCGCCGGCTCGCGACATCAAAGCTGTTAAGGCGCGGATCCAAAATGCCGCATAGCTCGCATCTCGCATGGCAGCTGGATCGATGGGCGCCGCGATCGCCAGCATATGGCGTAGAGGCTCGACATGCCCAACATCCAGTTACCAAGGGACAAAGCGGCCACAAGCGCAGGATATTATTCCAGTTTGCACTGCCATGGCAAAATCTACTACGCCAACCAACCTTCACTCAGGGTGAGTTTTTGACAGCGCCTCGGCGATGGATAAGCGCTCGCGATTCTCCTCGACCACCTCCTCGGGCGCGCGAGCAACGTCGCCTCTTGGTGTGGGTGCGAATTTTCCGCCATTCAGTCTGGTGGATCTTTACCACCAGCACGTCGCTGCGCACCACAAGCGCGGAGAGTCCAACGCGTACCATCCGAATAAAAACTAGTCATAGAAAGTGGAGGGACGTCGATTTGCCAGCACGACGTCAGAGGCGCTGCCAATATATGGATCATGGCGGTCCGCACCACCACTGGGTGGGTGACCGCTATCAGGTGTCCACCTGCCGACCGCATTGCATCCAGGAATCCTGCCGTTCGGCTGGCAACTTGAGTCAGTGATTCGCCGCCTCCAGGAACATAGGCAGGATCAGTTCGAAATGCGGCAAGTGCCCCAGGCTGCTCTGCCTCGATCTTCTCTAACGTCTTGCCTTCCCAAAAGCCGTAGTTGTGGTCTCGCAGGAGTTGTGTGCGTCAAGTTCTGCAAAAATGGCGTGGCAGTAGCTGTGACGTCGGCGTGTCCGCCGCGCAGCCCCCGTGTTTAGCGGAGCGGCGGACACACGGCGGTGCTCAGGCGGCCAATGCTCTCAGGCTCTCCTTCTTGTGCTCGCGCAGATGATCCATGTTGAGATAGCGGGTCGCCTCGAGCCAGTTCTCGTGGATCTCGACCGCCAATGCCCGAACCAGCCGCAGGCAGCTCCGCGGGTTGGGGAAGATGCGAACGACCAGGGTGCGCCGCTTGATCTCCTGGTTCAGCCGCTCCAGCATGTTCGTCGACTTCATGTGCTTGTGGTGGGCAAGCGGCAGCCGATAGAAGCTCAGCGTCTCCTCGATGTTGTCTTCCACCCAGTTGACCAGCTTCGGGTATTTGGCCTGCCATTTGGCGATCCACTGCGCCAGGTCGCGTTTGACCTCGGCAAGGTCGCGCCGGTCGTAGAACCATCTGAGCTCCATCAGGCAATCGTCGTCGACCTTGCGCGGCACGTAGTCGAGCGCGTTTCTG